>CAYNFQ010000007.1:0-51179 GCA_964396715.1 uncultured Gammaproteobacteria bacterium
AGTGTAAAAATTCAGAGTTCGTTTATGTGTAACAGTTTAGAGTTCGCTTAACATACTAGAAGAAAGTGAGTAGGCTGAGATACATCGGTAACACTTTTCTTTTTGAACGACCCTTGCTTTTTGATTTTATCACGTCTATCTTATTCATATAGCCCAATTAGAACTTCTGACCCTTTTCACTAGCTCCTGAAGCTATTTTGGTCATTTCTTGCTCAGTTGCACTGCCAACAAAGTTTAATCGTGCGATAAATTTATCAATAAATTCTTCTTTTGCCATAGATTTAGAAGTGTTACCGATGTGCCCTGCTCGTTCAGAAAGTTGACACTTACCTTATAGTAGTGTAGAATGTAACTAATTATGGAACGAGAACTACTTTTAAATACAGCAGGAAGAAATTTTAGAATTCAATTAGGACAAGATGAGCTTTCTTTGCAAATAGCCATGGGCTATATGGACTATAGAGGCAGTAGATTTGATAAAAGACAAGAAGGAGATTTTATAGATCTTCTCTTAATGAGGCATGCAAATTTTTTTGCAGGGGCTGATCAATACCTAAATTTACATGGCGTAGATGGGGCTTTGAGAAGGTTTAGATCAAGTAGAGTGTGGAGAGTGTTAACTAATCAGATGCAGCAACCACAGATTCCATTAAATGATATGAAGATTCATAAAGAGACCTCACAACTAGAAAAATTAGTACTTCTTAAGAAAATTGCTTAAATTCCACCTGGGGGGTGTCTCAGCTTGACACCTAGGGAGATTGACCTTAATATGAATTCATGCCAGGTAGAATAACTCCACTTGTTACAGATGAGGTTTACCATGTCTATAACAGAGGCATAAATAAGCAGCCCACCTTTAATACTAAAAAAGAATATCAAAGGGCTTTATTAGCCATTAAATTTTACAAAGTCTCAAATCCACCCATCAGATTATCCAAGTTTTTAGAATTAGATAAAGAAAGAGAAGCACAAATCTTAAAAATAATAGATCAAGCAGAGAAGTTAGTGGAGATTATTTGTTTTTGTTTAATGCCAAATCATTTCCATCTTTTATTAAAACAGAAACTAGAGAATGGAATTTCTAAATTTATGGGAAACTTCCAAAACAGTTATACCCGCTATTTTAATACGTTAAATGAGAGGGATGGTTCATTATTTTTAGACCAGTTTAAAGCAAAGAGGATAGAGACAGATGAGCAACTTATTCATGTATCCAGATATATTCATTTAAATCCTCATACAGGTTTTATAATCAAAACCCTTAAGGAATTAGAGGAATATTCATGGTCATCTTTTCCCAATTATATTGGGGGTAACAATGGTTTTTTAGAACCAGAAATAGTATTGGATATGTTTGGTAACAAAGATAAATATAAACAGTTTGTTTTTGATCAAGCAGACTATCAAAGAAAACTTAAAATTATTGAGCATCTTACCATGGAATAATTCCTAGGTGCCTGCCTAATCCACCCCCCAGGTGTCTGAATTGCCAGAGGAGGGATGTGCTAAAATTGAGAGCTGATGATAATTTTAGGTATTGATCCTGGAACTGCTACCACTGGTTATGGAATAATTAAAATCCCTGATGATATTTTGGGCAGGGAATTTGAATATGATATTGAGCTGATTACATATGGCAACATCCACACCCCCAAGGATAGACTGATGCAGGATAGACTGCATATGATTCACTCCGGGCTTTCTAAGATCATAAAACAATATCAACCTGACCAGATGGTGTCAGAGATGCTCTTTTTTGGGGCAAATACCAGAACAGCTATTATGGTAGGGCAGGCAAGGGGAGTGATCATGCTGGCCGCAGCCCAGCATAAGATCCCTATTCAGGATTATACCGGTTTACAGGTGAAACTGATGGTGGCAGGTTCAGGCAGGGCAGACAAAGATCAGGTGCATGATGGAGTCAGAAAATTTTTGGGAGCAAATGGCAGAAAAAGAAAAAGGCTCAAAGTGTACTGGAAGGGTGGGCACTTGGATGATGCAACAGATGCCCTGGCCATAGCGATATGCCATGTGCTGAAGCTGGCAGCTAAATGAACCGGTTATCGGTTCTCAGTTATCGGATGAAAGTTTACCAGTTTTCAGTTAACCGGTAAACAGACAACTGACCAACTAAATTCTGAAAACTGATAACTGATAACTGATAACTGATTATGAACTTAAATATTACCAAACGTCAAAAAATAATTATTACCTCGGTTATTTTAACCCTGGGACTTTTATCTACCCAATTGGTAGATTTTAACTTAAGGTTCCGCTTTATAGCAGGCCTTGGGGTATTGGCTTATATTTTATCCCTCTTCTCGCTTTGGGAAGGGATCAACAGAACCAAAGCATGGGTTTTATTGATTTTACCAGTTTTTTTTACTGTGGCTGTGGCTTCATTTTACTTTCTTTTGCCGGTTAGATGGCTGACCAGACTGCCGGTGGCTTTTTTATTTGGGCTGACTTTTTACCTGTTGCTTTTATCACAAAACGTCTTTAATGTAGCCTCAATCCGGACTATTCCACTTTTCAGGGCTGCCTCAACAGCCAACTTTCTTTTTACACTGATGGCTGCTTTTTTTATCTTTAACGTGGTTTACGCCTTTAACTTATCTTTTATCTGGAATGGGATACTTATTCTGCTGATAAGCTTTCCTCTGATATTGCAAATACTTTGGACAATTTTAATGGAGGATCAGGTTTCTGCCTCAGTTTGGATCCAAAGTTTTATTTTAGGTCTGGTGCTGGGGGAGCTGGCCTTAAGTTTTTCCTTCTGGCCCATGCCTACGACTATCTGGTCTTTGGCTTTAGCATCAAGCATGTATGTTTTGGTTGGTTTGACAACCCAAACCTTGCGGGGTAGGGCAGGCAGGAGAGTGGTATGGGAGTATTTAGGCATAGGGGCGGTTGTGCTTTTGGTAAGTTTTCTTTTAACTTCCTGGACAGGATAGGGGAAAATGTCAAATTTCAAACCTGTCTGCCGTCAGGCAAGATGTCAAATTTCAAATTGGATTGAGATAATAGGCTAAAGTGGAGGAGTGCTATAGCAGTGAGCGAAGCCAAGTTAGACTTGGCGAAGCCGAACTGTGAAAACTATAAGATAATATCGTGAAAAGAGTAAATGATGTAGTTTGATACAGTTCATAGGCATGAATGTGGAAAACTATGAGCTATTGCTTTACAAAAGAATAAGTTCTATCGGTTGATTGGATTTAGTGCTAATAATACCCGAAGGTGCTTGGAGGAGAAAGACTACCTGCTTCGATACTAAGGATATTAAGATATTAGGGTATTGAGAGATCAGTTGTGCTGTCTTTAATATCTTTATATTCCAGTCCGCTTTATTCTCTTCTGATGATATCCTTCTCCAATATAAATACGTCGGACAATGATAGTTATGCGATGTCAGAGAAGGGGTTTTCCAGAGGAGTGTATGCCTTCGGCAAATGTAAAATTTACAATGTAAATGAAGGAATTTTTATCTTATCTTTTTGTGTGCTTAATTTGCTATATTTCCCACTGAAATTTTGTGTTTTTAATTATACATTTTAAATTATTAATTGTAAATTAATTTGGGGCTTCCTAAAGCTCTAAACTCTAGATGATGATAGATAGCTTCTATCCCCTGGCAAGCCGTTTTTAGGGCGTTGTAGGGGCTCGAATATCTGGATGGCAATATGATTACCACCTTTCCAATAATTTCCAATCTTGCCTGTCGGCAGACAGGTTTTTAATCTTCCATCAATGTTTTAATATTTTAATTTTCAGACATTAATCATTGAAAATTTTCTACCCCTTCCGTTGTCGGACAATATTAGCTTCTTCATATTGACAAGTTGATCTAATTTGTACTAGTGTAAGTTTAATGGATTCTAACTTTCAGTCAGAAGAAAAACTGCTCAGCAAAAAAAACCTGATTTCCCTACTGCTTTTGGCAATTTTGATTGTGGGGATTCCTTTGGGGGTCAGGCTTGCCCAAAGGCAGCAGCAGTTAAAATCCCAGGCAGCAGGAGATCCGATAAAATTTTCCGGTACCGGTGTGGATTGTTCAAAAACCGAGTGTATCACTACCTCCCCCACCATTGATATAGAGCTGATTTCACCTTTGGGCCCGCCTGGAGGCGAGGCAGGCCCGCCTGGAGGCGAGGCAGGCCCGCCTGGAGGACAATAAAAATATGAATTTTTCCAAAAGGAACATTATTATAGGAATCATAGTACTGATTTTGATAGCGGCCATCCCGGTAACTTTATATTTGGTGCGCCAGACCCAGATTTTTAAACCCAAGGCAGCCTCCAGTTCCGGAGGTGAGATTAAGTTTAGAGGACCTAGTGTATCGGGTGAAGGCTGTCTTAATCCCACAGGTGAGTGCACGGCTACAAACAGAAACATCCAGCTGGAGATAACCAATCCTTTTGTCAGCCCGGCACCATAACTATGGAGAGAATAAAAGAATTTTTAACCAGAAGAAATATTATTGCCCTGATAATCTTGGCTGTTCTGGCAGTGGGGCTGTTGGTGGGGTTAAGATTGGTCCAGCAGCAGCAGCAGTTAAAATCCCAGGCAGCAGGAGAGTGGCAGTGTGATACTTTGAACCCACCCTTATTCTGTATGCTTTTCAGCACGTCACCTAATCGCGACGGCGGGTCAATTACTGTTGGTCAGGATGTATATGTTTTTGTCAAGGGAAATGCAGGCGGAACAAACGTTCGTTTACAAGGTAATCCAAACTCTATAAGTGTTAGTGGAACTTATGATGGCGCAGTTCACGTAGGCGCGGATGCTGTGACTAAATGTGGTGATTCCAGTTATCAAAACTGTTGGATATTTAAAATCCCTGGCTCAAATATCACATCATCCACGCAAAATTATTCTGAAACATTTGTTAGTACAGAAGCCTCCGCAGGTACTGTTGCTAGCTCTTTTCAAGCCGCAGCTGCAAGAGGAGCAACTGGAAATGTGGCTCCGGTAACTATTGGTGGTCGAGTAACCAGTACAGGGAGTGGTAATCCTGGCATTGGGGGGATAACTATTCAAATCTATGATGATACTTTTAATCAACAGACAAGGTCAGTAAATACAGATGCAAATGGTAATTATTCATTGGCTGGTTTTGTTAGAAATGGGGATAGTTACCGGGTGACCCCTCCTCTTACGGCACCTCAAGGTTTTACAGGTATTGCTAGTCCGCCTGATTATAATCAGCAAACAGCCGGAGGTAGTCCTGATTGTAAAACCAGCTGTAATTTTACCTTTGCTCCAGCCTCTCCTCACTTAGATTACAATGCTGAATGGGTATTACCAATTAGTGTTCAGGGAGATGGCAAAAGCGGCACCATTGATAATTTTCCGGCTCCGGGATTAATAGATGGGAAAACCTATCAATTAACCATTCTGATGAAAAACACAACCGGAGGTAATGCTCAACCCTGGACTACAAGCTATAAATTCCAGGCTCAGTCTCCTACAGATCAAGATAGTGATTTAGGATTATCCGCACAATCAATCTCACCAAGGTATACTGTTAATCCGGGAGATCCCCCGTATGCTTTTGGAATCACTATTCGGCCGAAACAAGGTCCTCACAGATTTGTCTGGAGAATGATTAATGATAAGAATGAGGCATTTGGTGCCCTTGTAGATATTCAATTAACAGTTGTTGCAAGTCCTGCCGGTGGTCCGGGTCCTTCTCCCTCACCTTCGCCTGGCACCTTCAAGGTCAAGTTAACAGCTAACCCCACCGTAGTGGAAAGTGATAAGGATTTAACAACCATCACTTGGGTGATCACCGGAGTGCCAAGAGGTGAACAAATTGACAGTTGTATTGCATCAGGTGACCCTAACTGGACAGGTTCACAAACTACCTCCTCAAGCAGCAAATCCGTCAAACTGACTAATACTTCCGGTACGGATGCTCTTAACAAGCAGCTGGAGTTAGTTTGCATTACCAACAATGAGAAAACTGCTACCGGCAGGGCGACTGTCACAGTTAACAAAACCAGCCCCAGTCCTAGCCCCTCCCCTTCTCCAGGTGGAGGATTTGATTTTAGCATTAACAAGCCTTCGGATTTTATTATGACTAAAGGTCAAGCTCAGGCGGGTAAAGAGTTTGTGGTCAGCAAAACAGCCGGCAGCGCAGAAGATGTCACTTTTGCCATCAGCGGCAATACAGGTGGTGCTGTGGCAATATTCAGCCCGAGTGTAGCTTGCAAGCCTGACCCCAGTACCTGCCGCAGGACTGTCACTTTTACTACCGCCAATGCTGACCCCGGGGATTATTCGGTCACTATACAAGGTACCTCAACCGGCGGACTAAGCCGTGAATCTTACCCATTCAACTTAAAAATTAACCCCTCTCCGCCCATTGTGACCTGTTTTGTGGTTTCCACAAGTCCTAATACCAGAAGTCTTTTTAATAACTGTGACCCGACTAAAATAAGCAGTATGAATAAGCCTTTGGAAAGTGTTATAGCAGGTTTTCTTGACAGTTTTTCCCAAACATTTGATTTTACCCTTCCATCCGGTAATGGTAGTAAACCTCTTTATGCGCGCTTCTTACAAATTCCCGAGGGAGGATCTCTCGTAGGAAGTTGCGCAGCCAACCCCACTAAATGTAGAGAAACTACAGCGGGAATTACTTTGGTTTTACCGAAACTCTCCCCATGTCCTCCGAAAGGAGATGTCAATTCGGACGGTCAGGTTTCAAATGCTGATGCTGACACGGTATTAAAATCAGTAGTCGGCAATATTACATTAACACCCGCTCAAAAAATAATAGCGGATGTGACAGCAGACGGCAGTATTGGATCTGATGACGCAAATACAATCCTGCAATATGCAGAGGGAACTATTCTCACCTTCCCTGCCTGCTCCCCTCCTCCTCCGCCTGTAACAAATTGCGTGTGTCAAACTGACAACACCTGTTCCTCTCCCTGCCAGTTTACCAAACTGACAGACATTGGGTACACGGATCCAATAAGCTGTTTTACACCGGTCAGGATACACAATATTGCGCCCAGCTCAGCGAATAAAAATGCATACTGCAACAGGTTGAGAAGGACTGAAGGGGATGCCAATGCAGATGGTAAGATAGATGTAGATGATTATTTGTATTTTCTGACAGCTATATCCCTGGGGAAAGTGCCTGTCAGCGTTGATCCGGATTTTGACGGTGATGGTCAGATAGACCTTGATGATTTGACGATTTGGGAAAGGAGTACTAACCCGTGAAATTTTTAAAAATAATATTTTTGCTGTTTATTTTGCTTTCCTCCCTGGCTGTAAAAGCAGTTTTGGCCCAGAGCAGTGCATCTGTGACTTCTTCTTTCAGTCCCTCCGAGGCAGTTGCTCTGCCAAACCAGGATTTTACGGCCAATATCCGGCTTAATCCTTCTGCTGCCTTAAAGGTGAGGATGTATCAGCTTAATGTAAATTTTGATCCGGCTAAAGTCCAGGTTAAAAATATCAGGTACATAGTTGGTACGAAAAGCGATATTTTAGGGGGTGATGGTAATGAAAATCTTGCTGCCATAAACTTAAGCGGACAGATCAGGCTGATTGGAGAATTAGCCGTGGCCTCGCCTGCTACCCTGTCCCCGGTTGCTACATCATTTGTGGAGCTTATCTTTACCTCCCAATCAGCGCTCCAGTACAATATTAATACGGCAGGCACGTCTTTTCTTAAAAATGTTAAAGCTGATCTATCCTTAGAAACTATATCTATTTCCCCATCCTCTATGATAGTCAATCAGGCTGCTCCACCCACGCCGCCACCTCCGACTCCCCCGCCTCCTACACCACCCGCAGCAGTATCCTGCAGCAGATTTGAGCTATCGGGTTTAACCAAAAGCAGTTCTAAAAATCCCGAAGGAGGGCCGATTTATACTGCCGCCTCATCAGGCAGCAACAATCCGCTTGATTTGGTTTTTACGCCCAAAAATGCCACAGCTACTATTACTGCCATCTCTCAAACCACCGGAGCTCCTGATTTGACCATTACCGAAACCAACACCGGTACAGCTGTTGTGCGTGTTGCCAATATACCGCCCAATACCTCTAATACAGTAGACAATACTTATTTGATTCGGGCAACAGTGGCAGATGCTGTTTCTCAAATCAGTTGTCTGCCCATTCAGGTAGTGGTGCCCAAAGTGGGAGCAGAGCCTGGTCCTCCGGCCACCACTTGTCCTGCTGATATTTCCTCAACCGAGGTTAAATTCAAAAATGCCGACAATACAGGAGAGTGGATTAAAGACAGGACCATTACTTTGGGTGGGTCAGTTCGGGTGGGAGGTTTTCATAACGGCCAGACACCGGCTGCCTCACCTTTGGATATTGAACTTTCCTATGTTGGGCCCAAAGGAGTCACTTCCCCACCTGCTGTAAACGGGGCTGTTTTTACCCCCTCCTCTGATCCTAATGTAGGGCCCGGGGCCTATGTCTTTACTGCTACCACTATAGGTAAAACCGGGGCCAAATGTATCGGCACAGCCACTTTGGTGGTGACAGCTGTCCCCACTCCCCCGCCTACTCCGGCCCCTGTCAAAAAGACCCTTTGTTTTGCCATAGGCGAAGGCCCTGAAGGAAAGAGTGCTGTTGAGGCAGTTAAAGATTGCTCCAATATAGATAAAAAATTGGTCTTTCCTTATGATAGTGAACCCTTCAAGATTAGCGGCTTTCCCTTTAAAGATCAGACCCCGGGAATAAAAACCATTTTTGTTAAATTCATCGGGCTTTTGGGTTCCAGCCCGGTGACCAAACCAGAACAGTTGAGTATTAGGTTTACCCCTAATCCGGCCATTGCCAATGTTCTCTGTACCCATTCTTCCTCAGGGGTCGGTACAGATATAAAAATAACCGGCAGCAATTTCGGGGCCCAGGGTAAAGGAAAGGTTAAGGTGGGAAACCAGGACATCACTCCCGATTCCTGGGATAGTGCCACCAACACCATCACAGGAAGATTAGAACAAAGACTGGAAGGCAAAATTCCAGTTGAGGTAACCGCGGATGACGGCAGAGTGGCCAAAGGAGAGTGTGTGGTTAATACCACCACTATTGCCTTTAAAACCCTGATGGCCTGTAAGAGTGCAGGATCTTTCCAAGCATCAAACGTGGATGTTAAGGTGTTTGAAGCGCTGCCTCTTTTAACCGGAGCTCAGGTTCCCGAGCCTATTTTAAAACAGAAAATCTCTCTTAATAAAGACGGAGAGCCGCAAAATTTTGCTCCCAAGTTTGAAAAGAAGAAAAAATACCAGCTGATTATTAAGGTCCCCGGTACTTTGGCCAGAAGAGTGGATTTTGATACCAAGGATGGCGGAACAACTAATCTGGAAGGAGCAATCAGTTTGCCTCAGGGAGACATTGCTCCCTCAAACTCCCCTGATGGAAAAATCAATGCCCTGGATAAATCAGAGCTGATCCGCCAGTGGAATATTGTTTCCGATGTGGCCAAATCAGCAGACTTAAACGGCGATTCCAGGGTTAATTCCATAGATTATGCCTGTATGAGGCAAAACTTTAATGCCAGCGATGAGACTTATTCTGCCCCCACCCCTCCCCCTTCACCATCTGGAGCTTCTCCCGGTCCTACTGCCACACCTTCTGCTTCTGTCTCAACAGTGCTTTTGGATTCCATTACTCCCTCCTCTGGTATTTTTGGACAACTCATTATTTTGAGGGGATCTGGATTTGGTTCACAGACAGGAGGAGTAGCTTTTTACGGCTCACTAGGTCAACTTTCAGGTGGAGCAGTAATTGTAAGCTGGTCTGATACACAAATTAACGCTACTGTTCCAGCAGTTGCTTCAGGCACATTCCGGGTAGAGGTCAGTAATGCTCAAAATCAGAAAAGCGGTAGAGTTGATTTTCAAGTAACTGCAGGTCAGCCTTATATTTCATCAATTACACCTCTTGCTGCTGGTGCAGGAGAGCAGATTACTTTCTCGGGAAGTGAATTCGGAACTAATACTGGAGCAGTAAATGTTTATCAGCCTGGTTCGTTAACGGTATTTTCAGCTTGTGCTATTAGTTCTTGGACAGATTCAAGTATAGTTTGCACACTCCCTTCGAATTTAAGTGTCAATACTGATTATTATTTAGGAGTGGTAACTTCTGATAATAGAAATAGCTCGCTTAAAGTTTATACTGTTGGGAGTCCGAGTCCATCACCGAGTCCATCACCCAGCGGAGTATCGATTTAATATAAATAAAGTTGTTGCAAATTGATGCAGAGATGTTCTAATGTAGAAGTATAATGGATAATATGAATTTACCCAATCCGTCAGGTGGATTACAAAAACTGCTGAATCGCAAGAATATTTTTATTGCCCTGGGGGCAATTTTAGCTCTGGAAATTATCTGGGCAGGGTTGACTCTGCTTCGGCCCGTTTCTCCTGCAACCAGAGTGTCAGAGGAGGTGGCAGTCAAAACTACCTCTGTTTCTTTACTCTCTCCCAGAGCAAGCCTTAAGGTTGGTGAAAAAGTGACTGTGGATATTAATATTTCCTCCGGCAGCAAGGTTGAGGGAGCAGATCTTTTGATAAACTATGATCCTAACTTACTTTCTGCCGAGCCGGTAGTAGCAGGGGTAATTTTTCGGGATTTTCCCGTCAATAAAGTGGATAAAGCATCCGGCAGGATTACTGTCTCAGGTATTACAGATACATCGGGCGGAGTTTTGGCAGATGGACTTTTTGGATCAGTTGATTTTACGGCCAAGGCAGCAGGTGTGGCCAAGATATCTTTGGAATTTAGCCCGGGACAAACAACAGACTCCAACTTAATTGAAACAGGCACAGGTAAGGATATTTTGGAGGAAGTTTCTGATTTAGACTTAAATATTCTGCCATGAGTAAGAAAGTTACAATTAAATTTCTATCCTGCATTTTTGCCTTGTACATTGTACATTTTACATTTTACATTCCTGCTTACGCCCAGACAGCCTCTCTTTCACTCTCCCCCTCCTCCGGCACTTTTAACAAATCCTGCAGCTTTCCTCTACAGGTTAATTTAAACACCGGAGGGGCGCAAACAGACGGGACTGACGCAATCTTGCTGTATGATCAATCAAGGTTTACCGCCACCTCCATCTCATCCGGTACCATTTATCCTGATTACCCGGGCAACAACATAGACGATACATCAGGCAAGATCACTATTTCGGGATTGGCCTCAATTGCCTCCCCTTTTTCCGGATCCGGAACTCTGGCAACAATAAATTTTACGGTGAAAGATAATGCCCAAACCGGCGCCACTCAAATCAAGTTTGATTTTGATCCCAATGACAAAAGCAAGACCACTGATTCCAATGTGGTGGAAAGAGGGACTGTTGCCGATATCTTAAACTCCGTGAGCAATGGCAGTTATACTGTCGGCACAGGCACTTGCGCCCAGGCCTCCCCCACTCCTGCCCCTGCCGGCGTAGGCAGAGGCGCAGTAGGTGTGGCCACTCCTTCCGGAGCGGTTGTTCAGCCCGTCCCCCCGGCTCAAGCATATCAATATCTGCCTGAGGCAGGGTCAGAGCAGCTGACAATAACTTTGGCCATTGTAGGGTCTCTTTTGACTATTTTGGGAATTCTGGGCTTGGCCCTGCTATAATATTTCTGATGGCTGCCTTATCTTCTTTAATTGTCGACTTTTTGGAATATCTGGAACTGGAACGCAATACCTCACAACTGACCATTAAAAATTATGATCATTACTTAAAAAGGTTTTTAGAATTTTCCGGTGATATTGATCCAAAAGAAATCGATCTTAATCTGGTGAGAAAGTACAGGTTATACTTATCTCGCTTCTCAGACCCCAAAACAAAAAACGGACTAAAAAGAGTCACTCAAAATTATTTTATGATAGCTTTACGAGCTCTTTTAAGATACCTGGCCCGCTCAGATGTTCCCACACTCTCTGCTGAAAAGGTGGAGCTTGGTGATAATGAACCGAGGCCACTGAAGGTGCTCGATGATCCTCAACTTAAGCAGCTTTTAGAGGCTCCTGATAGTGCTAAAAAAGATGGCATCAGAGATAGAGCAGTACTGGAAACTTTGTTCTCAACAGGCTTGCGGGTATCTGAACTGGCTTCTTTAAATAGAGACACAATCAATCTTACCAGACGTGAGTTTGGTATAATTGGTAAAGGCGGTAAAGAACGGGTGGTATTCATCTCTGATGCTGCCGCAGATTGGCTGGAAAAATATCTGATGGTCAGAAAAGATACTTTCAGACCTCTGTTTATAAGATTTCAGGGAAAAGTTGATCCGTCTGATAATGGTGAATCAATGAGGTTAAGTACCCGTTCTATTGAAAGAATAGTTGAAAAATATGTCAAACGATTAGGGTTACCAATTAAAGCTACACCGCATACTCTACGACATTCATTTGCAACTGATTTGCTGATAAACGGGGCCGACATCCGTTCTGTCCAGGAAATGCTGGGCCATTCCTCTATCCAAACCACCCAAATTTACACTCATGTTACCAATGCCCATCTTAAAGACGTCCACAAAGCCTTTCATTCAGGTAATAAATAACTCTGAAAAAGATACTGTTGAAAGAGGACCAAAAGCTACCTTTGCTATAATGAATTAATGGACAACAGGACAAAGAAGATTCTTTTTAAAACAGCAATTTTTATATTCAGTTTAAGTTTGGCATGGTTTTTAGTAAAAAGCGGATATTTACACAACTGGATTACAGCGGTTCTTCCCTATGCCCTTTTGGCGCAGTTTATAGCCGGAATGCTTTATACTTCCTTTTTAACTTCACCTGTGTCTGTGGCTATGCTGTTGGTTATTGCAAGTGAGAGCAACCCGATCACAATTGCTCTGCTGGGGGGAGCAGGTGCAGCCTTGGGGGATCTTTTAATAATCAGGCTTTTTAGGGACAATTATAAAAAGGAAGTTGATGGTGTTTCAAGACAGCTTCAGCTTCAAAAAATAGATAGTTTTTTAAAAAAATACCGTCTGGAGTTTTTGATTCCTGTGCTTGGGGCAATCATTATTGCCTCCCCTTTTCCTGATGAGATCGGGCTTTTGATGCTTGGCATTTCAAAACTGGAGTATAAACAGATTGCCCTGGTCAGCTTTATTTTAAATTCCGCGGGTATCTTACTGATTGTGACACCTATTAATTTACTCTCATGAAAGGATTAACTACCAAACAAGCGAAAGCGGCTTTATTAAAATACGGGCCTAATCTGCTACCGCACAAAAAGGGTTATTCAGCCTTCAAGATTTTTTTTAATCAGCTTAAAAACCCTTTCTCATTGGTGCTCGTTGTTGCTGTTTTGCTGTCCGGTTTTGCGGGAGATGAAATTGACGCACTGCTGATTGGGGCAATACTGATTTTAAATACTATTTTGGGCTTTTGGCAGGAGTTTAAAGCCTCCAAAGAATTGGAGGCTTTGCGCAGTTTTGATACCTTTAACTGCCGGGTGTTAAGGGATGGAAAAGAAGTGGAGATACCCTCTTCGGAAATTGTTCCTGGTGATTTGGTCATTCTGGAAGCCGGAGACAAAATTCCTGCTGACGGGAAAGCAATTGAGACCTACTCCCTGGAAGTTAATGAGTCTGTCTTAACCGGTGAATCTTTGCCTGTTATAAAAACTGACAAGAAAGATGAGAATGTGCTTTATTTTGGTACTACGGTGGTAGCAGGGCGCGGCAAATTTATAGTTTACCAAACAGGTGAAAGGAGCAGATTCGGTTCAATTGCCCAAAGCTTGACTGAGGTTGAAGATGAACAAACTCCCCTGGAACAATCGCTGGCAAAACTTATCAAAGGTGTGGTAATCGTAGTTTTGTTCATATCTGTTGCCATTTTTGCAATTAGATTTCTGCAAGGATTTGAAATAACAGAGGCTTTTTTAACCAGCATTGCCTTAATGGTGGCAGCTGTGCCTGAAGGGTTGCCGGCTGTGGTGACGATAGTTTTGGCCATAGGTGTACGTAAAATGTATAAGCAAAAAGCTTTAATCCGGAGAATGGTTGCTGTTGAGTCTTTGGGTGCTGCAACTGTGATTCTGTCAGATAAAACAGGCACTTTAACCAAAAATGAAATGCGGGTTAAGACTGTCAAGAGCGCTAAGAATCGGGATGATGACCTGCTCGAATGTGCAGTTTTATGTAACAGTGCCAATTTGGTGTTAAAAGAAGATGGTGGTAGTTTTGATATCCTTGGTGATACAACTGAAGGGGCACTTTTAATTTGGGCCAAAGATCAGGGTAAAGATATAGCACTTTTAAGATCAGAAGGAAAACTTGCGGAAGAAATCCCCTTTTCTTTGGCAACGAGAAAGATGAGTGTGATTTGGCAGCATCACGGTCAGGAGACAATCTACACCAAAGGAGCGCCGGAAGTGATCCTAAAAGAAGTTAAGCTGACTGAGGCAGAATTGGAATTTTGGGACAAAGAGTATCAAAAAATGGCATCAAAAGGACTAAGAGTTCTTGCTTTTTCCAAGGACAAAACCCTTTTGGGGATCATAGGGATTGCCGATCAAATAAGAGATGAGGCCAAAGATGCCATCAGAGTTGCGCAAGGAGCAGGTTTAAAGATTGCTATGGTGACAGGTGATAATGAGCTAACTGCCAAAGCTGTTGCCGAGGAGCTTGGACTTTTGGGCAAGGGTGATGAAATTTTGACAGGTTTGCAAATGGCTGCTTTAAATGATGAGGAGTTAAGAAATAGGTTAAGTAAGGTTTCAGTATATGCCAGGATTACACCTGAAGACAAATACAGGTTGGTGAAAATCTACCAAAGCAGCGGTGAGGTGGTGGCTGTAACAGGAGACGGAGTGAATGATTCATTGGCGCTCAAGTCTGCCCATGTTGGAGTGGCAATGGGAAAAACAGGCTCGGATGTGGCCAAGGAAAGCTCTGATATTGTTTTGCTGGATGATAATTTCGCCACCCTTGTTGCTGCAATTGAACAGGGAAGGTCAATTTATGCCAATATTTTAAAGGTGATTAAATTCTTATTAACCGGCAACTCATCAGAAGTTTTACTGATTGGGGTGGCTTCTTTTTTGACCCTTCCCTCTCCCCTGAATCCTGTGCAAATCCTGTGGATTAATTTTGTCACAGACGGGTTGCCTGCTCTGGCTTTGGGTTTTGATAGTCCATCATCACATATTATGAAAGTTTCTCCCAGAAAGGGAAATAATATTTTGGACAAATCTATGTTGAGCTATATTTTAATGGGAGGATCGATTATTGCACTGATATGTCTTTTGCTTTTTTATTTTATTTATACCAATGTTGGTCTGCAATCCGGGCGAGCTTGGGTTTTTTCCACCATGGTTGTTTTGCAAATGGGATTGCCGTTTATTATCAGGAGGCATCATTCGATTACTTCCAATAAAAAACTTTTGGGGTCGGTTATCCTGATGTTAGTTCTGCAATTTCTGATCATGACAGTACCGCAACTGAGAGCCTTGTTTGGCATTGACTAGGCTTTTGAGTTTAGCTAAGATACATTTGCCTGCCTGTTTTTATGTCTAGAATTGATCTCACTATCCCCCAACTTGGAAGTAAATTCATTGATTTAAGAGATACTATGCCGGGAGATTCTTTCAGCTGGAGCTGGGTTAGGCCTTTATCACAAGTGAAGTATCTGGCCATCCACCACTCTGCTTCACCCGATACCCAAACTCCGCCAGAGATTGCCAACTATCATATTAACTCAAACGGCTGGGGTGGAATTGGCTACCATTTTTTAGTAGATAAAAATGGGGTGGTTTATTATGTTGGTGATATCTCAACAGCCCGGGCTAATGTGGCTAATTTAAACGATGCTGTGATCGGGATCTGTCTGATTGGGAATTTTATCCGGGGTCGTACTCCCACTGATGAGCAGCTTAATTCTTTAAAAAAGCTTTGCGGTTTCTTTATCAATGATTATCCTGATTTAATCAACTTAAATTCTGATGAGGTGGTTTTGGGCCACCAAGAGCTGCCCGGGCAGGCAACAATTTGTCCGGGAGACAGTTGGCCTGCATGGAAAACAAAAATTATTTCTTCTGAACGTATAGCCCAAATTGCACAAGCTTACAGAAGTATCCTGGGACGGGATCCGGATCTGGGTGGTTTGCAATCTTATGCGGATGGGCCAATGAGCATTGATCAGATCCTCCTCTCCATGGTTAATTCAGAGGAGCATCAGAATTTAATTAAACTTGGTCATGAAGCTCCCATGCTCAAGGATCAGCTTAACAATCTGCAAGCCTCCCTGGCTGCCTTGAACCAAAAAGTGATTTCGTTACAAACAGACATGGCTGAGGGGCCGACTGTCATCACCCCCCCTGTTAAGCCTGACACCGCTTCCAAGACCGATAAAACCTTGACTATTGCCGGTCTTTTGATAAACTTGTTTAAGTTCCTCTTCTGGCCCAGAAAGGATTCCTTAGTTGGATCAATTTAATTTTTCACCCATTGCTTTAATTTTTGCCTTTTCCACCCTGAATGAATCACTGATAGAATATCTTTTTGGCAGTGTGCAATTTTTAAGGCCGTATCTTCCTCTGTTGGCGCTCTCAACAGCCACATTTTTGACTTTTACATACAGGGTTAACATTTTCAGCTCCCTTTTGGGAGTAGAGAGCGGAATCCCTTTTTTGGATTATTTACTGTCTGGTTTTATCATCTCCAGAGGCTCAAACTTTGTTAATGATTTTGTCAGAAGAGTGTTAGGAAGTAAATAGTTTATAAGTTAATAAAGTTAAAAGACTCTGTATAAATTACAGAGTGATTCTATTAAGTGCTACCATTCACTATGATACACTAGAGTATCATAACTTTGTCCATTTAGATTTTTTGACACTAGAAACTTTTTTGTGATGACGGACAACTTTAGCAACACCCATTGCCCCAAGCGTGACTAAATCCCCTGCCATTCTTCCCATTCCTGGCGGTTGAGAGAAAATACTTCTCTTACCCTCTAATTTATCCTGGCGGCTCTTATCAATTTTTTCTAATTTTTGTAGGATTTGTATTAGTCCATCCTCTCCGTAATTTAATTTGTTGTTCACATGGGAAATAGTCTGAACAGTTACCCTGACATAATTTCTGATATCATCGTACTTGTATCCCTTAGCTAACATATCAGCAATCTGTAACCTTTTAGCTATCATCCTAACCTCAGTTGGTGTAAGTAAATCTTTTAAGAAAGATATTGCTTCTGATCTGTCCTCTATTAAGGTAATGGCATCCCAAAATCTGTGGATAAAAACAGCAAGTTTCTTGGGATCTGTATAAATGGAAAATCTGGGCATAAATACTATGATAGACTAGTCTATCATAGTAAACAAGAAGTGGAATTCGTTTGCATCAGACTTCGTTGTACAAGCGATATCATTGCATAATTTGCCCTGATAAATTTTGTATATGAAGTGCAAGTGTAGGTTTATTCTCCTCGCCAAGGATTGATGCTTCACACTCAAGATTTAATGAGTTCACGACTTCGTCTATAGTTATCTATATAGTTAACAACTTTTAATGATTCAGGTTGCATGTAACAAAGAATTATACTTGGACGCTACAGGCTTTGCAAATTTCGATCATACAGAATCTACACTGGTTTTCCTGCCAGGCCGTAGGTTAGGAGGTCTCGGAGGAAACCTATTGCTTGATATGGCCAACTTAAAATAACAGAATAAAAGCCCGGGGATAAAAAGGATAAGGGCGGCCATTTGTAATAAATTGCAAATAAAATGGTAAATATCAATCCGATCATAAAATAGCCGATTGCTATATTGGAAAGCAGTCTTGTCTTATTCATAAATTAATCACCGTTTTTGGCATCTTTAGTTTTTTCCCTGGAGGAAACAACTGTGGCAGCTGCCACTTTTTCACCCGGCCGAACTCTCATCAAAATCACACCTTGAGTTTGTCTTTGCAGTGTCGGGACTTCCTTGAGGCCCATTTTAATAAGCTGACCCTTACTGGAAGTTAAAACCAAAGTATCCATACTTTTGTCAACCACTTTGGCTGTGACAATCTTGCCTGTTTTGGGGGTGACCTGGGCTGCTTTTACTCCCTGGCCTCCCCTGCCCTGCTTGTTCCAGCCGGTGGTAGCGGTTTTTTTGCCCAGGCCATTTTCCATCACCACCAAAAGCTCCCCCTCTTTTTTGCCTATGATATTTAAGGATACTACCTCATCACCTTTGCCTAACCTAATACCCCTTACTCCCGAGGTATCCCTGTGTGTGGGTTTTACCCCTCTTTCAGAAAACCTGATGGATTTTCCTTCGTATGACACCATAATGACATCATTCTCACCAGTGGTGGGTGCAACCCAGCCCAACACATCCCCGCTATCCAATTTGATGGCAACCAGGCCGTTTTTGCGGATATTGGCGTATTCATCTATGGCTGTTTTTTTGACAGTACCTTTTGAGGTGCACATAAAGAAGTATTTGGCCTCAGACTCTTTCTCCCTCCTGGTTAAAACAGCAGTCACTTTTTCTCCCTGTTCCACATTTATCAGATTCACAATAGCTTGACCTTTGGCTGCTCTTTGAGTTTCCGGAATATCCCAGACCTTGATTTGAAAAACTCTGCCAATACTTGTGAAAAATAAAATACTGTCATGAGTTTGGGTGTAGAAAATATGAGACACAGCATCTGTTTCTTTAGTAGATATACCCATCACTCCCTTACCGCCTCTTTGTTGAGTTCTAAAAGACATCGGTGATTGTCTTTTGACATAACCGCCTTCAGTGATAGTGACAATTGTCACCTCATTAGGCACCAAATCCGCCTCGTTAAACTCTCCTATTTTTTGTTTATAAACCCTGGTCCTGCGCTCATCTGTATATCTTTCTTTAATTTTTGTCAGTTCATCTTTGATCACTTTCAGAATTTTTTCAGGGTGGGAGAGCAAATCTTCCAAATAAGCAATCAGCTCTTTAACCATTTTTAACTCTTCCTCAATTTTTAACCTTTCTAAAGCTGCCAAACGCCGCAGTTGCATATCCAAAATAGCAATTGCCTGCAGTTCAGACAGCTTAAAACGAGCCATCAAATTCTTTTTAGCCTGGTCCGAATCCCGACTCTTTTTAATGGTGTCTATTACCGCATCTATATTGGAAACAGCAATCATCAGGCCTTCCAGAATATGAGCTCTGGCTTTTGCCTCGCTCAGTTCAAATTCGGATTTTCTCCTGACGATTGTTTGTCTGTGTTTGATGAATTCTTCCAAAATATGTTTTAAAGTCAAAAGATGCGGCACTCCATCCACCAAACCCACTAAATTAACATTGAAAACAGACTGCATGGCGGTATATTTGTAAAGCGAGTTTAAAAGTGCCTGGGGTTTGGCATCTCTTTTTAGGTCAAAAACAATTCTCACCATTTGTTTTCTGTCTGATTCATCCCGCAAATCGGCAATTCCTTCCAGTTTTTTATCTTTAACTAAATCTGCAATTCTGGCAATCAGAGTGGATTTATTAACCTGATAAGGCAGTTCTGAAACAATAATTTGCATCTTACCCGCCGGAGTTTCATCAATCTCTGCTTTTGCCCTCATGACAATTCGCCCCTTTCCGGTTCCATACGCTGCCAAAATTTCACTCTGATCATAGATGGATCCACCGGTTGGAAAATCCGGGCCTTTGACAAATTGGATGAGGTCTTCAACAGTGGCATCTGGATGTTCAATGATATAAATGAGCGCATCACAAACCTCCCCTAAATTATGGGGAGGAATTTGAGTGGCCATGCCCACTGCAATACCTGATGCTCCATTTAACAACAGGTTTGGTATAACAGAGGGTAGCACCACTGGTTCTTGTATGGTACCTGAATAGTTATCAACAAAATCTACAGTGTTTTTATTAATATCCCGCAGTAGTTCTTCTGAAATGGCAGAAAGCCTTGCCTCTGTATACCTCATGGCAGCAGGTGAGTCTCCGTCAATTGATCCAAAGTTTCCCTGTCCGTCTATCAGCATATATCTCATGGAAAAATTTTGGGCCATCCTGACCATGGCCTCATAAACCGGAGCATCTCCGTGTGGATGCAGATTTTTCAAAACTTCCCCCACCACTGCGGCAGATTTTTGGTAACGGCTGGTGTGATGTAAACCCTGCTGATGCATGGCAAAAATAATTCTTCGCTGAACCGGTTTTAAGCCGTCTTTAACATCAGGAAGTGCTCGAGAAACTATCACGCTCATGGCATAATCAAGGTATGACCTTTGCATTTCTTCAATAATTGGGGCTGGTTGTATTTTGCCGATGTTCATTTTGGACGATTCTGCCTACCCTTTTCATTTGATGGACTAATTCTATTGAATCATCCATCACATATCTCTATCTCGATATCTTAGATTTAACAGAAAAAAATACAAAAAAGAGCTTGAAGCTCTACTTAAATTATACCTTTTTTAAGCTGTCTTAAGCAAGGGGTTTTTGAGGCTTTGCCACTTTTCAAATGAACATTTTTTACTCCAGTTTTTCCAGGCTTGTTTATCTCTATACAACTGAAATTCTTTTTTTAGGACCCAGTGCAGATGATCCGGGTTTTTGATTAAATCAGGAAACACTTTTCCATTTAAGTGATCAATTTCATGCTGAAAAATTCTGGCCACATATCCGCTATATTTCTCTTCCCGTATGTTCAGGTGTAACCTTGGTTGAGGTGCAACCTGAACAAAGGCTCGGATTTTAATGGAAACAGGTCTGGAAACTATTCCACAAACTCTACCTGTTGAATAACAACCTTCATACCACTCCTCCTTTTCTTTGGATTTCCAGATAATTTCTGGATTAATATATACTTTTAAATCCCCAACCTTGCCTCGCCCGCCACGCAAGCCGAGCTTGCGAGGTGTTGCGGGCAGGCCTTTTCCATCAGCTTTTACATCTACCAAAATTATCCTTTTTAAAATCCTAATCTGCGGCGCAGCCAGCCCTACCATAATGGGTCTTTTCTTATTCGCAGAAGAACTTTGTTCATTTTTTTGTTGTCCATGAGCCACAGTCAGCATGGTTTCTACAATTTCTCTGGTGTCGGATGAATTAATTTTATTTTTGGGAATTTTCTTAGCTACTTTTGTCAGAATTGGATCGTTTAGTGGAACAAATTTCATTGGGATGCTATCTTGATCATTTTATCTAAAAGTTTTGGGAAAGAGATTCCTATGGCTTGGGCTGCTTTAGGAAAAAGTGATGAGGCGGTTAAGCCAGGAATAGTGTTTACCTCTAAAACATAAGACTTCCCATTGGCGATGATAAAATCTATTCGGCAGTAGTGACCCAAGTTTAACGTTTTGTGAATTCTTTCTGCCATCTTTTGCACTTTTTTCTGGATATTTTTTGGAACCGATGGGGCAAAAGGAATCTCTTTTGTTTTACCCCAGTATTTATTTTGATAATCAAACCATTCACCCTCCGGTGGAACTATCTCTATGACGGGTAAGGTTTTATTATTCAGTATTCCCACAGTTATTTCTACTCCCGGAAGATATTTTTCCACAAACAAGGGGAAATTTAATCTAAACAGCTTATTAACCAAATATCCTTTTACATCCTCTTTTGATTTTAAAATCACTACTTCTCTGGATGATCCCCCGCTGGAGCTTTTTAAAACAGAAGGAAAGCCAAAATTTAAAATATCTTTTTTGGATTTAATTTTTCTCCAAGACGGAGTGGGGATATTGTTTTGGTTACACCAAGTTTTAAAGGGTATTTTATACCAGCCCTTTTTATAACCCCTCCAGTCCCCGCCCACAAATGGTTTACCTAATTTTTCCAAGAGTTTTTGTAAGGATCCACCCTCTCCTTCTTCTCCATGAATTACGGGAAAAATCACATCAAAACTGTTGGCAAGTTTCTTAAGCTGCGGATATCCTTTTTTGAAATCAAATAATTTAACTTTATGTCCTGCTTCTTCCAAACCCTTTTTAACCTGTTTTGCAGACATAAAAGAGATTCTTCTTTCAGATGATGTTCCTCCGGTTATAATGAAGACTTTCATACAATAATTCTTTTAGTTGAGGCAGCTAGATGGATAAGTATATCATAGGGAATGGTTTTACAGAGTCTAGCAACATTTTCAATTGAATTAGGATCTGTTCGATTATTCGAATAAACGAAAACTTCGCCACCAATCTTGGGATTGGGTATTTTGCTTATATCAACTGTTGTGATATTCATGCTGACTCTGCCAACAATTTTGCATGGTAGCCCATCAACAGTAACCCAGCCTTTGTTAGATAATCTCCTGTCCACCCCGTCATAATATCCAAGGGGCAACACTCCGAAAGTCATGGGTTCTTTGGCAGTGAATGTTCCGCTGTACCCTATCCTATCCCCCTTCTTTAAATTCCTAATCTGGATAATTTTGCTTTTAAAAGTAAGTATTGGTTTTAAATTTGGATCATGAGAAATTCCATATAATGCCAATCCCACTCTGGCTAAATTACCCACACCAGGTGTGTCGTAGGTAGACACATAAGGAATATTAAGATGCCCGTCAGAATTGGTAAGGTGAGTCCATCTTGGATTGATTCTATTCTTTTTACAAATCTCCAAAGCCCTTTTAAAATTTTTAATTTGCATTCTGTTTAAAAGATCTTTTGGATTATCAGCTGAAGCAAGGTGTGACATTAATCCTTTGATTTTAATATTTGGTAATTTTTTAATTTCTTCTAAAAAATGTGGTAGCTCATTCATAGGTATCCCCTCCCTGTTCATTCCAGTGTCCACAAAAATATGGATTCCACAATTTGGCTGATATTTATTTAAAACTTGGCCAGTTTCCAAATCAAAAACCGCAAAAGAAAAAGGCAGTTTCTTGACCTTAAAATTTTGAGGATCTGTATATCCCATGACTAAAATTGGAGTTTTTATTTTTGCCTTTTGCAACTCATAAGCCTCGTACAAAGAATCCACACAAAAAAATGGAGCCTCAAGATGATCTAGAATGTTTGCCACCTCAACTATCCCATGACCATAGCCGTTACTTTTTATAACTGGAGCAACCTTAATTTTTTTGTTAAGAGAAGATAAATACTTATAGTTATATAACAGATCATTTCTTGAAATTTCTATTGTATTTAGAGTCCTGTACCCTTTTCTAAAAATCCCAAGAATTTTTTTAAACATAGATAGACAGGATTTTAATTATATCCAATAATCAGCAATATTTCGACTATCCAATATATTGTGGATTGACTAAGGGATTTGTCTAGGTTATTGTAGTATGAATATGCAGATCGGTCTGTTGTCGGTAATTATTGTTGCGTTTGTAGTTTTATCAAGACTTATTCCACATGCTCCAAACATAGTTCCAATTGGGGCTTTAATGCTTTTTGGCGGGGTATATTTGCCCAAAAAACTTTTATGGCTCCCTCTGCTGGCCCTTTTTATCAGTGATTATTTTATCGGTTTTTATGGAACAGATATGTTTTATGTATACGGAAGTTTTGTTTTGGTCGGATTGATTGGTTTATGGTTGCGCTCGCACAAAAAACCAATCATGGTGATCGGTAGTACTCTTACATCATCTATTTTGTTTTTCTTAATTACCAATTTTGGTGTCTGGGCCCCGCCAAATAATTGGTATCCCCACACATTGGATGGATTAATCCAAAGCTATACTCTGGCTCTCCCCTTTTTCAGGAATTCACTGATAGGAGATTTGGGGTATACGATACTTTTATTTGGTGGATATGAAATTGTTTATGGAATTGCTAAGAAGTATTTACCTGAGAAGATTTTAAGAATTGCTTTCGGCTTGTAAGGCCTGTTTCAGTTGATCCTATAGTTACTTTATGCTATGCTTCCTCTTATGAGATACCCGGAATACTTTCGATATGATAATAGAGGTGATGATTACAAGGGGAAAATACCTCAAATACCAGTTGATTGTATTGATGAAACAGTCTGGTTTGTTTTGCGATCAATGACGGCAACTGGTTTATGGGGTGCAGGGTTTACTTTGATAACAGATGTAATTTCACCCGGTGAGCTACCAGGTTTATATAAACCACAGGATCCTATAAAAGTAAATGGAGTAGGAGTAAAATTAGTAGGCGTTGCTCATGATACAAGTAATTTTTTTGAGCATGAAGAACAGATCAGACACCAAATTGTAGATTCCCGTTTTGTTATTTTAGAATACTTCCCTTACGATTCAGGTTTGTCTCTTCCCGGCCAAAACAGGGATCAGTTTAATGTTCTAACTGCACTGAATGAGAGAAGTTTTGGTTTTTTTGCTGCTTTGGGAGGACTATGTGCAGAGTATAATAAGGATATATATGTGATAAACCCTGAAAATCCGTTTATGCAATTTTTGGAGTTTTATGCCATGTTTGGTTTATCTACAGCTCTTATTTATGGGGATGTTAAATATACCATTAATAAACTACTTAATCGCAGAGCAACTCGAAGAAATTTTTTAAAAATGCTTGGTTATGGAATTTCTGGTGCTACCTTTGCCTCTTGGTATAGCGATTTCTCAAATTACTTAAACAATTTGGATTCTCCTGATGATATTTCCTCGATGAGATGGAACTTAATAGATTTCCGTGATTTAGTTAGTGCAAAAAGAATTATCAATATAATTGATACTAATAGTTCGGAGATTGAGTCAGATCAACTAATATCTGTTTTTCAAGGGGATATTCATACTGCTGGAGTTTTGAAATATTTACAGAACCCTGACTTGGTTGATTATAAAGACTGGGCATACCCTCATTATCAAGCAATAGCTAGTTTTACAAAGAGATACAGTTATGATAGGGTAGATAATAAATGGGTGCTAAAAAAATAAATGCCTTTGGATAGTTAAACGAATATTTTTTCAACTGCTGTATTAAATTTTCTCCCTCTGTCAAATTCATTTTGGAATAAATTAAAAGAGGTGGCGGCTGGAGAAAACAGTATTACATCTCCTGGTTGAATTATTTTTTTAATATCTTTTAATAACTTTTCTAAATCATTGTACGTTCCTGCAAATAAATCTGACGACTGACCCGCTTCGCGCCTGCGTCGACGAGAGTCGCGAGGCGAGCGACTGAAGACTGACAAGTGTTTCTTTATCTCATCGGTTGAATCCCCCACCAGGAAAAAAACTTTTTTTACATTTGCATCAATAATTTGAGCCAGTTCTTTATAATCCATTCCCTTATTCATTCCACCGCAAATTAAAATAATTCCACTATCTGAATTCCCACTTTCGATGTGGGAACGTAGAGTTTTTATAGCTTGAATGGAGGCATCAGGATTAGTGGCTGTGGTGTCATTGTAAATTTTTATTCCATTCCACTCTCTGATAAGCTCCATTCTAAAAGGAATACCTTTAAAAGACGAAAGAGTATCAATTATTGTTTGCTCATTAATTCCAAAAGTTTTTCCTAAACTTAATGCTGCTGCTATATTAGTTCTGTTGTGCTCTCCTTTTAGAGTTGGTGAAAAACCTTTTGGTAGGTCTGATTGAGAATAAAAGATTACTTTACTTTTTATTCCTTCCAGGAATTTTTGGTTATTTAAAGTTTGATCATCCCTATTTATAAATAGAAAGTCATCTTCTCTCTGATATTTTGCTATCAGCCTTTTTGCCTTAATATACTCCTCTATTGTTTTATAATAATTTAGATGGTCCTCATAAATATTTGTGATCACTGCCCAATGTGGGGAAACTTTACGGGCATCAAATGCCTCCAGCTGAAATGAAGATAATTCTAGGATTACCAAAGTGTCTTTTCTAATATGATCTATAGTATCTAAAACACTCCTGCCAATATTACCAGCAAGAATGATTGTACACCCTTGGGGTCTATTTCTATTGACACCTGCGGATTTTTGATTGATTTTGTGCGCAAAAGTTTTTAAAATTTTATATACCATTGAGGACGTTGTAGATTTGCCTTTAGTACCTGTTATCCCAATAATCTGGGATGGTTTAACAAAATTCAAGAATACTCCCATATCCTGTTCCACTCTTTTGCCTAATTTTTGAGCATATTCAATATAAGGATTGCCTGGTTTTACCGCTGGATTTTTGATAATTAAATCTGCCCACTCAATATCCTCATTTTTATGCCCTCCCAAAGTATAGATAATGGGAAAATTTTTAAGTTGATCTATAGAGGGTTTTAAAACCTCCTCTTTTTTTAAGTCTGTTACTCTTACTTTTGCCCCATGTTTTACAAAAAACAAAGCAGATCCTACCCCTCCTTGATTTAATCCCAGACCAAATACAAGTACATTTTTGCCTTTAAAAGTATCCATAGTTTTGGTATTATACAATTTCGTGCCATTTTATGGATAATCGAGCAATAGGAATTTTTGATTCAGGTATTGGTGGCTTGACTGTAGCCAAAGAAATTATCAAACAGCTACCTTACGAAAGCATAATTTATCTGGGAGATACTGCCAGAGTGCCTTATGGCACAAGGTCCAAAGAAGTGGTTGCCCAATTTGCCAAAGAGCTGATTAGCTTTCTACTTAAAAGAGATGTCAAAGCTTTGGTGGTTGCTTGCAATACCATTTCTGCCAACTCCTTAGAGGAGATAGAAAAAATTTCACCTGTGCCTGTGGTGGGAGTAATAAATGGAGCTGTCAGAGGAGCAGTAAGCATTACCAAGAATAAAAGAATCGGGGTAATTGGGACTCAGGGAACTATTCAAAGTCAGGCTTATGAGACTGCCATACACCAGCTTGACCCCTCAATTGAGGTTTTCTCAGTTGGCTGTCCACTTTTTGTGCCTTTAGCGGAAGAAGGCTTGCATAAACATGCTGCTGCCAAATCAATAGCTCATGATTATTTAGATCAGATAATAAGATCTGATATAGATACTCTGATTTTGGGGTGTACTCACTATCCATTGCTTGCTGATACAATTGCTGAAACTGTGGGGCCACAAATTGTTTTAGTTGATTCAGCTAAGCCTACCACTGAGGAATTAAAAAAGCTGTTGGAGAAAAATAATCTTTCAGCCAAAGAACCTCATCCTAGTTATGAGTTTTTTGTGACAGATGCTCCAGAAAGAGTATTTAGGGTAGCTGCAAGATTTTTTGGGGAAGAGTTAAATGGAAGATTGAAAAAGATCAGTTTGTCTGAATGAACAAGTTCTTTCCTTCGGAAATAAATTTTCTTGCCATCTTATCTATATCCCCTGCTCCCATAAAAAAGAGAATATCATCTTTTTGAACATGATCTTTAAGCATTTGTAACAGATGATCTTTACTATGATACACTAGTGTATCATAACTTACTGCATCTACCAGTTGTTGAGAAGTTACTAAGCCTGTGTCTGTTTCTCTGCTTGGGTAAATATCAGTAATAATTATTTTATCTACAGGAATTTCTTTAAATACTTTGACAAAGTCATCAAATAAGGCTTTAGTTCTAGAAAACATGTGAGGTTGGTAAACTAGAATAATTCTTTGGTTGGGAAACTTTTGTCTGGCAGCTTGCATGGTTTCTCTTATTTCCGTTGGGTGATGCCCAAAATCGCTGTATATTTGGGCTCCATGGTATGTGCCGATTAATTCAAACCTCCTGCCAACCCCTGTATAGTTATTCAGACTTTGTCTGATTATTTGGGGAGCAATTCCTAAAAGAAGTCCCACTTGCATAGCTGCTTTAGCATTTAAGATATTATATTCACCTGGAATCTTCAAATTAAAATCCATTTTATTTTTAGAGTAGTCCAAATACTGGACAAATTTATTACGATCGTGATATTTTTGTCCAGGAGTTTTCATCACATCTCTTACCACCTCTGCAACATTTGAGTCTAATAGATTGGCAACAATTGTCCCATTCGTCTGAAGCAGGAATTTTTTGAAACTTTCTTTATAAGATTCAAAATCCTTAAAATATTCCGGATGATCCATTTCAATATTGGTGACAACGGTAATATCCGGTTTAAAGTGTAAAAAGTTATCATTATACTCATCTGCCTCCACCACAAAATAATCTTGAGATCCTTCGCTGCGCTCAGGATGACGGGAGGGAGTTCTGTAATTTGTTTTCCATTTTGGATGGATGGCTCCAAGTAAAACAGTGGGATTCAAGTTAGCCTCTTCTAAAACTTGGGCAATCATGGCAGTTGTGGTAGTTTTACCGTGCGTGCCGCAAACAGCGATCACAAATTTATCTTTAGTGAGATATTCCCCTACAAATTGTTGCCAGGTTAAAACTGGGATACCCTTTTCTTTGGCTGTCACAAGTTCTGGATTTTGTGGGTCTAGTGAGAATATAGCAGGGGTGACAGCCAATATATCTACATTCCCACTTTCCAAGTGGGAAGCTGAATGCCCCTTCATTAACTGGTCTGCTTTAAAAACAGTGGTAAATTCATTGTGAGGTTCTAAATCACAACCAGTTATTTCATAACCTTGAGCTTGAGCTAGCGCAGCAGCAGCAGACGCTCCAGACCCCCCTATTCCCAAAAAATGAACTTTTAACATATTATTTATAAACCCCTTGTCTGTGTTCAATTTTAACAATATCCACTTTGCTTTCTTTTAAATCAAATTTATAGATAATTCTGTAATCTCCTACCCTAAATTTATAGCTATCAGCTAATTCCCCACCTAATTTTGTTCCAGCTAAAGGATTTTGTTTTAATTCTCTTAAAGAATGAGTTATTCTAATATGAACTTTTAGAGGGAGTCTGGTAAGTTGTTTATCCGCCTTTTTGGCAACAATGAAAGTTTTAGCGGGCATTTATCTTTTTTTGGCGGCTTTGTCAATTCTTTTTTTAAGATTTGCTTCAATTTCCTCAAGTGTAACATATTCACCTCTCTTAATTTCTTTTTCTGCCTCTCTAATATCATCCATGGAATTTTCCAGAGTGTAGATGGTTTCCTCCAAAGAATCAAGATAATCAGGAGAAACTAGGGTAGCTTTAATTTTGCCTTTTTTGGTAAGGTCAATTCTGGTGTACTCTTCATCCACCAGATCCACCAGCTTAAGTAAATTTTTTCTGGCTTCAGTTACAGGAATAACTTGCGTCATATAAAAATAAGTGTACATTTAAGTGAGCATATTGTCAAGGGATAAAATTTCACGGTCGTGAAGTTATGAAATCCTTGTGTGTCTACCTAACACATGCCTGGTATGGGTAAGTATGGGTAATTAGATGCTCCAGACCCCCCTATTCCCAAAAAATGAATTTTCATTGCTAAATTATATGATTTTTGATCTTTTAATGCTAGAAAATTAGCAAAAAGGACAGGTGCCAAGTCTTCGACTCTGAGGTCTGAGACCTCATCACTCAGACTCGAAGAGCTATTCCACCTTTCAGGTGGTCTGAGTTGAATTGTCAGATATAGGGGGACTGAATGAGTAACCAATGTTCGTGTGTCCAATAATAATAGAATGTTGTTGTTTGTCTCTAGAGTTTCCATCTCCAAGCTTTCGTCTTAAGTGGGATACGCTACTTCTAAGATATGCTAAATCATCTGTAATGTCGCTATCAGGGTTTATACACCGTAATAGAACTGAGTAAGGAATCCTCTTTGTTGGGTTTGCAATTAAAGGATGGAATAAAGCCCCTTCTACTTTGGATAGTATTACGGTTGATTGATCAGGTTTTGTAACCTCTTTTATTTCAGGATCATAACTCCAACCACCATATTTATAAATAGGGAGGGAAAGACCCAAAATCATCTCTCTATGTGCGCTTGTAGCGCCCCAAAATCTTAGAAAATGACCATCTTCTAGAATTTTACTTAAAAGTTCCTCAGGTGTTAATAAGCCGAATGTTTGGGCGACTGCTCTGTAGGCTTCGAGTATCTGTCTTCTTGCGTGAGATAATGGATCTTCCTGTGGAGTTTTTTCTCCTTCAATGCGCATATTTGTAAATTATACCAAAGTAATTGTTAAAAGTAAACTATAGGTTAGCAGTTGGATTATATATCTAAGATTGCCTGTTTCGCATGAGTCTGGATAAATCTTTTTCTTGGCGGGACTTCATCTCCCATCAGCATGGTAAATACTTCATCTGCTGCAATGCTATCTTCTATTGTGACTTGTTTTAAAACCCTGTTTTCCGGATTCATGGTGGTTTCCCAAAGCTGTTCCGGATTCATTTCTCCCAAACCTTTGTATCTGGAGATAATTACTCCATCCCCCACTTTTTTTAAGGTATCAGCTTTCTCTTCATCCGAGTATGCATAATGTATATCCTTGCCTTTTTGGATTTTATATAAAGGAGGCTGAGCAATATACATGTATCCTTTATTTATAACCTCCGGTAAATATCTGAAGAAAAATGTTAAAAGCAAAGTTCGGATATGTTCCCCATCCACATCCGCATCAGTCATAATGATAATCCTGTGATATCTGGTTTTTCCGTAATCCACTGTGTCACCTATCCCTGTACCTAAAGCTATCACTAAAGCCTTAATTTCTTCAAACTCCAAAATTTTATCCAAACGGGCTCTTTCCGTGTTCAAAATTTTTCCTCTGAGTGGCAAAATAGCCTGGAATTTTCTGTCCCTGCCCTGTTTGGCAGAACCGCCTGCAGAGTCTCCCTCAACTATATATAGTTCGGATTCTGAAGCATCCCTGTTTTGACAATCTGCCAGCTTTCCAGGGAGCGTCATGCCCTCTAAAGCGCCTTTTCTGATTACCGCATCTTTAGCAGCTCTCGCTGCAGCGCGCGCCCTGGCTGCCAGCAGCACCTTTTCTAAAATAGCGCGCCCGTCTTGAGGATTTTCTTCAAAAAACATCTCCAAACCATCTTTGACAACCTGGGAAACAATCGGCTGAACTTCTGCATTGCCCAATTTTTCTTTGGTTTGGCTCTCAAACTGGATTTTGTCTGAATCCATTTTAATAGAAATCACAGCAGTCAATCCTTCTCTCATGTCCTCACCGGTTAAGTTATCATCTTTTTCCTTTAAAGCCTCAATTTTGCGGGCATAATCATTGATGGCGCGGGTTAAAGCCATTCTGAAACCTGTCAGATGAGTGCCGCCTTCTGTGGTAGGAACTACATTGGCAAAGCTCTCCACATTTTCTGCAAATCCATCGTTGTACTGAATCGCTGCCTCAACATCTATCCCATCAACATTTCTATGGATTAAGATTGGTTCAGAATGGATTAAGGCTTTGTTTCTGTTTAAATGCTTGATTAGTGTTGCCAAACCTGATTGGAAATAAAAATGCCTGTCCAACCCTGTCCTTTCATCATATAAATGGAAATAAATCCCTCCTACCAAATATGCCACCTGTTTAATCTGTTTTTCCAACCTATCAAACTCTGGTTTGGTGGTGGAAAAAATGGTGGTATCTGCAAAAAAAGATACTTTAGTGCCAGTTTTTGAAGGCCATTTAAAAGATGTTGTAAAAGGTAACTCAGGATTTTTGGGATTTTCTGCTACTTTACTTTTGGCTTTGCCTTTTTCATATTCCTGAAAATACTCTTTTCCCTCACGTCTTACCTCTACTCTGGCGTAATCAGACAGCGCATTCACAGCAGAAACACCAACACCATGCAAGCCTGTGGAAACTTTATAACCTCCCTCACCAAACTTACCCCCGGCATGCAAAGTAGTCATAATCACCTCCAAAGCAGATTTGCCCACTTTGGGGTGAATCTCCACAGGAATGCCTCTCCCATCATCTGCCACAGTTACAAAGTCACCTTCATGCACCACCACCCAGATATTTTTGGCGTATCCTGCTAAAGCCTCATCTATGGAGTTATCTACCACTTCTTTAATCAGATGGTGCAAGCCCCGAAGATCAGTGGAACCAATATACATTCCAGGCCGTTTTCTGACTGGTTCTAAGCCCTCTAAAACCTGGATTTGTTCTGCAGAGTATTTGGTGGAATCTTTAGCCATAAAAGATTATTCTACCATGATTTTTGAGGCATAGAAAGCATTAAATATTCCAAAATTCCTCTGATTGCTACATTTTGTTTCTGCCACTGCTCAGCTTGTAACAGCTCCTTTACAAACTGATTTAGCCTCACAAGGTTCAACCTTTCGTGGGTAGAGTCTACAAGTTGTTGGTGGAAATATCTAATTAAGAAGTGAAAGAATGCTTCCCTATCCTTGAGTTTTGCTATATATTCAAACCTCTCTTCAGTTGTAGATCCTAATAATTTTTCTATCTCCTCTAAGAAAGCAGATTTATCAGATTTAGCCTGCAACGGTTCGACTGAGCTCACCGTCGAAGTCCTTCCAGGTTGCAGCGTAATTATTTCACATCTGGATAAAACTGTGGGTAAAAGTTGAGCATCTGAGGAGGCTCCCAAAACAAATAAAGCCTGTTCAGGTAATTCTTCCAATGTTTTAAGCAAAGCATTTTGGGCCTCATCAGTTAATGCGGAAGCATCTTCTAACACCACTGCCCTGCCTTTGGCCGAATATGGTTTGAAAGAAAAATGCTCTTTGATCTTTCTGGCCTCAGCAATTCCCAGTTTGGAATCATTGGGGAGATAAAGGAGATCTGGATGATTGGGAGTTAGTTCATTTGTTGATAGAATATTGTTAATCTTCGCTACTCTTTTATCCAGAGGTGCAATTATTACTCTTGCAATCATAGGGGAATTCTAACATAATAGATTTATATCCTGAAATTGATATGGGGTATGACTGTCCATGGCAAACCAAACCTCACAAAGCACAATTGAAGACATTCTCTTGAAACAGGGGTTGATCTCTTCTGACCAGCTCTCCGCCATCAAATTGGAAAGCATCAACACCGGCCAAAGCGTGGAAACACTGCTCTCCCAGCATAATTTGGTTCCTCTTGATAAAATTACCCAGGCCAAGGCCCAGCTTTTAAACGTACCTTTTCTTAAAATAGAAGGCAAGGCAATCGGAGCAGATGTTTTAAACTTAATCCCGGAGGCTGCTGCCAGAAGGTATGTGGTTATTCCCTTTGAGAAAAAGGGGGATGAACTTTGGGTAGCTATGGCTGACCCTCTGGATATTCAGATCATACAATTTATTGAAAAAAGATCGGGTAAAAGAGTCAAGTCATTCTTAGCTCTTCCCCAGGATATTTTAAAAGCCATCAGCGATCAGTATTCCCAAAATTTAACCTCCGAGGTCACCTCTGCCCTAAGGGAGGTTCAGGCAGTCAGGCCGGAGGAGGCAGCAGTTGGGGCCCCGGAAATCATCAGGGAAGCGCCGGTTGCCAATATAGTTAACCAGCTGTTGGAGTATGCCATCAAAACAAGGGCTTCTGATATCCATATTGAACCCCAGGAAGAACAAACCCGGGTCCGCTACCGGATTGACGGAATATTGCAGGAGAAAATTCTTCTTCCCAAAGGAGTGCATGATGCTTTAATTTCCAGAATTAAAATCCTCTCTGTTTTGAAGATTGATGAAAAAAGACTGCCCCAGGATGGCAGGTTTACCTTTACTTACGGGCAAAATGAGGTTGATCTTCGCATTTCCACAGTCCCCACGGTTTTTGGAGAAAAAGTGGTGATGAGGCTGTTGCCCAAATCAACCGGTGCCCCCACCCTTTTGGAGCTGGGGCTTCGGGGCGGATCGCTAAAGAATTTGGAGAGCCAGCTTTTAAGACCGCACGGCATTATTTTAATCTGCGGCCCGACAGGTTCAGGTAAAACTACCACCCTCTACTCAATTCTCACTAAGATTTCCAAAACTTCGGTTAATATTTTAACCATTGAGGATCCGGTGGAGTATCAGATTCAGGGAGTCAACCAGGTGCAGGTCAATCCGGCGGTGGGTTTAACTTTTGCCTCAGCTTTGCGGTCGTTTTTAAGACAAGACCCCAACATTATTATGGTGGGCGAGGTGCGGGATACGGAAACAGCCGAGCTGGCAATCCAGGCAGCGCTGACCGGCCACCAGGTTTTCTCAACCGTCCATACCAACTCGGCCTCGGGTGCCCCTCCCCGCCTTTTGGATATGGGGGTGGAACCGTTTCTTTTAACATCAGCCTTAAATGCGGTGGTGGGACAAAGAGTAGTCAGAAAAATTTGTCCGCACTGCCGGGTGGAATTTAGCGCCCCGCCTGAGGTTGTGGAAAATATGAGGCTTGTCCTGGGGAAATTCCTGCCCGCTTCGCCGCAAGGCGAGCCCGCTTCGCCGCAAGGCGAGCCCGCTTCGCCGCAAGGCGAGCCTGCTTCGCCTGCTTCCCAATTAACACCTGTAATGAAGCTGTACAAAGGTAGAGGCTGTTTGCTGTGCTCAAATACCGGATATTTGGGAAGAGTTGGCATTTTTGAAGTGTTGATTATTACCGAACCTATTGTCAAGCTGATTTTGGAGCATGCCTCATCCGGTTCGATTGAGGAAGCGGCACTATCTCAAGGGATGATTACCATGAAACAGGATGGGTATTTGAAAGTTTTGGAAGGGGTGACAACCTTGGAGGAGGTGTTGAGAGTAGCTCAAGATTAGAATTCAATGTCAAAACTCAAATGTCAAATGTCAAAACTGGCAACTCAAATCTAAAATCTTTTATAGTTTTGAGATGCAAATTATGAACATACAGCAATTATTAGAATTAACTGTCCAAAGAAATGCCTCGGATTTGCACCTTAGTGTGGGGTTCCCGCCGACTCTGAGGATTCACGGAGAGCTGATAGCGGTGGCCGGAGAAGGACCTTTAACAGCAGAACAGGTGAACAGTTTGACCGCTCCCCTGCTTTCGGATATTCAAAAAAATATCTTCGGACAAAATTTTGAGGTTGATTTTTCTTTTGATTATCAAACCAAGGCCCGTTTCAGGGTCAATTTATACCGCCAGAAAGGCAATCCTTCCGCAGCATTACGGTTGATCCCCTTTACCATTCCCGATATTAACAGTTTAGGCTTGCCGCCTGTGGTTGTTAAACTGACAGATTTAAAACAGGGTTTTATTTTAGTGACAGGGCCTACCGGCCACGGCAAATCAACAACTTTGGCCTCATTTATCAATAAAATAAACCAGACGCGCGCAGTGCATGTCATTACCATTGAAGACCCCATAGAATACGTTTATCCTAAAGGTAAATCTTTGATTGAACAGCGGGAGATGTACAAAGATACCAGATCCTGGGGGAATTCTTTGCGGGCTGCCCTGCGTGAGGATCCGGATGTGGTGCTGGTGGGCGAAATGAGGGATCTGGAAACTATCTCATCTGCCATGACCATTGCGGAAACAGGACATCTGGTTTTTGCCACTTTACATACCAACTCGGCTGCCCAATCGGTTGATAGAATTATTGATGTTTTCCCCCAGACCCAGCAGCCGCAAATCAGGTTGCAGCTGGCTTCAACATTGGAGGCCATTATTTCTCTGCGGCTGATACCTACTATCCAGCCGGGCAGAATTTTGGCATCCGAAATGTTGTTTGCCACTCCCGCAGTCAGGAATATTATCAGGGAAGGTAAGTCTCACCTGATAGATAATATCATTGAAACCTCGGCAGAATACGGGATGCAGATTTTGGAAAGATCGCTTTCGGATTTGGTGAGAAACGGCAAAATATCCCGCGAAACAGCCATCGGATTTGCACTGCGTCCTGAATTATTAAACAAGTTAATAAAGTAGCTATCAGCTGTCAGCTTTCAGTCGTCAGACAAAAAACAATTGTCTGATAGCTGAAGACTGATGACTACTATTTAATATGGCAGAATTTGTCTATAAAGCTAAAGATAACAAGGGAGATAATCACCAAGGCTCTGTTCAATCCCCTGATGTGCACTCCGCTGCCCAAACTTTGCGAAAAAAAGGTTTAATTGTCATTACCCTAACTGCCAAAGGCGGAGGCGCAAACGAATTTTTGTCAAAATTTTTGGACAGGGTTTCTTTTACGGAACTGACCATTATTACCCGCCAGCTTGCCACCATGGTTTCAGCAGGATTGGTTCTGTCTGAGGCGATTGATATCCTGGAAGAACAGCAGACAAACAAAACTTTAAAAAAGGTTTTGGAGGAAGTCTCCCAGGATATTAAAGGAGGCTTAACTTTAACCCAGGCTTTAGGCAAACACCCCAATGTTTTCCCCCGCCTTTATATAAACTTAGTCAAAAGCGGTGAGGCTTCCGGAAAATTGGATCAGGTCTTGCAGCAGATGGCGGACGGTTTGGAAAAAGACCGGGAGTTTAAAGCCAGGGTCAGAGGGGCAATGATATACCCGGCTGTGGTTTTAACTATGATGATAGTGGTGGTCGTGATCATGATGGTGTTTGTGATTCCCAAACTGGTCGGGCTCTACCAGCAGTCCACCATAGAGTTGCCTCTGCCCACCAAGATTTTGATATTTGCATCAGACTCCTTTGTCCGCTTTTGGTGGCTGTTGCTGATGGGGATTATTGCCATAGCCATGGGTATCAACCGTTGGAATAAAACCCCGGAAGGTAATATGTTCCTGGGTAAACTTATTTTAAAAACACCAATTATGGGGAAAATTGTCGCCAATGTCACCCTGACAAATTTTAACAGGACTTTTGGGCTGTTAACCTCAGCCGGAATACCCCTTTTAGATTCAATTGGGATAGTGACGGATTTGACAGATAATCCGGTGTATAAAAAAGCCCTAAAAGATGCATATGCGGGGGTGGAAAAAGGTCTGCCCTTCTCTACACTTTTGAGCGGGGTGGTCTTTCCCAAAATTGTTTCTCAAATGGTCAATGTGGGAGAGGAAACAGGAAAAGTGGATGAGATTTTTTTTAAGCTGGCCGAGTATTTTGAACAGGAATCAGATCATCTGGTGAAAAATTTGACTGTAGCCATAGAGCCGATTGTTTTGATTATTTTAGGTATTGGGGTGGCATTTTTGGTGATTTCCATCATTCTGCCAATCTACAAATTGACAACGTCATTTTAATATGAATACAATGGAGTATCGAGGGGAGGTGAATATATTTTGAGAAAATCTGCTCAAGTTTTTACTAAGGGTTTCGCCTCGCTTTGCGGTCGAAGCGGGTTTACCTTGGTGGAACTTTTGGTGGTTATCGCAATTATTGCCATATTGGCAGCAGTGGTAGTTCTTATCATCAATCCTTTGGAATTAACCAGAAGAGGCAGGGATGCAGCCCGTTTGTCTGATCTGGCCAATCTTCAGAATGCTATTAATGTGGCTGTTCAGGAATCAACCGGTTCAGGAGCCGTAGCGGTTCTTTGTAAGAGCACCGGTACATATCCTTGTGAAGGTGACTCTTTTGTAGGTACCAGAGTCTCAGATGGCTCAGGCTGGGTTAAAACAGACCTGTCTGCACAAAAGAGCGTTTCTGTTCCCACATTGCCAATTGATCCGATCAACTCTGCGGCCATGCACTACAAGTATTGTGCCAGCAATGATGCCTGGGAAATTGACACTGTTTTGGAGTCTGACCAGCAAAAAGGCAAAATGGGTGCAGATGGCGGAAATGAAACCGACAAATACGAGGTCGGGTCTAATCTGACCTTAATTGCCGCATCAGGCGGAAGCTGTACATATTAGTCGTCGTCAGTCGTCAGCTATCAGTCGTCAGATTGAATTTAAGAGTCTGATGACTGAAGACTGAAAGCTGATAGCTATTATGGGAATCGTTGGTTTTATATTGGGAACGATTTTGGGAAGTTTTGTCAAAGCCCTGGCTGACAGAAGTCTAACGAATAAGTCATTTTGGGGAAGGTCGTACTGCCCTAAGTGTAAGAGTAAATTACACTGGTACGACCTTACCCCCATTGTTTCCTATATTCTGCTTCGGGGAAAATGCAGATATTGTCATAAAAAAATTAGCGTAGAGTATTTGGTGGTTGAGGTAGTGATGGGACTACTGATAGGCTTTTTGTTTTGGCAGAGCTTGGGAAGTGTGCAGGTTACAGGTTACAGGTTACAGTTCCAAGATATTCTGCTCCTGTTGAATCTAATTTTTAAAGCATTCTTTATCAGTATCCTAGCAGTCTTATTCATAACCGATCTTAAGAAGATGTTCATCCCGGATCGGATTGTGGTGCCGGCCATTGTGATTAGTGTCATATATCTTGCGGCAATCACCATATATAAGGTAGGTTACCTATATTATTATCTGTCACAGACTCGGGTGGGCCAGCTGCTGCTCCCGCCATACAGTGATTATTTTCAAAATCATGCTCTACAAACAGCACAACCCTTCTGGGGAGGAGTTGCTGCGGCCCTGGTAATAGGCGGGTTTTTCTATCTTCTGATAATAATGACCAAAGGTAAGGGTATGGGTGGTGGAGATGTTAAACTGGGAGCGTTTATTGGCTTGGGATTAGGTTTCCCCAATTCAATAGTGGCTTTGATACTGTCTTTTATAAGCGGCGCTGTTTTTTCTCTGGTACTGATTTTTTTGGGAAAGAAACATTTTGGACAGGTAATACCTTTTGGCCCGTTTTTAGTTTTGGGAAGTTTGATTGCCCTTTTTTGGGGACAAAGGATAATTGAGGCATATTTGCAGCTGGGGTATTGACAGGAAACTTAATTTAGACAAATAATGGAGTTAATATAATCTGCTTTTTATGAGAAAAATACTGCCCACTAAAAAAGGCTTTACCACGTTCAGTTCTCATGAACGTGGTTTCACCCTGGTGGAACTTTTAGTGGTGGTTTCCATTATTGCCATTTTATCTGTGATAGGAGTAGCTTTATTTGGAAATGCTCAAAAAAATGCCAGAGATGCTCAAAGAAGGGGTGATGTGGAAGCAATCAGTAAAGCATATGAGGCAAATGCTACCAGCGGAACTGCCACCCCTTATGCAATTCCTTTAGCAACTTGGTTTGCCAGCGGTAATTTTCCCAAAGATCCTCAGGGAGGAGAATATTTCTGGAATGGAGCTCAATCAATCCCGAATGCAGCCAGGGCAACATATACAATTTGTGCCAAGCTGGAGAATTCTACCGGTAACTCCAGCAGTGCGGGAGACGGCAGCACATTCACAGCCGCCTCAGGTAACGGAACTCACTTTTGCCGAAAAAATCTGCAATAATGCGAAGAAAAGCGGGTTTTACTCTAATTGAACTGCTGATTGTGATTACCATTATTGCCATTCTTTCCTCAATCGGTCTGGTTTCATATACTGCTTTTGTCAAAAACGCCAGAGATACCAAAAGAAAAGCGGATTTACAATTTATACAATCAGCCCTGGAACAATATCATGCCGACCAACATTATTATCCGGGCAGTTTGGCTGCCGGCTCTGCCTTAAAAAGCCCTGATGGCAGGAAGGTATACCTCAGTGAGATCCCAAATGATCCTAATCTCACTCCCCCATATTGCTATGAAGGGGTGGAATGTGAGAGCAGTGCCACTCCACCAAGGTGTAAAAGCTACTACCTTTATACCAAACTTGAACGTGCGTCCCAGCCCACAGTTTCCGGCTGCGGTAATACTTTTAACCTTAAGATCACCAGGCCGTAATTGAGTGTCCGGCTGAAATGTGTTACGTTTAAATTATGCGCTCATTAGGCTTTACCCTGGTGGAACTTCTGGTGGTGATTTCTGTTATGGTTATTTTAGGAGTGGCAACCTTTGCCAATTTTAGGGATTTTTCCTCGGAGCAGGTTACCAATAAAGCCTTAGGTGAGATAAAAACTCTTTTGCATCTTGCCCAAAGCAATGCCACCACATCTACTGTTTGTGAGAAAGGAGATAGAGACAGTGTCAGCTGGACAGTAAATTTTAAAAACGAAACAAGTATAGAGCTACTTTGTGGACCCCAAAGTAAAGTAAAACAAACCCTCAGCCTGGAAAACGCCACCATAGTTGGTATAAAATGTTCCGCGGATGGCACATCTTTTGGCACGTCTTTTAGTCCGCCTGTGAAAGTCAGTTACTCTCCCCTCTCCGGTAATCTAACCTTTCTTTCCGATGTTTCATGCGTTAAAAGCGCCTCGCTGATCCTCATCAGCGTAGACAGTTTACAAAAGAGCGGTAATCCCAAATCGTTTACTGTTTCCAAAGGAGGAGTAATACAGGATGTACCGTAGAGAGGGTGGTCAGAGCCTGATGGAGCTGGTGGTGGTTATTGCCATGACCATAGTGGTTGTAAGCGCTTTGGTTTTCTCAACCATTGCCTCTCTTAGAAACGCCAATTTGGCCCAAAATCAAATCCAGGCCACCAAGCTGGCCCAAGGAGGTTTGGAGCGGGTCAGGAGTTTGAGAGATCAGGATGGTAAGGTTAATTACACAGGAGCTGGTTTTACCACCGAGAAATTTAATGACCTTTGGGATATTACCTTTAGATGCCCTGGCAATTGCTTTTTCTTTTTTTCATCTGCCGGCATACTCACAGGAGGGACAGAGGCCAATTTTGAAAGCGCCCACCCTAATTTTTTCAGGCAGTTCCAGGTGGAAGAGGAGGGGTCAGATCCCAGAGCGCAAAAAAAGGTTACGGCAATTGTCAAATGGAGTGATTTTTCAGGGTCGCATGAATCAAGGCTGACCACTGTTTTAAGGAGGATATGAAAGCTGCAAAAGGATTTACTTTGGTGGAAGTTTTAGTAGTGATAGGAGTTTTGTCTATCATAGGAGTGATAGTGCTGACTATTTTTTCCCGGTCTTTGCGCGGCAGCAACAAAGCTCAAATACTGTCTTCCATCAAGCAAAACGGGCAAGTAGTTTTGGAAAATATGGATAAAACCTTCAGGAGCGCCGATAATGTGGTTTGTCCCTCCATGATTTCCCCGGATAATAGAATCCTGGTGGTCAGGAGTAGTGGCATCTACACCCGTTACAGATTCGTCGGTAGTTTGATTCAGCAGGATCATCCCAAAAAACAACTTGATTCAGCTACCGGTAAAGAGGAAACAGACCCGGCCTTTATTAACAGGGTCTGTCTTTTTAGCGATCCCATGCCGCAGGCCACTGTTTTAACTGATACCAATACCAAGACCGGAGTTTTGGTATTGAATGGTTTATTTGTAAGAAGTAAGCCTGCCGGCTTTTCCGATCAGGTGACAGTTAAATTTGACTTAAAACCAGGTGTAGGAGCACCTGCAGCAGTGGCCGGCCAGATTGACCCGGTCCACTTTGAGACAACTGTACAGCTTAGATGATGTTATGCTAAGGTAGATATATGAACAACGAAAAAGGTCAGTTGATTCTTGTTTTAATTCTGGTGATGGTGGTGGCCCTGGGAATTGGTTTGTCTGTTGTCCAAAAAAGCCTGGTTGATGTATCCACTTCCACCAAGGTAGAGGAATCCTCCCGCGCCTTTTCCGCGGCAGAGGCGGGCATAGAAAAAGCCCTTCAGGCAGACAGCCCGATTGCTTCCCTTGATCTTGGCAATCAGGCACAAATTACAGGTGTTGATAAAAGTGAAATACCCCCTATCCCCGGGGTAGGAAGTAGCCAAATTGCACTGGAATATCCCCCCCTCTCAAAAGAAGAAATTGCCCAGGTCTGGCTGGCTGATCCGGCAGCCAATTTACCAAATTGTACCCCACTCTTTGTTTGTTATACTCAAAATAGCCTGGATGTTTACTGGGGGTTGCCCAACACATCTGATAAAGAAAAACCCGCCATAGAGATAAAAGTAATTGAATACTCAGGCGGAGCTTATAATTCCCGTCCCTTTTATCTGGACCCCGTAAGCTCAAGGGCAGCCTCTAGCAATTTTACCGATGTTTCATCAGGTTGTTCAAATACTCTGCCTCCTATTACAACCACTTACGGAGCAACAAGGTCATTTTATTGTAAGTGGACTTTGAGCGGATTAAGTCCCAGTCTAATGCTGCTGCGGGTTCGCATTCTTTACTCCTCTGCCAGCCAGCCGTTGGCAGTGCAGGCTGTGGGCACTTGCGGTAAAAATTGCTCCCTCCCCACTCAGGCCAGGATTTTCACCTCCACCGGCATATCCGGTGAAACCCAAAGAAAGGTTTCCATATTCAGACTGGATAAAGTAGTTCCGCCCTATTTTGACTACGCCATCTTCTCTGCCGGAGAAATCAACAAGTGAGAGAAAAAGGTGTTTCTTTAATTGAGTCGCTAGTGATTATTATGATAATCAGTACGATTGTGTTTCTGATGGCCAATTTGCCCAATGCCATGGGTTTAATAACCAAAAGTAAACATTTAAGCCTGGCCAGAGAAATTGCCTCCAAACAGCTGGAAGATAAAAGGATTGTCAATTACGCTAATTTAGTATCTGATACAACAGCAATTGCGGATGTAAGAATGAGTTTGCTGCCGGAAGGTGCAGGCAGCGTGACAGTGGCAGATTGCGATCCCACAATTTGTCCAAACAATGAACATTTAAAAAAGATTGCAGTCACACTCACCTGGAAAGATCATAACAAAACTCAAAGCGTGAGTCTTTATACCTTGATTGGTGAAGGAGGACTTAATCAATGAAGCATGGCCTTACTCTGGTGGAAGTTTTAATTGCCATGGCAATTGCCACAATTGTCGGATTATTGTTGTTTGTGATTATAGTTAACAGCGCGGGCTTATTTTATACCCAGTCTTCAAAGTTAAGCCAGGGTGTGGGGATCAATGATGCGCTGCAAAAGGTCAAGGAAGCGATCAGGTCCTCAAGCTCTGTGGCTCCCTCATATCAAGACGGCCCTGCAACTTATACCAGCAGCAGCACACAATTGATATTAAAGATACCATCCATTGATACATCAGGCAATGTGATTGGTGAAACTTTTGATTATTATGTATTTTTCCAAGATCAGAATTTTTTTACATTTAAATCTTTTCCCGCCAGCCAAAGCAGCCGCAAAGCTTCTGATCAAATCCTTTCATCAAATGTGGATAGCTTAACATTCCGCTACTTTGATTCTCAGACTCCGCCTCAGGAAGTAACAGCTGTCAGTGCTGCAAAAGTCAGACTGACCATTATTTTAAAACAAAAAGCCGGCATGAGTTACGAACAAAGCATTGCTACTGCGGAGGCGAGTCTAAGAAATGATTAATGTTTTTGGACTAATTCGGTACAAACCTCACTCTGTTGATTTAGGCTATCTGCCGAATTGTCCACTACGACCTAAAGTCTCGGGAAAAAGCTCTCAACTGATGAGTCAAAAAGGACAGATCCTGGTGGTGGTGTTTATAGCGTTGGGAGTAGTTCTTTTCACTGTGTTATCAGTGGTGGCTGGGGCCCAGATTTATTTTCAAAACGCCGTTTATTCCCAAGATGCCGAGAAAGCAACAGCTTTGGCAGAAGCTGGTGTTGATAAGGCTATCACCTCTTTAAATAAAACCGGAGGAGCTTACCTTGGAGAAGCTGAAACTGTTTTGGGTGAGGGGTCTTATTCTGTCACGGTCACCTCCAAAGATGTGGCCACCAAAATTATTGAAGCCACAGGGTACATACCACAAAAGAGCAGCCCCAAAGTAAAAAGAACTGTCAAAATTACCGCCTCCAGAGGGGTAGGCGCGGCTTTTAATTACGGAATTCAAGTCGGAGAGGGAGGTTTGGAGTTGGGAAACAGCAATATTGTGAGAGGTTCCATATACTCAAACGGGACTATTATTGCGGGGAACAATAATGAGATTACGGGAGATGCCTGGGTGGCTGGCGGGCCGCAACCCAATGCCGATCAGCAAACCGATTGCACTAACTCAAACTGCATTGACTATATTTTCGGAAAAAGTGTCAGCGGTGAGGCCAGAATGGATGTGGCGCAAAGCTTTAAGCCAACTATCAACGAAGTCCTAAACAAAATTTCCCTAAAAATCAAAAAAGTCGGGATACCTGCAGATGCGACAGTCAGGATTTTGTCTGATTCGTCCGGCAAACCAAACAAAAACGGGGTTTTGACAACCGGTACCTTGTACACCAGTTTGGTAACAGGAAATTACGGATGGATAGAGGTGGCCTTTTCTACTCTGCCCACACTGACTGCCGATACTACTTATTGGCTCATGATTAGTACAGTGTCAAACACCAATAATTATTGGATTTGGCAAAACGATTTGGCGCAAAGTTATACTGGCGGAGTGCCAAAATGGTCTGCAGACTGGAGGACAGGCAATCCCACCTGGACCACCATCAACGGAGATTTAAGCTTTAAAACTTATTTGGGAGGGGCGCCAACTGTGATTAGAGGCGGCAGCAATAAGCTGGAGGTTTCGGGAAATGTTCATGCCAACACTATTGAGAATCTGGAAATTGAGGGGAATGCCTATTATCAGACAATCATCAACTCAGAGGTAGACGGGACATCCTACCCCAATTCCGCAGATCCTCCTCCCAAAGTTTTCCCGATCTCTGATGCCAATACTGCCGACTGGAAACAGCAGGCGCAAGTAGGTGGAGTGTTAAGCGGTGATATTACCAATTGTGTTTCCGTTCTCAATTCACAAAAAATTGTCGGCAATGTCACTTTTGGAAGCGGCTGCAGAATTACCGTCAAAAGCCCCATCTGGATTACCGGTAACCTGAGCTTAAACAGCAATAATATCCTAATACTGGATTCCTCATACCAGGAAACGTCGGGCGTGATTGTGGTGGATGGAAAGGTAACCTTAAATAGCAACAACCATCTCAATGGCACAGGAGTGGGTAGTAGTCTGTTGATGGTGTTAACAACCTATGATTCAAGACAAAATAACGAGGATGCAATTGCTGTGAACAGTAACGGCAATACCGGAGTTTATTATGCAAGCAGGGGCATTGTTGCTCCAGGTACCGGCAATTCTTTTAAAGAGCTGACTGCCTGGAAGATTCGGCTGATCAACTCATCCACCATAGATTATGAGACAGGGTTGTCCTCAACTCTTTTCTCATCAGGCCCTTCAGGAACGTATACTTTGGTTAAAGGGACTTATCAGGTGAGGTAGGGTTTAGGGTATAGCGTATAGGGTATAGTTTGTTTTAAAATAATTTTAGAACTAGTTGCTAGACCCTATACCCTAGTCCCTAGTTACTGCCTATGGCAAAGATTTCTGTTGGTTTAGACATTGGTTTTTCATCAATCAAAGTTGTGTCTTTGGCAAAAGAGGGCGACAGGTTTAAACTGATCTCGCTTGGCGCGATACCGTCTCCCTTACCCGGAATGTTATCTGATGCCGAGGAAGATCTGCGGTCTGTTGCCGAGGTTATCAAAAAGTTGTTTTCTGCCACACAAATTCAAGAAAAAGAAGTGGTGGCGGCACTGCCCGAGTCAAAAGTATTTACCAGGGTGATTGACGATTTGCCCTATCTTTCTGATGAGGAACTTTCATCAGCCATCAGGTATGCAGCGGAAGAGTTTATTCCGATGCCTTTGGCGGATGTTTCCTTAAACTGGCAGGTTTTGATGAGGGCGGAGGAGAGCAACAAAAACGCCAGAACAGTGATACTGGCCATAGCCTCACCCAAAAATGCCATCAGCAAATATATCAAAGTTTTGAGCATGGCAGAAGTGAGACCCAAGGCTTTGGAAACAGAAACTATCGCAGTCACCCGTTCTTTGGTTGGCAATAACCCCTTTTCTCCTTCCACCCTGATTATCCAGCTGGGCGCTACCACCACTGATTTTGCCATAGTGACCAAAGGCTTAATATGGCTGACCAGATCTATCTCAACAGGAGGCATGGCCTTAACCCGTACCATTGCCCAACATTTCAACTTTGAAATTGCCCAGGCTGAGGAATATAAAAAAGTTTACGGCCTGCTGGAGGATCAGCTGGAAGGAAAGGTGTTGGAGGCGCTCAAACCGCTGATAGATATTGTAGTTGGTGAGTGTAAAAGAGTGATTCAATCATTTGAGGCAAAATATCCGCAAAGCACGATCAAAAGGGTGGTTTTATCCGGGGGCGGGGCCAAGATGCCGGGAATTGTGATATATTTGGCAAATAATTTGGGGCTGGAAGTTCAGGAAGCTGATCCCTGGTATTCTATTGTCAAGGATAAGGCTTTAATTTCCAGATTGTTACAGGATGCCCCTACCTATGCCGTGGCAGTAGGACTGGCGCTGAGAGAGGATTAAGGAAATAAAAATGGCGAGAATCTCTATCAATTTACTTCCTTATGAGTTTACCAAGGAGGAAGTTAAAAGGCTAAAATTCGTCAAAGTGCAGCTGATCGGGGTGATCATAATTCTGCTGATGATTTTTATGGCATCTTTGACTTTGGCTTTACGCATTTTACAAAGCCAAAGTATCCGGCAGGTTCAAACCAGAGTTACGCAAGCTGAAGAGATGGTGAGCGAGCTAAAAGGGACTCAGGGTTCGCTGATACTTTTAAAAAACAGATTGGGTACCATTAACCAGTATCTGGGAAAACCTTCCGAACAGAGTGAAATTTATCAGCTGATTGATGCAACTGCTTCTCGGTCAGTTAGTATCACCTCAATGTCAATAGATCAGAGCGGAGGTGTGTCAATGGTTGTACTGGCCCGGGATGCAGCTTCCTTGGAGAACTTTATCCAGGGTCTAACTTCCAAAGATACCAATCGGGAAAAAATCAGCCAGGTTTCGCTGGAGAGTTTAAATCGAGGCAGAGACGGGATTTACAGAGTGAATTTTAAAATTAAACCAAAATGAATAAAGAGACCGCCATAAATTTTTATAATAAATACAAGTTATATATTTTTCCGGCAGTGGTAGCAGCCTCCAGTCTGTTTCTGACTATCTTTGCCATCTATCCTCAAACAGTCAAGCTGATCAGCAACCAAAAAATTCAGGGTGAGCTTGAGCAAAAGTCAAAAATTTTGGAGGTCAAAGCTCAAACTCTAACTAGTTTTGATGAGTCCGATCTTGCCAGGAAAGTACAATACGCGCTTTTCTCTTATCCCCAAGAGAGGGATTTTGGCAATGTCATAGGGCTTTTGCAATCAATTGGCGCTCAATCGGGTTTTGCGGTGGCTGCCATCAATTTGGAAGGCGGGACAGGTAAAACCTCTGGAGCCGGCAGTTACAATGTCAGAATGGAAATAAGCGGTTCAAAAAACTCACTACCCACTCTTTTGAGCAGAATTGAATCTTCAGTCAGGCTGATGAAGATTTTAAGCCTTGAAGTTTCTGTCAAAGGCAATCAGGTTGTTGATGCGGTGGTGGGAGTGGAAGTATTATTTTCCCCCGCCTCTGCCAGTTTTGGTTCGCTGGATTCACCTTTGCCGCAGTTATCTTCAGATGACGAAGAGTTACTCACGAGACTCGCTACTGCTGTTCCAACTGTGGCAGTTTCTCCAACAGAGGTTGTTACAACTCCGAGAGGAAAGGTTAATCCTTTTGAGTAAGCAAATCCGGGCGGATTTTTTTAGTTTTTTCCAGTGATTTTTTTTGACGCCAATCTGCTATTTTTTTATGGTTTCCTGATAATAATACTGAGGGGACTTTTTTGCCCTCCCATTTCTCCGGTCTGGTGTATTGAGGATGTTCGAGAAGCTGGAAGGTAGAAGATGGCCGCCAAAGGCGAGCCTCGCCAAAGGCGGGAGAATGGAAGGTGGAAAAAGATTCATTAGCTGTAGCCTCCAATTTTTCCAGAACTCCAGACAGTAGTCTGACTACAGAGTCTGCAATCACCATAGCAGGGATTTCTCCACCTGTTAAAACATAATCCCCGATGGAAATTTCTTCATCAACAAACTTTTCTATAAACCTTTGGTCTACGCCTTCATAGTGGCCGCAGATAATGATTAAGTGGTCTAGTTTGGATAATTGCAGAGCTTTAGCTTGTTTATAAGGTTTCCCGGCAGCAGAAGTCAGCATTACACAACTTGATACGATCGTTGCATTTTGTGTAATGCTTTTGAGGGCTTTAGTTAATATATCAGCTCTGAGGATCATCCCTGCTCCCCCGCCATAAGGCCTATCATCCACCACCTTATGTTTGCCTTCGCCAAAGTTTCTTAAATTGATAAGTTCAAAAGAAACTTTGCCTTTGTGCTGGGCACGCTTGAGGATGGATGAATTTAGAATGGGCTGGAAAACTTCTGGAAAAAGAGTGATGATGGAAATGATCATAGTAACAAGTAACAAGTACAGTAAGGGTAACAAGGCACAAGGAATATAACTTGTTACTTGTTACTTGTTACTTGTTACTTGTTACTTTTGTACTTGTTACCTCATTTGGTTCTGCCAACTGCAAATTTACCCTGACATTTTCCGCAATGGCCCGAACAGTTAAAAGCTTTCTGATTGCCCGGATAGTTTGTCCGCCTTTGCCAATCACCAGTCCCATATCAGAAGGATCAACAGTTAAGTTTAAATCAACATTCCCGTCCTGATTGCTCTCTTCAATAGAAACAGCCTCAGGCTTGGTGACAAGATTTGTGACTATATATAATAAAAGATCTTTCATTTTTCCTCGGGTTTGCTTTCAGAAGACTCAGAAGGACTCGGTGTACCAGATTCATCAGATGGTGTCGGACTATCAGATAATTCAGATACCTGTTCTGTCTGGTTTTTTGGTTTCTCTGATTCACTGACATTCTGATTATCTGAGTTTTCAGAGTTCTTCTGAATTGCCCTTTCTTCTGTAGTTGCTGCTTCATCATGCTGCTTTGCTGGTTGTTGGACTGCCTCCTGTGATTTTTCTTCACCCTTGACGCTTTCCCCTTTACCCCTCTTAGGCTTTCTCGGTGGCCTTTGGGGAGCTTTACCAATAATCCTTAAAAACCCCTCACTCATTTGGGCACCCTGTTGAATCCAATAATCAATTCTGTCCTGCTTAAGTTTAATATCTTTAGGTTCTGTGAGTGGATTATAAGTTCCTAAAAGCTCAATATATCCCCCGGTTCTTTTACTTCTTTCATCAACCGCCACCACCCTATAAAAAGGTTTTTTCTTAGTTCCAATTCTCATTAAACGGATTTTTAACATGGGGATAAGTATACTTGAAGCTTAAGATTGTTGCAATAGCTTGTGCAAAATACCGTTTCGTTATAGCTATTCCGATACAGTATCGTTATCTTCTACGCAACTTAAGGTATTAGATGCGTCAACGGTATCTTTAGGATTCTTTATTTTGATGCTTAATTAATTCTTCCAAAATAACATCCTTTAATGATTTTACCTCTCTAATACTTAACCCATTGCCAAAATCCTTAACATAAAGCAATAGAGCTATTTCATCCACTGCAAAAAGCGGATGGCCATTTCGGCGTTGAGGTTGAACATAGTGCCTATCTTCCTCAGCTATTCTGATCCATCCAGCCTTCAGTCTGTTAAATGCATGGGTTAATTTACCTACTGATAAGAGCTTGCTTATCTGCGCTTGGGCAATTTCATCCAGAAGGTCATTTACTCTTTTTCGTACTTCGGGATCTCTTCTTTCAATAATAGGAATCTGAGCCCTTGTTTGTGGTTCTACATAAGATACGACCGGTGGTACAGGTAAAGTTGAGGGTTCATTATCAGAAGGTGACTGTTCAGATGTTGGAGTAATCCACCCCTGTAAAATTGCCATTAATTCTCGAGCCTCATACTCTATAACTTCTGGTGTTTTAGATGAAAGGTCTAGAAACATCCTGCTTATTTCTTCTGCATCTTGATAATGGAGCCACATCAGTAAAGTTTTTATATTTTCGTCTTGCAGTTTATCTAAAAATTCCTCTAATTTTTCACTTCTGATTATATTAACAAACTTTTCTAAAACTCCAGCACGCTTTTCTATATAATCGTTGAAGATTTCATTAAGGCCTTCTGCTGTTCTGATTCTTACCTCTCCGATTAACGATTTAACTGCTTCTATGACATCCTCCTCAATATCAAATTCAGCAGGTTCTTTATCTTCAGGTAGAAAAATAACGCTATTCATAACCAGAAGAAACTCTCCTAATACAGTAGCTTCCTCAATAGTAGGTTCCTGTACCTCTAATTGTTTTATTGCTTCGACTTGAGCAACCTGAGCGGGTGTAACTGTTCTTCGGCTCTTATACCATTCCTCAATTTTATTATTAAAAAGCTCAAAAGCAGCTCTATCCTCGTCTTGTCCTGTAAACTGCTTTACTTTAACCCAAAGGTCCTGTTCAGCTTGACTAGCTATACCATCCCTTATCCTTATGTATAAAAGATTAGTTCCTCCCTGAACTTTTAATGACCAAAAAACTTGTGGGGTAGTTAAACTTCTACCTGTTTTGCGTGAAGGTCCTAAAATATTGACTATTTCACTAAGTGTAATGTTTGGATTATCTATGAAAGCATTTAAAGCTGCAATTTTTTGTCCATAAACAGGAATAAGTGGGAACTTTTTAGGAGCCTCTGGTTTAGTTGCTTCAATCTTCTGAGGAATTTGGCCAATAATCTCCACTTCAGCATTAAGAATATAATTAGAGGAAGCCATTCGGCCGGTTCTAGCTAGCATTTCTTTGGTCATACCAACTGCACGCATAAGATTATTTACAGCTTTTCCAGCTGCATATTTTGATTTAGAACCAGCATCTTCAGCAATTTTTTCTATCTCTTGACTAGGAATTTCTCTTCTAGGATTTTGGGCAAAATATAGCATGACAGCCCAAATAATCGATCCTTGAATTTTAACTTTTCTTCCATCAATATTTACCTCTCTCGTATCAAAATTAAGAGTTATTTTTGGCAGGGTTGGTTCTGTTTCCTGTAGTGGTTCTGCGGTAACTTTTTCCAAATAATACGCACCACCTGGTTCTCCTTGAGCTTTAAGATTAACTATTTGATACCCCTTTTCCTCTAATGCTGGTCTTAGGTTACGCATAGCTGTCTGTAGCCGATTCCTTTTAGTTTGTACTGGGGCATTATCAGAGTATATGGATTCAGCCCAGTAATCATTAGTGATAGGGGTTTCTTTAGAGGTTATAAATAAAGGTTGTAGAACCCTAAATTGGAAATCTGTTACATCTATTTCCTGGCCATCTGGCAAAAGTTTTTTAGGCTTTGGTTGTTCTGGTTCCTTGAATTGAACTGTACCCAGAATTTGTCCGGCTTCTTGTTTAGCAGCTTCTAACTCTTGAGGTGTTAAATAACCTCTTCTTGCTAATTCTTCTATTCTGATAAGATTTATTTGTACCTGAGATATTCTGAGGCTTCTAATATCTTCTTGGGTTCTGGTAAGGTGGTCTAAAAGCCTGGGTTTAGTTTTGTCTTCAATTGTGACTCGTATTTCACCCACCTGAAGAATTCTTGATACTTTTTCATCCCCACTGATCTGATCATATCTAAAACGTGCTGGACCATCTACCCCCCCCCAAGTCCTTAGAGGTTTTTTCTACTTTTCCTAAAGCACTCTCAATTTTTTGAGCTCTGTTTTGTAATTGTTCTAATGATTGTGGTGCTCTCTCCATATTTCGTCCCATAGTTTAACACAGAACAAACTCTGTGTCAAACCTTTTCTATCGAGTTTGGTACAAAACCCCTTGTAGATTGATTTGACAATATAAAAAGCAGCTG
>CAYNFQ010000008.1:0-49601 GCA_964396715.1 uncultured Gammaproteobacteria bacterium
AATTACCAGGATCTTGAGCCCGTGATCGAAAAACCAAAGTTCCATAAAGCTAAAGGATATCACACCAAATCAACCTGTCGCAACACGCAAATTTCTGATATAGTATTTTATGTGCAGGATCTAAAAAAGCTCACCATTGAACTGTTTGTTGAAAACAGACGAAAAGCCAAAAATCATCAGTATACTGTCCCCTCGCCTGATACTTATCCGTATCAATGGCTGTGGGACTCTTGTTTCCATGCCATAATTTTAACCCACTTTAATGTTGATGACGCCAAATTAGAAATTTTGTCCCTTTTGTCAAAACAATTTGAAAACGGTTTGATACCTCACATGATTTACTGGGATAAGCAAAGCTTGCCATCTGAAGATGGTAAAGAAAGCACCAATGATTTCCCGGTGATTGAATGGGGCAAAAAAGATACCTCAACTATAACCCAGCCGCCCATGATAGCTTACGCGGTCTGGACAATTTATCAAAAAGATCAGGATGAAGCATTTATTAAAAAAGTCTACCCTTCTCTTTATCATTTCTACAGGTACCTTTTGACAGAACGCGATCCCCATGAAAATCATTTAATAGGCATCATGAATCCTGATGAATCGGGTGAGGATAACTCCCCCAGATTTGATATTCCCCTGAATTTACCTCCCAAGCATACTTTTAAGGAAAATTACCAAAAACGACTTAATCTGGTAGCTCAACATATTGAGTGTAAATTTGATGCTCCTTTTTGCATGAGAAATTTTTTCTGGGTTAAAGACGTGCCTTTTAATGCAATTATGATAGCGAACTTGAGGTTGTTGTCCAACATTGCCAAAAAGTTAGGCTATCTGGAAGATGCCAGATTTTTCTCAAAAGAACAAGAAAATATTGCCAAGGCTATGAAAAAATTAATGTTTGAAGATAATCTTTTTTGGTCCACTTTTGGGGAAAGCTACCAGAAAATTGAAGTGAAAACCTGGGCTATTTTTGCGCCTCTTTTTGCAGAGATTCTTAATCAATCCGAGGCTAAAAAATTAGTGGAAAAACATCTTACTAATCCTAAAGAGTTTTGGACAAACTATCCTGTGCCGACAGTATCCATAGATGAACCTTCATTTGATCCGAAGGGCTTTTGGAGGGGAACAACATGGATAGCCATAAACTGGTTTATCTACAAAGGGCTTTTAAACTATGGTTTTTCGGATATTGCCAAACAAATTAAGAAGTCTTCTACGGCTTTATTGGAAAAATCAGGATTTCGGGAATATTTTAATCCCATAACAGGTGAGGGATTAGGGGCAAAACATTTCACCTGGGGTGGTTTGGTTTTAGATATGGATTAAAGGAATAATCCTTCCCAGCTTATCTCTTTCAGAAATAATTCTACTGGGATGTAATTAGCCTCAAAATGATTTGTTCTGTTCCCACTATCCCTACCTTTAAACTCATATCTGGAAATTATAAGCAAAGCACCGGACAATCTGTAATTTCAAGGGTGGAAAGCGGACAATCTACCCCTTCACTGTCTTTTCTAAAAAGACTGGCAAGTGTCCTTGATACTTCCCTTTCAGTCCAATTCAAGTAAATTTTCTTAATACATACTACTTACTACCTACTACTAATTCTCCCCCACCTCCAAAAACTCTAAAAGTTCTTATTCCTTATTTTTTAATAACAATCACATTATCCACAAATATTTTTCCCCGTCCTGGTTTAATATGTAAGTGTATCCTCATAGCTTGAGATACTGTTCCCGTAAATCCAACCTTAATTTCATCCAAAGACACACCAGGGGTATAAAAATTGGCTGGATATTTAATATCATTCCGCCCTTTTGTATCATGCACCCACAATTTAATACCCATAGTTGTTTCTTTATCTGCTCTTACCTTGCAAATTACTTCATACCTAGATCTTTCATAGACACCACTCACAAGATCAAAGTACGCTCCATACTCTTTCTTATCATTTAAAAGGTCGCTCTCCGTCGCTTCGAATACAAGAACGGATTCTTCAAAACGGCAAGTCTTATCTGGGTTATTGCTCCCCCAATAGTTAAGGAGCCATCCTTTATTACTGAATTCAAAATCGTCACTAAAAATTACTGTATTTTTTAATCTTTTTAAAATTAGTCTATCTATAGTTCTATAAATCATAAAGAATATGACAATAAAAAGAATTGCTGTAATAAGATTGACTCTTATATTCAAGGGATATATTAGAAAATCAATAGTAGCTTTTATAAATGCAGGAAAATATGGCTTTAATAACTGATAAATATCATCAGACAACCTAGTGCCTAGTTGAAGAAAAAATCCAGCAATAAACAATGCAATAAAAATGCTTAGAAGAGAGGAGGGTCTCCGTAGCTCGAAAGGTATTTGAGATTTTAATAAATCAATAAATTTTTTCATTTATTTAAAGGTTTTAGTTTATCATTTATTTCATGAATTAACCTTTTAATGTGTCTTTCTAAATAAATTTTCTTATTTCCATAGAAAAAAGCGATATCATCATTATAATCAGAACCAATTATTATATTATTTATCTTAATTACATTTGGCATCCGACCTACTATTCTATTAAAAATAAAAGTATTTGTACCAATCTTGGTCTCACCTGATGTTCGATCATGACAAGCAGCGTTTCTCAACTTGTTCACTAAATCAGTTATATCTTTTACACCTTTTCCCGATACATCATCAGTAAAATTTATTCTTTTTTTCTTTTGACTAAGAGCTTGAAGAATATCATTGAGTCTAATAAGGAGCTCTACAAAAACTGATTGAGTAAATATAGAATTGGGGGAATGTAAAATCCCAGAAGTATAAAGATCTATACATCTTTTCAAATCATATTTAAGAATCAATGCATCATTTCCATTCATGTTTAGGCAAATTTTAGGACATTCAATATTAAATTACCAGATGCTAATACCGAGGATTCACTTCATTATGTTCTCGACCGAGAAGTTATTGAAGATAAACTTCCGCCCCGATAAACTTCCGCCCCGATGAACTTCCACCCCCGGGGTGGAATTGTATTGACACCTGCGGATTTTTAAGCATTTGTGAGGCTAGACTAGTTCGCAAATTTTAGGACTTTTTAGAATAAAATACCAGATTTAATTTATGCTTCCACCTCGAAGGTGTCAATCTAAACTTGTATAAATATTAATTCAAGGCTATACTCTACAGATGACTCTAGTTGAACAAGATCCTAGAAAAATCTTAGAATTAGAAGGTTTTGGTGCTGATCGTATAGCAGAAGTAATAGATGTATTATCAAGCGCACCAACCCTTGATAGATTAAGGGAAGAATTTGAAAACCGTGGCATAACTCTGAATGCAGACCAATATCTTTTACCTGTATTCACACCTTTATACAGAGAACTTCCGCAAATTAGAGAAGGTATCCTACAACAATTAACTAAACCTCCTATTACTCCTGCCCTAGCAGAAGAATATTTAATTGCTTCAGGTAATCTACCTTTTGCAACTTTCTTTTTTAGGCATAGAGAATTAAATCTTGATCCTGAATTTCGGAAGACATTTGCAAATAGCGCAAGAGAGGTCGTATTGCATACACTTAGAGGAACCTTTTCCTTTACCTAGTAAAATTTAAGCAAATTTTACATTTCGGTTAAACTCAATGCAAGCACTTCGGCTACGTTCAGTGCAAGCTTTAATGGTGAGCGAAGTCGAACCACTTTTTTGTGGGTAATTTCCAGATGTTACCACTGAGAATTTACTTCATTATGTTCTCGACCGAGAAGTTATTGAAAATAAATGTCCACAAATCTTGATTGTATATTACAAATTGTAGTATTTTGGGTTTAAATGAGGGCGTGTGATAACATAGTGGTAATGGCACTAAGGAAATACTACCCAATAGCCCGGGTTAGATGGAAAGTTATATTACTGCTGCTTACTCTTCTGGCTGCAGCCGGTTTTGGCCTTTTCCGTACCTTTAAGTACTTAACATTTCGCCCTCCGGGAATGGTCGGTTCTATAAAACTTAAAGTTTCCTCCAATGCCCTCCCCCAGGGTACTTCTAAAAATGAGGTTTCGGGAGCAGTTTTGAACATTTTTGAATTACCTGAAAATGTAGCGCAGGAAGCGGGTAAGAACATCATCATAGCAGCCATGAAACTTAAACCGGATAATATCCGGTTTTCCGAGCCGATTTTCTTTAGTGTAAGTGTTTTTGCCAACCACGAGTTTACTCCCCAGGTGTGGAACATCGGCAGCCAGGGCACAGAGGAAATAAAGAATTTGCAAATTTCCTTCAGTAAAACAAAACAGCAACTTACTATCACAGGGTCTGTTAGCCACTTCTCCCAACTTTCCACAACCAAGAAAGAAACACAGGAAACAGCCAAAGAATTTGTGGCGCGAAGACAAGAGGAAGCGGATTGGATCAAAGCTCAGGCGGAGCGCGAAACATACTGGAGCAGGAAAGCGGAAAAGTACCGCGAACTTGTTGACAAAGGCTTGCAGTGGGAAAACGAAGGCGTGGAGCGCTTCGGTTCGGACAGTGACCTTCCGGAGTTAGGCAAGAATGCATACCATAAGTCTGCGGCACTAAAGCAATACGGCATAAATCTGGAAGAGGATTATCTGGGACAAATTAAGCTGACCAAAGATCCCAACAAAAAATTTGATCTGCTAAAGGAGTGGGCTGACAAAACCGATAAGCTTCAATGGGAATGGGGCCATGGCAACTGGGATGAACGGTTGGAATACCCTACCCTTGGGAGAGCTGAGTTGTTGAACCGGGCATTGGGGGAAGCTGTCACAGGATTCGAGATTACTGTTGATAAAGGAGTCTCCCGCATGCCCGGAATAAATGAGTTGCTGAAACTGGCTAAGGAGGCACGGGGTATAGATTCTATTATAGATATAGAGCAATTTGATGACGGAACTGTACTGGTGATCGGACAGCCAAGAGGAAGCGGGATTGCCAAGCAGATTATCCAAGAGCTTGATGAGCAAATAAGAAAGGAGGCTGATGTGCTCAAGCGCTTTGACCTTTTGCAAGACAGGTTAGATAAAACAGACTGGGTTCTAAGGCGAAATCACAGCGCAGGAATGGATGAACGTATGGCTCTGCCGCTTGGCAGTGATGCTTTAAAAGAGTCAACCATCTTTAAGGAGCAATCAGAATCTATAATCAATAATCTTTTGGACCTGGTGGGCAAGGAACAAAATTTGGGGAAAAAACAGCAGTTGGCTCAAAAACTTTTGGATATTGTGAATTGGTTGCGTGAAACGTTTAAAACACTGGGATATGACGCGCGGCGGGCTGGTAATCTTGATATGAGTGGCTGGCCGGACTCAATAGATGATATATTAGGAGACAGTGTGCCTGCGGGAGGGGAAATACAGCTTAAGCCCAAGGCAGCAGATACGCCAAAGACAAAACCTAAACCCACCATATCACCTAAACCGTCTTGTAACATTCCGGCTTTTCGGGAGTGCGCCAACGCTTTCAGTTTGCAGGGATGTATTGACGCCTGTGGGTATGTAAGCGCGGCGTGTCCGGCCGGCACGTCACCGGACACAGAGTGCAAACAAACTGATAAGGCTTGTTCCGATGCTTGCTGGAACAAAGCCGATGCGCATATTAACAACTGCTTGGCAGTAAACAACTGCACCAAGGAAGAAGTCACCTCTGGCGGCGGATGATTGATCAGATGCTGAAGACACTTTTCACCTCTTGTAATCTGATTAAAAAAAATATATAAGTAAATTATGTTTGGACAGATGAAAGGGAAAGCCTTAGGAATAGCCGTCATTTTGCTCTTTGCTGCAGCAGGATTCTTCTTTTTAGGCCGACCCGCTCAAAAACCCCCCGAGACCCCTCAACCAAAATCCATCCAGGAAAAAACCCAAATCCTTGTGCGTGAAGACAGCTACCAGCGTGGACAATCCAATGCCCCTGTGACTATTGTTGAGTTTGTTGATTTTCAATGTGAAGCCTGCGTCTATATGTACCCTATCGTAAGTAGAATCTTAAGCGAGTATGAAGGTAAAACAAGACTAATCATTCGCTACTGGCCGCTTGATCAGCACCAAAACAGCCTGGCTGCAACTTATGCGGTAGAGGCAGTAGGAGAGATGGGAAAATATTGGGAAATGGTTGGGCTTTTGCTGACCGACCAAAACTTCAAACAATGGAGTGTAAGCAATAACCCTTGGTCTATATTTGTGAACTATGCAAAAGATCTTGACCTGGATGGTTTTCCCACCGATTTTCAATTAGCAAAGGAAAAATACGGGGCCAAAGTAGAAAGAGATAAACAAGATGCCATGGCACTGCAACTGAAGGGGGTACCAAGCTTCATTATAAACGGTACTGATTACGGCTATATTCAAAGCTATGAGGAGTTTAAGGAGAAAATCGAAGCAGCTCTTGTCAACCGTTCCACAATGACAGAGGATGATGTTGATAATGGAAAACTCCCCAACCGCTAGGATCAAAGTACAATGGTTAAACGATGGCAAGCAGTTTTTTCTTCCATTTTAAATCCTTGCAACTTGCAGAAAACTGGTATAGTTCTCTTTTGCATCCTGCAAGTTATCTTCAATTATTTGTAAATCATAAAGGTTTGCCAGAACCTTACTACCCATAGTAGCAATATATTTGGGTAGTTTATTTTCGGATAAGTGTTTTGCTACCACTGCATGATCTATCAATTCCTTCTCACCGGAAGTTTGTTTAAGACTTGGGTATTTTTTTAAAAGAGTGGCTTTACATTGGGCTAAGACTTGAGGATGAGTCATAATAGTGGTTATTTCAGAAAATTTTACATCTTGTCTGATCATTAATGCATGTGAAATTTTGATAGCAAATTCTTCAATAATTTTAAACTTATAATTGGCCATAGCCTGAATGCTTTCATCAACAATGCCTCCTACAGAATTATGAATAGCAAATTGCCCTCTATCAATATCCCCGTTATGCAAAGCCCGTAATACATTCTCTGAGGTGTATAAATATCTAATCCTAAACTTTTTTATTTTTTTCTTCTTAAGATAATACTGTATTGCTTCTTCGTTAAAGCTGCCTTTTCCTCCTTGAATACCAAACGTTATCAGACTGCGGTCTACCTGTTTTGACAGTAAACGATTATACAGTTTGTCATATCTCTCTCCTAGTCTGATACGCATATGCTTTGTATAGGGATTAAAGTGCTGTAAATCTGTAAACAGCTGCCAGCTGTCATTGCAGGTTTGCTCAACTACTGCTAAAAGTTTCTTGGTTCCCAATGAATCAATTGGTGTGCTTTTAAAATGGTATGCATTAAGTAATCTACCTATAAAATGAGTCAATCCTTGGGAATTAGCTGCCAGTCTATCATGATTTTGTGCTGACATTTCTATAATATGCAGTTTCTTTTTTTTAAAATATTCTTTCCAAAAATGATAATTCTCATTATCGGTCATAAATTTATCAATTATTAAAGGTAATCCCTCAAAACCATTTTTACTGCTATCTGGTCCAAACATAGGATGTGTAAGAAGAGCCTGTATGCTGGTACCTGCCAAGTACTTTTTAAAAATCTTAGCAGGATGCATCTTGACTGACAAAACATCAATCAGTAAATGTTGATTTTGGAAATATTTTTTATGTGTGCGGATTACTTCTTCAAAAACACTAATAGGCACACAGTAGAAAATAACTTCACTGTCATAAATTTCATTGACACTTTTTGCAAACCTGGTATTTTCTGTGAGATTTTTTTCATTCTTTTTATCATAAAGAATGATCGAGAAATCTTCTTTAATAAGACGATATAATGTTTTGCCGAACCGGCCAAATCCAACAATGCTTACCTGTTTCATAACACTAAAAATACTCCTCAATGTTGTCAATATTGACACAAATGCTTATTCTGACAAAACGCTCTCCGTTTTTACCAAAAGCGGTCCCTGGTGTGAAAAGAATCTGCTTTTCTTCCAGTAACTCCATACAATAATTTTCAGAATTTTTTGCATCTTCAGGAATTTTTGCCCATATGTATAAACTTCCTTTTGGTAAAGAGAAAGTAAGTCCTAATTTTTTAAGATGCCGGGCAATTACCTCTCTTCTTTCTTGATAACTTTTGATCATATTTTGATACCACGCTTCATCAGTATTTGTTAAGGCGTATGCTCCTAAGTTTTGTAATGGTGTAGCAAGTCCTGAATCCATCTGTGATTTTACTTTTGCTAAGGCAGCTATGACTGCTTTATTGCCAACAATCCATCCCATCCTAAATCCTGCAAAAGAAAATGTTTTGGAAAAAGAACCAAGTTCTACCGCCAATTCTTTTGCTCCATCAATTTGTAAGATACTGGGAGCAACATATTCATCAAAAGTTATCTCGCAGTAAGCATTATCATAAGCTATTAAGATATGGTGTTGCTTTGCAAAGGCAACTATTTTTTCCAGTTCCTCAAGACTGATCACTCGCCCTGTGGGGTTGGCAGGACAATTAACCCAGATAAATTTGCATTTTGCTGATAGCTTTTTCTCAAGCTCGCTTAAAGAAACTTTAAAATCATTCTCCTCTAACAGATCATAATATACAACTTTTCCGCCAATCATTAACGCCGGATCAGCAAATGCAGGATAACCCGGATCTGGAACCAGTACTTCATCACCTTCATCCAAAAGTGCCAGTGGCAAGTGACTGACTCCATCTTTTGCCCCTAATAGAGGAAGTAACTCGTCTTTTGCTAAATCAACATTGAATCTTTTTTTATACCAATGTATCAGTCCATGTACGAACTCATCATTTGCGCCATAACCAGGATATAGATGCGCATCTGTCTCTCTTGTAAAGAGATTAAGTTTATCCAGATATAAGGGGCTTGGGACTACATCTGGATTACCAGGACCAAAATTCAGAACTTTTCTTTTTGATCTTTTTTCAACTTCTGCAATTTTTTTGTTTAACTTTGAGAAAACATATTCAGTAAACAGATTCAGTCTACCTGCAACTCTAATATTTATCATTTAGATACTTTCCTTTTGGATTTTTACTGAATATTTGTGGAGGAGATCATAAAGTTTTTTAGTAAAGTCTTTGGAAAGTCCCAGCTCCCTGCTTTTGACAAGCCAAGATGTCAAAACTTTATGCTGTCTATCTCTATCCAAAACGGAAATGTTGCTCTTTTTTTTGAATTGACCAATGGTCATAACAATTTTTGCTCTTTTTGCCAAAAGATTCAACACTCCTTCGTCAATTGCATCAATTTGTTTTCGCCAACCGCTTAACTCATCATTCATAGATTTTGTGCTTTATGTCTTAAATAATGATCCATGATCACCAAAGCTGCCATAGCATCTACAATAGGGACTGCTCTGGGTAAAACACAAGGATCGTGTCTACCCGCAGCTGCCAACTTTACTTCTTTACCATCAATATCCACTGTTTCCTGTTGTCTGGAAATGGTGGAAACAGGTTTAAAAGCTACTCTAAAATAAATTGTTTCACCGCTGGAAATACCTCCTAAAGTTCCTCCTGCATGATTGGTGCTTGGTTTAATCTTTCCATCCTCAGAGTAAAATTGATCATTATGCTCTGAGCCTCGCATCTTGACTCCCTCAAAACCTGAGCCTATTTCAAAACCCTTCACAGCGTTAATCGAAACCATCCCTTTTGCCAGATCTGCGTTTAATTTATCAAATACAGGTTCACCTAATCCTACAGGCACATTTTTAATCACTCCTCTAATCACCCCACCAATAGAATCTCCCTCTGATTTTACTTTCTCAATCAGCGCAATCATCTCCCGGGCAATTTCGGGATCAGGACACCTGATGATATTTGATTCAATCTCATTCATTGTCACAGAATTGAAATCTACATCAGTTTTAATATCCCCCACTTGCTCAACATAACTTATCAACTCAACTCCTAAGTTTTCTTTTAAATATTTTTTAGCAATTGCTCCCGCAGCCACCCTGGCTAAAGTTTCCCTGGCTGAGGCTCTGCCAGAACCATGCCAATCCCTAAAACCATATTTTTTGGTATAGGTATAATCTGCATGTCCGGGTCTGAATAAATCTTTCATTTCCTGATAATCTTCCGGTCGGATATCTTTATTGTCGGCCAAAAGTAGGATTGGAGTACCTGTTGTTTTACCCTCAAAAATCCCGGACATTATTTTTATTTCATCCTCTTCTGTCCGGGGGGTTGTAATGGCTGATTGCCCGGGCTTTCTTCTGCCTAATTCTTTTTGAATTTCCTCTTCCGAGATTTTAATACCGGGAGGGCAGCCGTCAACCACTACCCCAACAGCCCCTCCGTGGGACTCGCCAAAAGTGGTGATTCTAAAAAGTTGTCCAAAACTATTTCCAGCCATTTTGACCTTTCTTTAATTTTACAATAATATTTTCTAAAACTTCATTAATTCCCATATTATCTGTATCAATAATTATATCTGCATAAGAGGTATATAAAGGTTCTCTTTTATTAAAAAGTTTTTTTGCCTCTATTTTATCCCGAAAAAGAGGTGGTGTAATTTTCTTTTGAGAAACTCTCTTGCTGGCATTATCAAAATTTAGTTTTAAATAGACAACCACGGAGTTTTTTGAAAGTGGATCCATGGTTTGTTTACTCATCACAACTCCTCCTCCAGTAGAAATTACCACATTATCCCTATCAGCAAGTTTCCTAGCAACAACAAGTTCCATATCTCTAAAGGATTTTTCTCCCTTTTTTTCAAAAATCTCATTAATGCTTTTAAAGCCTGCTGATTTTAATATCAGCTCATCCATATCAATAGATTTTAGACTTAAGCTTTTGGCAAGACAGCCTGCCACAGATGTTTTGCCAGATCCCATAAAACCAATTAAAATTATTTTCATAACGCTCTCCGCATGACCTCAACAGAAATACTCTTATTTGTAAAAAGTTTAAACTGTTCTACTCCTTGAAAAGCAAGCATTTCCACCCCTGAAATGATTTTAGCTTTTCGTTCCTTTGCCATTTTAATTAATTTAGTTTGAGGATGAGTCTTAGAATAAACAACGTCGAAGATAATTTGATTTGGCCTGATCAAATTTTTTGGAAGTAAAGAAGGATCAGCCGGACTAAGACCGACCTTAGTTGTATTAATAACAATATCAAATTCTGGAATTTTATTTATATTTACCAACGAATCAAATTTGCAGTTAAAATTATTAGCCAGATTTTGAGCTTTTTCTAAACTTCTGTTAAAAATATTAACCTTTGCACCTTGAGTAACTAAAACATACACAGCTGCTCTGGCAGCCCCGCCTGCACCTAAAACAGCAGCGGTTTTCCCTTTAAGATTTAACCTCCTTTTTAAAGGATGTAAAATTCCCAAATAGTCAGTATTATATCCTTTAAGTTTTTTGCCCTTTTTGACAATAGTATTAACAGCTCCAATAACTTTGGCTACTTTATCAATTTCATCTAAGTATTTCATAATTTCAATTTTGTGAGGAATACTAATACTGGCACCTCTAAAATTAGGATTCTTTCTAACACCATCAATAAATTTTTTTAAATCCTCAGATTTAACCAGGCGGCGCAAAAATATAAAATTATTCTCAATTCCTAAAACTTTATAACCGCAGTTATGCATCTGGGGAGATAAAGAATGTTCAATAGGATCTGCAACAAAGTAACACACCTTGATTTTTTTTAATATTTTTTCCAACTCAAATTTAGTTAACTGACCTGCTGCACTTTTTCCCTTATCAAAAAGAGGAGCAAAACTTATTTCATTACCAACTATTGCTCCAGCTATTCTGGTAATAATTCCTTTTTTCCCCATCCCCAAAACAATGCACTTAAGACCTGTTTCTTTGAATGAAGAAAGGAAATCTGTTAAAAGTAAAGCGTCTGAATCTTTGTTACAAAATGTAGAAATCTTGTAAATTTCCGGACTGTACTTATTCATATTTTGAATAATTTTCTCCAAAGCCTGCCTTGAGGGAGTTTCTTTATAATTATGATAGGAAGCAATTAATCTAATTTTTTTAGACTTCTTCTTTAAATATTCTAGTTCTTTTTTTTGAGAGACATCTAAATCCAATAAGCATTTAGAACCTGCAATCAAGTTGATAACCTCTATTCTTTTTTGAAAACTCATTTTTGGAGCCCCCAGGTTTTGTCTCCTAAAAAGAAAGATTAGTTTTCCATCGAACTTTTTAATCAAAGTTTCAATGAAATTTGAATTTAAATCCTTAATATAGTCTAACCAAACTTCAAAAAAATCATAAACAGTCTTGTTCTCTAAAATTATTTTGAGAACCTTCTTGGTTTTAGTTTGTAAAATAGGTAGACAATATTGTTGTTTCATAATTTTAATCTTTTAAAATTACAAGGTTTTTTATAAGGTTTTTATATCTTTTGTACCTTGGTCATTTTTTTCAAATCTTCCCAAAACTGCGGATATGTCTTTGAAACAACTGCCGAATTTTTAATTGCTATGCCAGATATTTTGCAGCCGGCTATGGCAAAAGACATAGCCATCCTATGATCCCCATAAGTTTCAATAGTAGCTGATCTTGGATTGCCTCCGTAAATAGTTAATACATTTTTTGTTGCTAATGTCTTTATCCCCATTTTTTTAAGTTCTTGTGTCAGTGCAAAAATCCGATCAGTTTCTTTGATCCGCAAAGATTGTATCCCGGATATTTTTGTGACCCCTTTTGCAAAGGATGCTAAAACTGCCAAAGTTTGAATTTGATCCGGACAATTTGCCATATCTACACTTGTTGATTTGACTCCTTTTCCAATGATAGTAATTTCATTTTTCCCAACCAAGATGTTATTACCCATACCTTCTAAAATTTTGATCAATCTTATATCCGCTTGTTTAGAATTGGGATTGATATTTTTTAGAGTGATAGTTGATTTTGTTAAAGCAGCAATTGCCAGAAAATAGCCGGCAGATGATAAATCACCTTCTACCTCATATTTTTTTGCACTATATTTTTGACCAGATGGAATAGTGTATTTTGTATAGTTGTCATTTTCCACCCAAACTCCAAATTTCTCCATAATATCTATCGTCATGTCAATATACGGTTTGGAGATTTGTGGTTCTATAACCTCAATTGTGATCTCTCCCGCTAACGGAGCGGTCATCAAAAGCGCTGAAATATATTGGCTGCTGATGGAGCCTTTTATTTTAATCTTTCCCTCATTAAGTTTTGCTGAAGATACCTTAAGAGGCGGGTATCCTTTTTTATCCAAATATTCTATCCTTGCCCCCAGTTGAGTTAATCCATCCACTAACTCCGCGATAGGACGCTTATTTAATCCTTCTTCCCCGGATATTATTTTAGTACCAGGAATAACCGTGGATAAAGCTAACAGGAAACGCAAAGTTGTTCCTGAAAGATGAGCATTCAAATCGTACAAACGATTTGGGATATTTTTTAAATTACCGGAAACTTCAATGTCGTTTTTTTTCTCCGAAATAGAACCCCCTAAAGTTTTAAGACAATCAACCATCGCCCTGGTATCATCACTGATCAGAGGGTTGATGATTTTCACTTTTGCATCACTCATGACAGCAATAAACAATGCCCTGTTAGTGTAACTTTTAGACCCGGGGATTTTAATTGTAGTTTTAGTAGGTTTTGTCAGAGGAGCCAACTGAAGAACTTTCATATAACCTTTCTAATAATTTCCTCATCCAGCTGTTGATTGTAAACAGCTTTTCCAATACCTGCAAGAAGAGTGAATTTGGTTTCTCCTTTGATATTTTTCTTATCAGACTTTATTCTTTCTAATATTTCATTAACTGCGAGATCTGGAACTCGAGTAGGAAGCCCTGCCTGAATCATAGCTTTCTCCACTTGCTTACATTCTTCATCAGAAAGTAAACCAAGTAGATTGGATATTTTACCCTCTGCTACCATACCGATACTGACTGCTTCACCATGAAGCAAAGGATTAGTAGTTTCCTGGCTTAATGCCTCCACAGCATGGCCAATCGTGTGTCCAAAATTCAGCAGTTTCCTGAATCCGCTCTCTTTTTCATCTTGAGATACAAATCTTGCTTTGATTCGAACAGATCCGGTAATAATCTCTATTAATTCTTTCCGAGAAAAATCTTTGGGCTTTTTTGCTGTCACAATTTGAAAATACTTTTTATCCGCAATCAAACCATGTTTAATAACTTCAGCAAAACCAGAGATAAATTCTCTCCGGGGAAGAGCGGACAGGGTATCAATGTCAATGATTACACAAACCGGCTGCTGAAATGTACCAATCAAATTCTTAATTCCCAAAAAATTAATACCTACCTTACCGCCAATACTGGCATCAACTTGAGCAAGTAAGGTAGTTGGGATTTGCAAAAAATCTATTCCCCTCATATAGGTTGATGCCGCAAAACCGCCAATATCAGAGGTCACACCACCACCCAGATTAATCACTAGAGTTTTTCTGTCGCAACTACTCAAAAGGAGTTTGTTCCAAATCTTTTGCACATTGTCAATATTTTTATTCTGCTCACCTGAGTGAATAATTATTTTTCCATTCTTTGGAAAAAGTTTTTTAATCTTTTTAGACCAGTGTTTATTAAATCCTTCATCAATAATTAGAAATATTGAGGAGTAGTTTCCCACAGGTAGAAGTTTGGAAATTTTACCCAGTAGCCCACTGCCAATGAAAACATCATAACTATTGAGAATGCTAATTTTTTTCATCCATTAGATTTCCTTCAAAATTTCAATTTTTCTGCACAATTCTTTTAAAATCTTTAAAGCCTGAATTAACCTTGGCTCATTTGCTCCACTTTCAACCTCAACTTCAAAATAATAATCTACATCCTCAACCTTGCTTTCGTGAGATTCCAATCTGCTTAAATTAATATCAAAATCAGCAAATACACTCAGAATATCTTTTAAAATCCCGACTCTATTGATAACTGCCAAAGACAATAAGGTTTTGGTAGGTTTTTTACTTGTACCGGCCTTAGTTTTTAACTCGGCTCCTTTAACGGAAAATTCCGGCAATTTGCCCAAAGAGTCTTTTCGTATTTTAAGTCCGTAAATATCTCTGATGTGATTGAGCAGCTTATCAAAAACCTCAGGAGTAATTTGTTGAGAAGCATCAGATAAAGCTTTCTCCGGGAAGTTGTGCACCTCAACTACAATTCCGTCTATGCCGGCAGCCATTGCTGCAGCTGCTAGATGCGGCACCATATCTGCTCTGCCGGCAGTATGAGAAGGGTCAATAATCACCGGCATCTGATGATCAAATTTTGCAACCAATGCTCCATTCAAATCAAGTGTAAATCTCATGGAATCAGCACCAGTTCTGATGCCTCTCTCGCAAAGTATCACTCTGTCTAAACCAATATATTTACCTGCTTTGATCCACTCATCTATTGTGGCGATAAAACCTCTTTTTAAAATCACCGGACGCTTGTCACGACCCAAAGCTTTAAGCAATTCATAATTTTGCATATTTCTGGCTCCGACCCAAAGAATATCAATTACTCCTTTTGTCTGAGTTATTTGATCCTTATCGGTAATTTCCGTAGCAACTAATATTTTGTATTTTTCTTTGATCCGCCTGATCCACTTTAACCCTTTTAAACCAACTCCCTGAAAGCTACCAGGATCTGTCCTTGGTTTCCAAAGCTGACAGCGCAAAATTGTAACCCCCATCTTATGAAGCTCTTTAACAATAGTTTCAATCTGTTTTTTGGATTCCACAGCGCAAGGTCCGGCAATAATCAGCGGCTTGTTTTTTGCTAATATATAATTTCTAGTAATATTTTTCATGTTAATGAAAGATATAAAAAAACCTCCTTTTCAGGAGGTTTGACTGTTTTCCGCTTTTTCTAAAGCATCAACAAACCTCCCTTTTGGGGGTAAAATATTCAAACCTAAAATAATTTACTTGATGAGATATATTCATAAACTATAGATAGTATATACGATGACTTGTTAAAAAGTCAAACTACCGATATGACTCATCAGGAATTTCTAGGTGCGATTTGTGTCGTATAATGGAATTATGTGGAAGGTTTTAAGTTTGGCACTTATCCTGCTAACAGTTGTAGCTGGACTGACAGTTTATAATAATTCAAGAAAAATTGATAATCCTCTATCTTCCACAACAGAAGATCAAGTACAATCCCCACCCATGGAGGTTATTGCCAAAAATTTATCCGTTCCCTGGGCACTTGCCTTTTTACCAAATGGCAATATCCTGGCTACAGAAAGAAAAGGCACGGTAAAATTAATAGACCAAAGCGGTAAACAGATTCCAAAAGAAATTGGTAATATTGAGGTCAGGCAAACAGGAGAAAGCGGACTGCACGGGATTGCCATCCACCCCAACTACCCTGACCCACCCTATATTTACCTTTATTATACTTACTCAAGCGGAGGGGATAATTCTTTAAACAGGGTTTCCCGTTTTAACTTTGATAGTACCTTTCTCACTGATGAACAGGTTATTGTTGATAAAATTCCGGGTGCTATTTTTCATGACGGAGGAAGGATTAAATTTGGCCCTGACAGTGATCTTTATATCACAACAGGTGATGCTCAAAACCCGTCTCTTGCACAGGATAAAAATTCTCTGGCCGGTAAAATTTTAAGGGTCAAGGACGGACAAGTGGCGGTGTTTTCATATGGCCACAGAAATCCCCAGGGTATGACCTGGGATAACTTTGGCAACATGTGGGCCACAGAACATGGCCAATCAGCCCAAGATGAAATAAATCAAATTCAAATTGGCAGAAACTATGGATGGCCAACAATCAGAGGTGACGAAACAAAGGAAGGATTGGAATCTCCCATTTTACACAGCGGTTCCCAAACTTGGGCTCCGGCAGGAGCAGTATTTTACCAAGACTCCATTTACTTTGGGGGCTTAAGAGGTCAGGCTCTTTTTGAATATAATATTGCAACAAAAGCATTAAAAGAATATTTTCAAGGTCAATTTGGCAGAATCAGAGAGGTGGTTTTAGGACCTGATCACATGCTTTATATCACCACCAGTAACAGGGATGGCAGAGGAAATCCCGCTCCGGATGATGATAAAATCATTAGAATAGATCCCCAAAAACTTTAAAGAATCGTGCGCATAGGAACATAATATGATATATTATGAAGATGAGCAAGCCCAAGCTTACCTACTCTCAAGTTGGGGATGATTATTCCACCAAAGACCCGATTAAGAAACTCGCTCAAACAGCTGCCGCCCAAACCGGTATCAATCTTCAAAATGGATTCGAGGAAGTAAAAGAATCACGCGGAGAATCTGCCTTTGTTTGGAAACAGGGTGATACTTTGATGGCCTCCGTTGTGGAAGGTTTGGGAACAAAAACTTTAGTGGCTGATGAAGTAAGAAAAATAACAGGTAAAACATATTATGATGTGGCGGCCAATGATACCGTTGCTTATATTATTAATGATTTAATCTCCGTGGGAGCCAGACCTTTGGTGATCCATGCTTACTGGGCAATTGAGGATAATTCCTGGTTAGATGATAAACAGCGCATGGAAGATCTTATTACAGGATGGCGGAATGCCTGTGATCTCTCGGGAGCCACCTGGGGCGGCGGTGAAACTGCCACTGATAAAGGAGTTATTGAAAAAGGAACAATAGATTTAGCCGGATCTGCGGTAGGAATTATTGGTGCAGAAAAAAGATTTATTAAAAGCAGCAAACTTAAGGCCGGAGATCGGATTTTACTTATTAAAAGCAATGGGATTAATGCCAGCGGCATATCCCTTGCCAGGGCGATTGCAAAAAGATTGCCCCAAGGATATGGTACTAAATTATCAGATGGCACTATTTTTGGCGAAGCCATTTTAACTAAATGCAATATCTATGCAAAATTAATTCAGGAACTTTTGGACAATAATATTGATATCCATTATGTCAGTTTTATTTCCGGCCATGGTTTAAGAAAAATAATGAGAGCAAGAGAAAACTTTAGATATATAGTTGAAAAATTATTTCCACCCCAGGCAGTTTTTAAGTTTATCCAAAATGAAGCCGGACTTGAGAACAAAGAAATATATGATACATATAATATGGGTCAGGATTATGCCGTCTTTTTACCAGCCGGTGATGTTAAAAGAGCTTTGGAGATTATTAAGCAAAATGAATTTGAAGGACTGGATGCCGGATATATTGAAGAGGGTGAAAGACAAGTAATAATTAAACCAAACAATATTACTTTTGCGGGGGGAACTTTAAACTTGCGTTAATCCCGCTAAGAGGGCACCTCTTTGCTCGTAAGTTCTGTGGGCCTTGGGAATTAATTTTTCACTCATTGAATCACCGTTATATATACACCTGATGGCCTCAGCCAAAAGATTAGCCACAGAAACAATCACAACTTTAGGATTACTTTTAATTTCTTCTTTAACAGGTACAGTATCGGTAATAAAAATTCTCTCAAAATTTGCCTCTTCAATTCTTTTGACGGCAGGATCTGAAAAAAGTCCGTGAGTTGCAGCAACGCAGATACTTTTAGCTCCTTTAGTCTTGAGCAGTTTTGCCGCCTCACAAATTGTGCCGGCAGTATCGATCATATCATCAACAATTAAGACATCTTTATTCTCAACCTCTCCAATCAAATCCAAAGCCTTAGATTCATTTACCTTTTGGGTATCTCTTTCCTTATAAACTATTGCTATGCCGTCAGCATTTAATAAATCTGCATAAAAAGTAGCCTTTAAAACTCCTCCTTTATCAGGTGATGCAACTACTAAATTTTTAGGAAAAGTTTTTTGCAAAACCGGCAGGAAAGAGTAAGAGGCATATAAATTATCCCAAGGAATTTCCACAAAACCCGGTTCCTGCTCGCTATGAATATCCACAGTCACAATTCTGTCTGCCCCGGCATATTCAATCAGCCGGGCAATAATCGAGGCACTGATAGGAACTCTTGGCCTGTCTTTTCTGTCCTGTCTGGAATATCCGAAATAAGGAATAATTGCAGAAACCTCAGAAGCAGATGATCTTTTGGCAGCATCAATAATCAAAAATAACTCCACTAAATTATCATTAACAGGAGGACATGTTGGTTGAATTATGAAAACATCCCGTTTCCTTAAGTTTTCCGGGATGATAATTCTTTTCTCGCCATCTGCAAAAGTGGTCACTGTCTCATCAGCATTTTTTCCCAAAACTTTGGCAATGTCCTTGGCAAGACCTAAATTTGCAGTTCCTGTTAAAAGTACAAAACCATTATCATTACCCATAAAGGTTATCCTTAAATTATACAATATTCCTTAAGTTTTTCCTAATTCTTTCATCAACAGGATATTTGAATTTTTTAAACTTCTCTCGGGTTATTTTTTCATAAATTTTGATGTATCTTTCGGAAACTGCCTTTTGTAAACCAAGCGGCATCACCGGTGATTTACCCTCACCTTTATACCCATGTTCCACATACCAAATTCTTAAAAATTCTTTATCAAAATTTTCCGGCTCTAATCCTTGGGAGAATCTTTCCTGATAAGATTCTTTAACCCAAAAACGCGATGAATCAGGGGTATGTATTTCATCTATTAATACCAGTTTTCCATCCAAAAGCCCAAACTCGTACTTTGTATCTACCAAAATTATTCCAACCTTTTCACAAATCTTTGTTCCATACGCAAAAAGATCTAGTGATGCCTTTTTCATTTGTTTCCACAACTTCGGAGACACTATCTTTCTTTGTAAAATCTCTTTTTCAGTTAGCCTTTCATCGTGTCCTTTTTCTGCTTTTGTGGTAGGAGTAATAACGGGTTTTGGTAATTTTTGATTTTTCTTTAGACCTTGCGGAAATTTAATTCCATAAATTACCCTTTCGCCTGTTTCATAAGACCCCCAAATTGAAGTGCCAGTGACTCCTGTAATATAACCTCTCACCACCATCTCAATTGGAATGGGCCTGGTATTTTTAACCACCATCACATTAGGATCTGGTACAGCAATCATGTGATTGTCCACAAGATCTTGAGTTTTTCCAAACCAAAATGCGGACAGTGAATTCAAAACAGCACCCTTGTATGGAATATATCCTAAAATAACATCAAATGCGGAAATTCGATCCGTGGTAATTAATATTCTTTTCCCATCAATTAGATAGTAATCCCTGACCTTACCGCTGTACTTTTTACCAAAACCTGTAAGATTTACTGTCTTTAGCACATTGCTCATTTTACCAATTCTTCAGCTTTTTGCTCCACCCCTTCTGCCAGCTTTTTTTTATAATCCGCTAACTTGTTTTCCAAATTTTTATCTGAAGTTGCCAAAATTTGTACTGCCAAAAGTCCGCCATTTTTAACATTATTTATCCCAACTGTAGCAACAGGAATTCCCGGAGGCATTTGCATTGTTGCAAGAAGCGCATCTAATCCCTCTAATCCTCCTGACCCTGCTTTTTTAAGTGGAATGCCAATAACAGGTAATGGAAAATGAGCTGCCACTACCCCAGCCAAATGAGCAGCCAGGCCTGCTCCGCAAATTATTACCTTAACTCCGTTTGTATATGCCTCTTCCACCAGTTTCACAGTTCTATCAGGAGATCTGTGGGCTGATGAGATAGTTAATTCATATTCCACGCCAAATTCTTCCAGTATTTCCCCAGCTTCTTTCATGATGTCTAAATCAGAATCAGATGCAGAGATAATAAGTATTTTGCTCATGGTTTACGTTAATTTATCAATCCGAGCCGCAATTGTCAAAGCTTTTTTTGCTGCATTACCTGTATGATTTTTGACATCAAGTAAGGTATCAACTTGTGCACTCTTTAAGTATTTTCCAATTTCCGGATTGCTGGTTAATAAATCTTCCATAGGATTTATTCCACCTTCCTGGATTGCTTCCCAAGCTTTCATGGAAATTTCTCTTAACACATCATGCATTTTTTGTCTGTCTGCACCTTGTTTGACTGCCTCAATAATTATCCCCTCACTGGCAGAAAATGGCCAGTAAGCATTGAGGTTTTTTGTTATTTGTTTATCGTTTATCGTAAGCCCATCAACAATCTTTACAGCTGATGTCAGCATCTCATCTAATGCCAAAAATATTTCCGGGATAGCCACTCTTCTATTTGCTGAATCATCTAAAGTTCGCTCCAAAAGCATGTGGGAGGCATTATCCCAGGAAGTTCTGGAAAGATTTACAACCAGTCTTGCCAGAGAGCAAATCTGTTCAGCTTTTATTGGATTTTTCTTAAACGGCATAGCAGATGAACCAACCTGTTTTTCTCCGAAACTCTCTGCCCATTCACCAAACATAGGTGATTGCATGATTCTTAAATCAAAAGCAAATTTATATAAAGATTGGGCAATTGATGAAAGTAAGTTTCCCAACCAAACTTCAATTTTTCTGGGAGAGGTCTGGTTTGTTATCTCATATGCTTCTAATCCTCCTAACCCATCTAATACTTCCTCCTCCATCTTTTCTGCCTTTTCTCCTAGAAGTTTTACATAAGAGGCAGATGTTCCCACTGCTCCTTTCATTCCTTTAGCCTTTAAATTCTTTTTAACAAAATTTAATAACTCTAAATCCATTAATAAATCTTGAGCATAAAAGGCAAATCTGTATCCCAAAGTGGTGGGTTCAGCTGGTTGCAGATGGGTATAGCCCATGCAGGGAAAATCAGCATACTTTTCAATTTTTTCACCGAATACCTGAAGTAGTTTAACTAACTCATCCTCTATTATTCTCAGCGACTCTTTCGTCCTCAGTATCTCTGTGTTATCCGAGATATCCATGGAAGTTGCCCCAAGGTGAATTTTTCCTCCCCCTACTTTTGCTTTTTCTGCAAACTCTTTTATGGCTGATACCACATCATGTCTTACGTCTTTTTCAATTTCCCAAATTCTTTCTATATCCAGATCCTCCTGATGTTTTTCCAAATCCTCTAATTCTTCTTTCCCAACTAATCCCTCTTTGCTTTGTGCTCTTGCCAACTCCACCCAGATCTTTCTCCATAACCTATATTTGTTTTCCTCAGCCCATATTCTTCTCATTTCCTCTGATCCATACCTCCAACTGAAAGGTGAGGTGTATTTTGTGTAATCCGCGTCCTTCATAGTTTTGACATTCTTTTAATGTCTAAATGCCCTCCTTCCGGAAAATACCATCGCTATTCCTAACTCGTTTGCCGTATCCATTGATGCTTGATCATTTACAGATCCTCCTTGCTCTAAAATTGCCGCTATTCCATATTGTCCAGCCAATCTCACACTATCATCAAACGGGAAAAAGCTGTCTGATATTAATATAGCATCTTTTGCAAAATCTCCTGCCTGTTCTAATGCAATCCTGGTTGCCCCGATTCTGGATGTTTGGCCTGAACCGATTCCCCGTGTCATTGGAATATCAGAATCTACCACTAATACTGAATTTGATTTCACGCTTTTAACTGCTTTAAATCCAAATTTCATTAACTCTAATTGTTTTTCAGTAGGTTTATTTTTGGTCACTACTGTCCAATCTTTAAAACTTTTTTCTACGTCATCATCAAAGTCTTGGAGTAATACTGCTCCGGCAAAATATTTAAGATCCCATTTTTCAGATCTTTTTTGTGGAATCTCTCCGAAAGTATAAACTCCCATACTTTTCCTGACCTTTTTCAAAAGTTCTAAAGCTCCGTCCGTAATTTCCGGTACTGCCACAATATCCACATTGCCCATCTTTTCATTTTTAAAAGTAGCAATAACTCTGGCAGCTGCCTCATCCATTTTTTTATTTATTACCATTACTCCACCAAATGCTGAAACCGGGTCTGCTTTCACTGCAAGGTCTAATGCTTCTTCTGCATCTTTCCCTGTTGCTATTCCACAAGGGCTTAAATGTTTAATTACACAAGCTGCACTTTCTTTAAATTGCCTGACTGTTTCCAACCCTGAATAAATATCTCCGACATTGGTGCCGGATAATTCCCTTCCCCAAAGATGCTTCAAGTTAGCCAAGGGCGAATTAGTTTTTGGCATTAAATATAAAGCCCCCTCCTGATGTGGATTTTCACCATAGCGCAAAATATTGGTTTTTCTTAAAGGTATAGTTACTTCCTTAGGAAATCTCTCTTTAGAGAAATAATTGCCAATTTGAGAATCATAAAAAGATAAATGATAAAAAGCCTTTGCTGCAAGCTCCCCTCTTTCTTTTTCCCCAATCTCCCCAATCTCCATCAATTTTCCCAATCTCCCATAATCCTCCGGGCTAACTACAACTAAAACATTTTCATAATTTTTAGCAGCAGCCCGAATCATAGTCGGCCCCCCCACATCTATTGTTTCAATAGATGGCTTTTCTTCAAACGGATAAAGGTTGCAGACCACCACATCAATTTGTGGAACTCCCAAATTTTTCGCTTGATCAACATGTGATTTATTTTTTCTGTCAAATAAAATTCCTGATTCTATCTGAAAAGAAATAGTTTTCATTCTGCCGTCAAAAGATTCTCTGGGATTTCCTGTTATTTCCTCAATTGGGGTTACTTCTATTCCATCTTTTTTAAGAGTCTCATATGTTCCGCCTGTAGAGATAATTTTGTAGCCTAATTTTTGCAGAATTTTTGCAAATTCTGAAATTCCCTTTTTATCAAAAACGCTTATTAATGCAAATCTTTTATCTTTCATGTTCGATTATTCGAATAATTGGTATAAATTATCATGTTAGGATTTTATTTAGTTTTCCTCTCTCAATTGCCTCTTTTATTTCCATAGCAACTCTTTTTCCCATAGAAATATTTTGTCCAAAAAGGTAACCACTATACGGTGTGGAAAAAATTCCCGGACTCCCCGGCATTCTGGGGGAAACATCAAAAACAATTATCTCCTTTTTAGGTGGCCCTGGAATTATCATGGTCTGTAAACCAAATGGACCAATTACCCCTGGTTTATATAGTTCTTTGGTTACTTTAACAAATCTTTCACCTATACTGAAAGCATCTTCTAATAAAGATTCCAAGACTGTAACCGCAGTGTGACTTGCTTCTTCATATTTGATTATTCCACCACTTTCCAAATAAGCGTCTATCAATTCTTTAGTTAATTGCATAACTCCCTCTTGATTAGTCTGTCGTCTAGTATCTGTTCCTGTAAGTTCTAATCTATTATTAAGGGGATCATAGAAGAAATTAAAATTGATTTGTACACCCACGATAAATTCTTCTATAACTGCCCTATCTAACTGTTCTTTTGTAAAATCTCCTCTTTCCATTTTTTCTTTTGCTTTTTTCTCAAATTCTTTTAAATCTTTTGCTACAAAATTAGCTCTTTCATAACCTCTTTCTCTTTCTTGAACTTTTACTAGAACAATGCGATCTATATTTTTTGGGTTTTTAAATTGTTTTGGATATCTTATTTTTGCGCTGTCTAATAAATCATACTGATTGGGTTTTACTCCCCGCTCCTCAATTTTTAATAAAAATCTGTTTCCAAACATCGGCACTTTGAATTTTTTCTCAATTGCATTGTAATCATTAATATAAACTTCAAAAGATCTGTGTGGAACAAAAATACAATCTCTTTTAAGAAGTTCTTTTTGAACTTTTTCACTTAAGATATCGCTAAATTTATCCAGCTCCAATACTTCATCAACACAGCCTAATTTCCCATTACTTTTGAAATATTTTGCATAAGTTTTATCCCTGCCTTTTTGGACAATTACCAAAGTTTTAAATCCTAAATCTTTGGCGCCTCTGCAAACATCTAAAGCAGAATGGGAACCCAGTACAGCTATCGTGTAATTATTCATAGTTTTTGTTTTTATAGTAACTTCTCACTTTGTTCGAAGAATAAAATATTCTTATTGTTCGAGCGATTAGCGAGAACATACCTTAATCTAATACCTCCTTTAACTTATTCTGCGAAATTGCATTCTTAATCTCACGAGCTATTCTTCTTCCAGTTGACATTGGTTCATCATAATTAAGATAGGTGTACGGCGAACCATTTATAAAACAATTAGTTCCTGCCACAATTCTGGCAGAAATTTCTATAATATAGATTTCTTCAGTTGAGGTAATAATTGTTTCCAGACAGAATGGGCCGAAAAGTCCTTTGGGAGGGATCAATTTCCGGGAAGTCTTGATCACAGACTCTGCCATCTCAACAGCAACTGCCACCATTGATTCCCTGACTGCCATTGGGATATTGGCCACCACTTCAAATGATGGTTCGATATTTAATCCCTTTTGATTTTTAGCAGGAATCCTTCCCAAAGAATCCACATTTGTTTCATATCTTTTATCAACACTCATTAACTCGACTTTTTTAGTTAAGGGGGAATAAAAGAAATGAAAATAAACCGGTACTCCAATCACATACTCCTGCACCATAAATCTTTCCTGATCATAGGTTTTTAATTTTTCATCAAATTCTTTTTGGTTTCTGGCCACAAAATATCCTTTCCCTCCGGCCGCCCCGTATGATTTAACAATCACAGGTCTGTCTATTTTGTCTCCTTTTCTAAATCTATGGGGAACTTTAATACCTGCTTTTTCCATCCACTCTCTTTGCATTTTTCTGTTTTCTTCCCAATCCAAAACTTGTTTGTTTCCAAAATAAAGGACTTTCATTTTTTTATTCTCATCCATGCCTAAATAAGCTACAAATGATCCGTGTGGAATAATGATGGAGTTTCTTTTAATTAGATTTTTTTCTAACTTTGGAAAATCAGACCATTTAGAAATAGTTAAAATTTCATCAATAAAATTATTGTAGTTTGAATAAAGCGGAAGCCGATCAGGTGTTGCAGCAACAGCAGTTTTAAATCCTTCATCTTTGGCCCCTTTGAGGATTTGTAAGGCGGAGTGAGAACCCAATGTAACAATGGTATAGTTTTTGATTCCCATAACCTATTATATTAAAAATACTACCAAATGTCAAAAAAATCTGCTACACTCACCTCTATCATATGGTATCTGTCATTATTGGAACACAATGGGGTGATGAAGGCAAAGGGAAGATTGTTGATCTTCTTTCAGAAAATTCAGACTATACTGTTAGATTCCATGGTGGTAACAATGCAGGACATACAGTAATTGTTGATGGTAAAAAATATCCTTTTCACTTGATCCCTTCCGGAATTTTACAATCAAAAACAGTAGGTGTTATTGCTAATGGAGTAATTGTTGATCTGGAAGTTTTAGTCTCGGAAATTAAAATGCTGCAAGAAGACGGGGTTAATTTGAGAAATAAACTGTATGTTTCTGACCGATGTCACTTAATTATGCCCTACCATAAAGCTTTGGATTTGGCATATGAAAATGCCAGAGAAAAAAATAAACTAGGTACAACCGTAAGAGGAATCGGACCGTGCCTTGCAGACAAAGTCAGTTATAACGGTATCAGAATTTATGAACTTTTAAATTGGGATTTATTTGTAGAAAAATTTACTTTTCAGGTAAATATTAAAAATAAAATTTTAAAAACTTTTAATGTTTCAGAAATTAATATTAAAGAGGAATTAGTAAAATTAAAAGATTTAAGAGAAATAATTCTGCCCTATGTCACTGATACTTATCTTTTATTAAGTAAAGCCATAATAGATGGCAAGACAGTTTTAATGGAGGGCGCTCAGGGAGCAATGTTGGACATAGATTTTTCTCCATATCCATATTCTACTGGATCTAATGTTATAACAGGTGCTGTAAATATTGGATCCGGAGTGCCAGTTCAGTCAATAAATCAGGTGATTGGTGTTGTTAAAGCTTATACCTCCAGAGTCGGTGGCGGACCACTGCCCACAGAACTCCATGAAAAATTAGCAGATGAAATTAGAGAAAAAGGTAGAGAATTTGGAACAACTACCGGTAGACCTAGAAGAATTGGCTGGTTGGATTTAGAGGCTGTTAAATTTGCTGTGGAAGTTTGCGGGGTAACAGAAATAGCAATTACCAAAATAGATATCCTCTCGGGTCTCAAAGAAATTAAAGTTTGTGTGGGATATAAATTAAATGGAAAATCCATTCCATACTCTAGCTGTGGTTATAATGAATTATCTACTCTTACCCCAATATATAAAACTCTTCCAGGTTGGGAAGAAGAAATTGCCGGAATTACCAAGTTTTCAAAATTACCAAAAAACTGCCAGAATTATATAAAATTCATAGAGAAATTCTTAGGAGTTCCTGTTAAAATTGTTTCCACCGGCCCAGCTAGAGATGAATATATAAAGCTTTATTGACAAATAATTCCTCTTAAGATAAACTAATTATAATGGCTGAAGAATCTCAAAAAGAGGTGGAAGGAATATATACTCGGCTTTCTAGAGAAACTGCACTTCGTTCATTATTGGGGACTGAAGATCAAAGAATACAAACCATTAAAGATGTTTTTGGCCCAGAATCATCAGATGAAGGTATAAAACTTATAGCAGATGCGCTCTTTGGTATGGATTCCAATAAACTGGCTCGATCGGAGATGCTAATTACCGAAGAAGGGTCAACGGAATTAATTCAAAAAGCTAACTTAGTGAGAGATTGGATGCAACAAAATGGAAGGCTTCCTGTAGGAGAGGAGACAGATCAGGTAGATGAAGGGGGGAAAGTAATAATTGAGGATAAATATTGGTTCGGTGTAGATCCCGAAGGTCAATCAAAAGGATATTCTATAGCTATATCACCAGCTTTATTATATGCGGAAGAGGATGACCATGAAGCAAGTACAATTATACGTACTGAATTTGGATTTGATCAAACTTACCAACTTCAAATCTCCTATAATCGAGATCCTCAACATCCACAGAAAACATCTACTTTCTATAGCTCTAAAATTAGACCAGTAAATCAGATGGCACAGAATGAAGCTGTAATAATTAATGGAGTCTTAGATGATTTTATTAAAGATCATCAAATCAGCGTAGCTCCTCCACCTACTCCCACTCAATAGTGGCTGGGGGTTTGTTGGTTATTAATAATTATGATAAAACTTCTGTAAGTTTTCATCAAAAGTCAAAAATTCATCTGGTTTAATTCTTTGTATTTGAGCTAAAATTATTGAGTCTGTAAATTTAAGATTGGAGTATTTGAAAAATTTTAAAGCTTGTTCTATATCTAACTTATTCTCGAGAATTACTCCTTCCAAAACTATTAATTCCTCCAAAAAATTAAGAATTAAGTCTTTGGGTTGTTTATAGAAAGATCGTAATACCCACTCCACTTCTGGAAACACAATATCGGGAATAAGTATTCTGGATTTCTTGTTTAAACAATCTTTAAACAATTGTCGTATTCTCTCAAAACCGGGCTGCCTTTTTAAGCGGTAATCTAATAGAGCATTAGTATCAACGGCTACGGTTTTTATCATAGGGACGTTTGTCTGCAATCCATTCCTCAACTGCTAATTTTTCAGCTTCTTCTCTGATCTCTTTCCAAGATCTACCATCGTCTAAATGAGCTAGATCTCCTGCAAATTTCATAATATTAGATTTTCTCTTAGGCCTGCCTACAAAACCACCATCTGGTATGGGGAAAATATCGATCTTGGTTCCTGTTTTCAAACCCAGCTTTTCCCTAACAGATTTAGGGATGGTAATTTGAGATTTAGAAGTAAGGGTTGTAGTTAAGTTCATACATATATTATATCATAATGACTTACTTTTTTGTCAAATTTCTTATATTTTTGAAATTAGTAAGGATAATTTATTCCCATTCCATAGTTGCCGGGGGTTTGTTAGTAAATTTATAATGGCTATATTTTTTGTACCAATTATTCGAATAATCGAAAATTAAAGGGCAGATAATTTTCTTTCGCGCTTTACCAAAATCTTTCCCTGTTTACTTTTCTGTTCCCAACTCATGGATCCATATCTTTTTGGCCCTGATAATTTAATCATTATTTCCTCTAAATTATTCCAAAAACCTTCTAATTTTTCTCTCTTGGAAATTCTATCAATTGCTTTCTTATATCCTGGTGCTCCAATTAAAATTTGTTTATGTACAGTTCCCACTGTCGACTTGGAAACTTTTAGACTCTGATCTATTTCTTCGTAATTATAGCCACGATTTAAAAGTACGGCAATGGCCAGCCTTTTTGCTATCATGACTTGCTCAGTGAAAGATAAAAGACTTACTAAAAATTCATGAATGTCTTCTGGTTTTCTCAAAGTTGCCAAATAATCCCAGAATATTTCAAAAATTCTTTCTTCAATTTCCGGATCTATCTTTCTCTTGGATACTCTACCCATTCTATACCAATTATTCGAATAATCGAAGAAAATGTCAATGAGTAATTACAATTTACAAAATAGTACGATACAGTACTATTCCCACTCCATAGTGGCTGGGGGTTTGGTGGTGATGTCATAAACCACTCTGGAAATTCCCGGGACTTCATTGACAATTCTGGAGGAGATTTTTTGCAAAATATCATAAGGGATTCTGGACCAAACAGTAGTCATTACATCTTTGGATTCAATAATTCTTAATGCCACAACTTCCAAGTGAGCCCGCTCATCACCTTTAACTGCCGTGCTTTTGGTATCAGTTAATATAGTAAAACTCATATAAACCTTATCATAAAGATTTGCCTTTTTAATTTCCTCCAAAACTATGGCATCTGCTGCTTGTTGACGATTAAGTCTTTCCTCATTTACCTCGCCAATAATTCTAATTGCCTGTCCGGGTCCGGGAAAAACTTGTTTATACACCACGTCTTTTGGTAAGCCAAGCTTTTCACCAATGAGTCGAACTTCATCTTTATAAAAATTTCTCAAAGGTTCCAGCAGTTCAAGATTCATCTGATCCGGCAACCCCCCAACATTATGGTGAGATTTAATCTTATCTGCTTTTTTGGTTCCCTTGCTTTCAATCACATCAGAATAAATTGTCCCTTGAGCCAGAAACTTTACTCCTTTTAATTTTTTGGCCTCTTTCTCAAAAAGCATAATATAAAGAGCACCGATGGTTTTTCTCTTTTCCTCGGGATCTATGATACCTTTTAGAGCAGAAAGAAATTCCTTTTTTGCCTCAACAATAATCGGAGTAATACCCAGGTGTTTTCGGAAAATATTTAAAACTTCCTCTTTTGTCCCAATCCTCATTAGTCCACTTTCAATATAAATGGGGTATAAATTTTTACCAATGGTTCTGCCGATTAATGTTGCTGTCACTGTTGAATCCACTCCCCCGGAAACTGCACAGATAACTCTGTTTCCTCTCACTTTCTGTTTTATATCTTCAATAATCTGATCAATATTAATTGTTTGCTTGGAAATTTTTTCTCCGCAAATATTTTGGGCAAAGTTAATAAGTATTTGTGTACCGAAAACAGTATGATCCACTTCAGGATGAAACTGCATCCCAAAAATCTTACTTTTAAGATCTGCTACAGCTGCTGCTTCAACAGAATCTGTTTCCCCTAAATATGTAAAGCCTTTGGGCATGGTCACAACAGTATCACCGTGACTAACCCAAACAATAGAATTGTTTTCAACTCTGGAAAGAATACCTTCTTCATTCATTATTGTCAGATTAGCCGGACCATATTCTTTATGGCCCCCAACTACTTTTCCTCCCAAAAGATGAGCCGTTATCTGCCAGCCGTAACAAATCCCCAAAATGGGAATTCCTAAAGTAAAGATTTTTTTATCAATAGTAGGAGCACCATCCGCGTAAACAGATGCTGGCCCTCCGGAAAAAATAATTCCCTTAGGTTTACTTTTTTCAATTTCCAAAAGGGCATCTTCTGGATCTATAATTTTAACCTCAACACCATGATCTCTTAAACGTCTGCCAATTAAATGTGCAGTTTGTGATCCAAAATCTACTAATATAATCATATATTTTTCATTGTCATTCCTGCGAAGGCAGGAATCTAATTATCTTTTATTTTATAGATCCCGGATCAAGTCCGGGATGACAGGTGTTATTTCTCCTCCTTTACAAACTTTATCATATCTTCAAATATAAAAGCTCCGTGCGGTTTGGTAATTTTTTCTCTACGCCAGTTAGAAAATTGGGTTATATCCACAAATTTTTCAGGATGCGGCATCATGCCGAAAATTCTGCCTGTTGGATCAACTACTCCGGCAATAGCATTTAAGGATCCATTTGGATTTCCCGGATATTTTTGGGTTGGCTTTCCCTGATCATCAACATATCTAAAAGCAACCAGACCAGATTGTTCAATTATTTTAATTGTTTCATTGCTGGTAAAAAACTTACCCTCGCCATGATTAACTGCAAAATGTCCAATATTATAATTACCTTTTAAAAATACACATTTACTTTTTTCTGTTTTTAAATCTACCCATCTGCATTCAAAATGTCCGCTATCATTAGGGGCAAGGATAGCATCCATTTCTCCCAGATTTCCAAAAGGCAAAAGTCCGGTTCTTATTAAAACCTGAAACCCGTTACAAATACCCATGATTAACCCACCTTTTTTTCTAAAATTTTCAATCTCCTTTTTTAGAAAACTCATTAATTCTATGGCCCAAATTTTTCCGGTGGCCACATCATCCCCATAAGAAAATCCTCCGGGCAATGCAAGAATATGAAAGTTTTTCAAAATCTGAGACTTATTCCTTAATTCATTTATATGAACAAACTGCGGATTTCCGCCAAACTTTTTGAATGCGTAAAAAAGTTCATTGTCACAATTAGTCCCATCAGATTGTAGTATGCAAACATTGACTTTCATGAAAATATCTCCTTCATAGGTTTTTGCCATGCTTTTTGTAGCCTGTCCATATCAGCTGTAAACAATCCGTCGACTGCCAGTTTTTCTTCTTTAATAGTTTTTCCTAAAATTTGGTAAGGTGCTCCTGAAAATAATTTTTTAGCAATTGCCTCATCTTCCACTTCTGCAATAAAACATCCTGCAGTTTCATTAAGTAACTCATTTGCCTTCGCCTTAATACTAGCTCCACAGTTTCCACCAACACACATTTCAAAAATAGCAGTTATTAATCCTCCCTCAGAGCTATCGTGACAGGACAAAACTTTACCGTTAACAATGGCCTGATGTATTTTTTCCAAAACTTTTGGCAATAACTTTAAATCCACTTTTGGTACACTTTCTTCTTCCAAATCTTGTTTTCCCACCAATACTATTGTTGATCCCACCTTTTTAAAATCAGAAGACACTGTTTTTTTAACATCCGGTATTTTTCCAAAAACAGACATACAAAGGGTGGCAGGACTATGTATGACTATTCCATCAGATCCACGGTATGTGGCAGACAAACTGTCTTTGCCTGAAATTACAGGAATCTTTAAAGCCTTCATAAAATCACAAACTGCATCTACTGCCATGTCTAACTTCCCTAACCATTCTTCATCTGGATACGGCCAGATATAATTATTAATCAAAGATGCATTTTTGTAATCTCCTCCAACAGCCACATAATTTGAGATTGCCTCCGTTGCAGACCAAATAGTCCCCAAATAGGCATCCTGCATTGTTAATCTAGGATTAAGTCCGTGTGATACCACTAGTCCATAATCTTTTTCTAAAATTGGTTTTATAACTGCGGCATCTTGGGGTCCATCCATACCAACTCCTGCAAAAGGAGGTAATGCATTTGTTCCTTGAACAGTATGATCATACATTCTCAAAATCGGCTCCTTAGAATTCACATCCCCATGAGATAGTGTTTTTTCTAATAGTTTTATCCACTCTTCTTCTATCATCGGCATGTTCAGGTGCGACCTTAACGAAGGTGCGACCTGAACATGAGTTGCACGCATTGTACGCTGTGGTAATCCACCGTAAAGAAAATTCATTTCCAAATCTCCAATCTTTTCTTTATTAAAATACACCTGAAGTCTTTTACTTCCATCAAACTCTGCTATTTCAGTTGCTTCCACATTATATTTTTTACAAATATCTAAAAACTGTTTAAGTTTTTTGGGGGGCAAAATTATTAACATTCTTTCCTGTGATTCTGACACCCAGATTTCCCAGGGAGATAAACCTTGATATTTTAAGGGTGCTTTTTCCAGATGAACTGTAACTCCAGTTTCTGCTCCCATTTCACCAATGGCTGAAGAAAATCCACCGGCTCCTAAATCCTGAACTGCCCTGATTAAATTTTTATCACGGGCTTCCAAAATAGCATCAAAAGTTCTTTTCTCCTCAATGGCATTTCCTATTTGGACAGCTGTAGTATTAACTTCTATTGTTCTATCAGACATTTCCGCGGATGAAAATGTGGCACCATGAATCCCATCTCTTCCTGTCCTTCCTCCAATAACAACTGCTACATCACCGACTTTTGGTTCTTCTTTTTTAGCTTTGCTTTTAGGTAAAATTCCATAAGCTCCCACCAGTACAATTGGCTTAGCCCTGAAATCATCATGAAAATGAAATGATCCGTTATTTGTCGGGATGCCTACTCTGTTGCCGTAATCTCTGACAGCAGAAACAACCTTTTTTAAAATATAGTCAGGGGGAAGCGTTCCGGCAGGCAGTTTATCCTTATCCATATCAGGTGGAGCTAAACAAAATATATCTGTTGAAACAACAGCTTTGGCTCCCTGTCCGGTTGCCACCACATCTCTGAAAACTCCCCCTGATCCGGTCATGGCTCCCCCATAAGGTTCAATAGCTGATGGGGCATTATGAGTTTCTGCTTTTCCATTAATAGCCCAACCAGCGTAGAAATCCATTACCCCGGCATTATCCACAAAAGCAGAAACTATATTTTTCTTATGTTTCAAGGCTTCTTTTTTAAGTCTGGTAAATAAAGGTTCTTTTTCCTGTCCATCAATAATTAGTTTGGCTTTAAAGGTTTTGTGTGCACAATGCTCACTCCAAGTTTGGGCTAAAGTTTCCAGTTCCAAATCTGTTGGATCTCTTTTTATTTTTGTAAAATAATTTTGAATAACTTTCATTTCATCAATATTTAAAAATAATTTATCCTTTGAAATGTTTTGCAATTGATCCCCCGTCATTTTTCTAATCTCAATCACTTTAGTTTTTCCAGAAGTTCCTTTAATAACTAACGTTTTGGGTTGTTCTTTAACAACATATTCAATTAAAGGGTTGTAGAGATTTGTCCTGTCAACATTGGAAGCAATATATTCATGAGAGGAATCAGCTGCAATAAGTTTTATCCCCAAATCGTCAGCAGCTTTTAGAATAGATCCTACTTCTGGATTCATAACTCCTGGTTTATAAGCAACTTCTATAACTTCCTCATAAGTTAGTGGTTTATTGATTGAATAAGTCTGGGTTATGGACTCTGATAAAAGTGTTTCCGCCAAAAGTTTTGTTTCTTCCAGGCTAATTCCTTCCAGTCTATAAACTTTAATTTTTTCTATTCTTGAATTTTTATCTGCAACCCTGACTTTATAGATCATTTTACTCGAAAGTCATTTAGACTTTCTCCTCCTTTCTAAATCTCTCCATCCAATATCTGTTCTATAATGTAAATTATCCCCTTCAATACTTATTAACTTCATAGCATTATATGCTTTCTCTCTTGCCTCCATCACATCTTTACCTTCTCCCACTATATATAAAACTCTCCCGCCATTTACTACATAATCCATATTAATTTTTTTTATCCCTGCTCCATAAATTTTTATTCCCATTTTTTTTACTCTTTCTATTCCAAACACTTTTTTACCCTTAACAGATGGATAGTCTGTGGGGTAACCTTTTGCAGTTGCTGCAACCACAACCCTTACTTTTTTATCAATATCAATTTCCAAACTTTTTAATTTTCCAAAAATTATGGCATCGGCAATTTCAGTAAAATCATTTTTAATAGAGGGAATAATGACTTGCGCTTCCGGATCTCCCCATCTGGCATTAAACTCAATAATGTATACATCTCCATTAACGACCATCCCACCCAAATATAAAACTCCTTTATACGGCCTACCTTCTGTTTTCATACCTTTCATGACTTTGCCAAAAATTTCTTCAACCTGCTTTTTAATTTTTGTGTCCACAACAAGTGGATTGGAAACACATCCCATTCCTCCGGTATTTGGCCCTTTATCTCCATCATTTACTCTTTTGTGATCTTGAGCAAATCCTACTATTTTGCAGTCTTTACCATCACAAAGAGCAAATGCAGAAAATTCTTCCCCCATTAACCATTCCTCTATAAGATATGTTTCGCCAGCTTTTCCAAACTGCCCCATTTCTTTAATTGCTGCTATTGCTTCACTGCTACTACTTGCAGGAATTGCTCCTTTTCCTTCTGCCAATCCTGATGCTTTAATAAACCACCGATTTGATCCCCGCTCACGGTTTCGGCCTTCATCCTCAATTTTTTTAACAAATTTAATGCCTTCTTTTGCAGATGTAAAAGTGTAAAACTTTGGCGATGGAATATTATATTTTTTCATAAAATCTCTGGCCCAGGCTTTATCCCACTCAATCTGTCCTGCAAGTTTTGTGGGTCCAAAAACTGGAGTACCATTTTTCAAAAGCTCATCCACCAATCCTGCCTCTACTGCATTATCTTGAGCCACATCTACCAGATCCACTTTTTCTTTTTGACAAATTTCTAAAATCTCAGCAACTGAAGTGGTTTTTAAATGAGGATAGGTGACAACTTGCTTTTTGGTATTAATTTGCATCAAATCATTCCCCGGCACCACCAAAATTTTTCCCACATGCTCACTTTGTCCATATTTATCAACTAAAGCTGCCCCTCTCCCACCTCCATCTGTAATCAACACTGTTTTTGTTCGATTATTCGAATAATTGGTACAAAGCCGTACCAAAACATCAACATATAACTTATTTTCTTCTACTTTTAGTCGGGTATACAAAGACTCCACTGTATCTCCTTTTCTAATTTTTTCAAAACATCTTCCTAACACTTTCCCAAAATCAAATTCTTTAGATAAAAAATGATTGGTGCAACCAGCATAAGTGCACTTTTTATCCAAAAAATTCTGTATGGCTTTATCAGCTAGTTTTCCTCTATTCCATAAGCCATCTGTTCCATCCGGGTTCTTAACTACTCCATCCATAGTATCCGGAATTAAACCTGGGTGGGTATTTAAGATTCTGTTAGGAAAGGCGTCTATAACTTCATCCAAAATAATCTGTCTCCATCCGGCTAAACAGATATAATCCGGATTTAACTTTTTTAAGGTTTGTAAAAGATCTTCCTTTTTTTGGACCATCTTAATGGGCAGTCTGTGTTTCTTTGCTCTTTTTAACCCCGCGGCATCTGTTGTATCGCTTATCACCGCCACAATAGTTGCATTAATTTTCCCTGACTTTACCCCATCAATGATTGCTTGAAGATTTGTGCCCCCTCCTACATTTGAAATTAAGACTGCCAGTCTTTTCATCTTAAGTGACTTTTCTGATCTCCTTTGCCCGCTCACCTATATCTACCGGATATTTACCTGTAAAACAAGAGGTGCAAAGTCTATCTTCCGAAAGCCCAACTGCTTTAAGCAAGCCTTCATATGAAAGATAATGCAATGAATTAACCCCTATTTCTTCGGCTATTTCTGCAACCGTTTTTTTGGCAGCAATCAACTCCTGCTGTCTTGGTGTATCAATGCCATAAAAGTCGGGGTATTTATAAGGAGGAGAGGAAATCAGCATATGCACTTCCCTTGCCCCTGCATTTCTTAACATTTTAATAATTTCTTTTGAAGTTGTCCCTCTGACAATTGAATCATCAATCAGTATCACTTTTTTACCTTTTAAAATATGTGGCATGGGATTGAGTTTAAGTCTTACTCCCACATTTCTGGTATGCTGCTCGGGCATAATAAAAGTTCTATGAATATAACGATTTTTAATCAGTCCCGGATAAAAAGGAATTCCTGATTTCCTTGAAAAACCTAAAGCCGCAGGAATTGCGGAATCCGGCACAGGAATTACCACATCTGCTTTAATATTGCCATTTTCCCAGGCAAGCTGTTCTCCTAAATTTTGACGTACTTGATCGACGCTTTTCCCCATCAAAATGCTGTCAGGTCTAGCCAGATAGACAAACTCAAACACATCCAGTTTTTGCGTGCCTTTTTCTATTTGAAAACTACTTAAGCCTTTATCATCAATAAGAATTATCTCTCCGGGCTTGACTTCCCTCAAAAATTTAGCCCCAATAATATCCAATGCGCAAGTTTCTGAAGCAACAACAAACCCTCCATTTAATTTCCCCAAACACAAAGGTCTGATCCCAAAAGAGTCCCTAACGGCAACAATTTTCCCTTTTGCCATAATTAGTAAGCAGAATACTCCTGTAAATAAAGGGTAGGCTTTTTTAACTGCCTCCTCTAAAGCTAACCCGGAAAACATATAAAACCCTACAGCTTTGGCAATCATTTCTGAATCATTCAAGCCCTCAACAGGTATTTTCTTTGCTTGGAAAAACTCCTGCAATTTCTTAACGGATGGTAAATTTCCATTGTGGGCCAAAGCAATTAAATTTCCATTTTTTAACTTTTCTATAACTGGTTGGGCATGCTCAATTTTTGAATCACCTGATGTAGAATAACGGTTGTGGCCTATGGCAAAATAGCCTTTTAATTTTTTCAGATCTTCTTCTGAAAATACATGGGAAACAAGTCCCATTCCTTTGTGAAAATAGATCTCTTTACCATCTGAAGATGCAATACCTGAAGATTCCTGACCTCTGTGTTGTAAGGCCCAAAGCCCGGGATGAACTAATCTTGAAGCTTCAAAACCTTTACCAAAAATTCCGAAGATGCCACACTTTTCTTTTGGATGATCTTCAAGATGTAAAGATTTGGGTTTTTGATTTCCCATAGCCTACTATAACTAATTAGACATCTTGAGTCAAGTATCATATACTAATAAAATTCATGGAGTCTAAGAACTTTCATATTCTCTCTTTTAAATATGCCTTTGAAGGTTTTATTTCTGCCTTGAAAGAAGAACCAAACTTGAAGATCCATTTTATAATTGGCTTTCTTGTGATATTTGCCGGATTTTATTTTAATCTTACCCAACTTGACTGGATAATAATTATCACCATGATTGGTTTAGTAATCTCTGTAGAATTAACTAATACGGCAGTTGAGGCAGTGGTAGATTATCTGATACAGGCAAAGCATCCTGGGGCAAAGATTGCCAAAGATATTTCTGCAGCAGCAGTTTTGGTGGCAGCAATCACTTCTGCGATTGTGGGTTTAATTGTTTTTCTCCCATACATTAATGGATAATCTCAGCTTGTTTTTACTAATCTTCAGCATGAATAATAAGAATAATATCTTAGATCAGCTGATGATCTTTGGAGCAGAATATGTGATCTATCTTACCTTTATACTGATAATTCTTTTAGCCTTCAAAGGAGGGGTCAAAGAAAGAAAAGCCTTAATTTTAGCAGTCCTCTCACTTCCTGTAGCAGTAATAATCATAAAAATCATACACCTATTCCTGGTTGAACCCCGCCCTTTTATCACCTATGACATCACTCCTTTAATTACCCATAAGGAAGACGCATCCTTTCCTTCCCGCCATACCTCCTTAGTGTTTGCGGTTGCATTTGCTTATCTTTTTTATAAATCTAAATGGGCCTCCTTTTTTCTGGCTTTAGCAATATGGGTCAGTTTATCCAGAATTTATGTAGGAGTACATTTCCCTTTAGATATTTTAGGAGGAATTATTACTGCCTTTATATCAGTTCTATTATCCTGGAAAATCAAGAGCAGGTTACAAAAGAGGCTTGGCCTTGACTAATCTTTGTAAAGCCGAAATATAAGCTGCTGTTCTTAAATTAACTTTTCTACTTTCATAAATTTGCCACATTTCATTAAAAGCTGCTGTCATTTTCTCTTTTAATTTATCAAATACCTCATCTTTAGACCATCTTTCTCCATTCATGTTTTGCAACCATTCAAAATATGAAGCAGTTACTCCACCCGCATTATTGAGCACATCTGGCGCTACCAGAATATTTTTTTTGTTTAAAATTTCATCTGCCTCAGCCGTCGTAGGGCCGTTGGCCATCTCAAAAATTAGTTTGGCCTTTATTTTGGGAGCAGTCTCTTTTGTAATCACATTTTCCAAAGCTGCGGGGATCAATATATCTACTTCCAGCTCAAGCAATTCTTCATTAGTAATCACTCCATCTTCATATTTTTCTGCCAGATCACAAACTGAACCAATACAATAACATCCGGCTAAGAATCCTTTTTCCTCCTTACATTTCTTAACAAGATCAATATTGAAACCCTTGTTCTTGGAATCATAAATCCCGCCTTTTACATCTGAAACAGCTACAATTTTATAGCCATTCTCATACAATATCCTGGCCATATTGTAGCCGACATTTCCAAAACCCTGGATGGCAACTGTCAAAGGTCTTTTAAGCCCTAATCTCTTTGCTAATTCTTCTAGCACATAAAATCCGCCCATGCCTGTGGCTTCTTCCCTGCCTTGTGATCCACCATCCTCAATAGATTTACCTGTTACTACTGCTTTTGCTTCTTTTCCTATGATTTTAGAATACTCATCTGCTATCCACCCCATAATTTTAGAGTTTGTATTGATATCCGGGGCTGGTACATCAAGTTTAGGCCCGATATTGGGGCTGAGGGCTTGGGTAAATTGTCTGGTTATTTTTTCCAGCTCCTCTTCAGAAAAAGTGGAGGGATTAATCTGCAATCCTCCTTTCCCACCGCCAAAGGGAATGTTAATAACCGCATTTTTAATCATCATCAAAAATGATAAAAGATGAGCTTCATCATCTGAAACTTGCTCATGATATCTCAAACCCCCTTTATAGGGACCCAGCCAATTATTATATTGGACCCTGAAACCCTTAATCATTTTTAACTCACCTGAAGATAGTTTTATGGGGAGATTAACTGCAATAGTTCTTTGTGGTGCAGATAGAAGCTGCACAACCGACTCATCTAATTCTAAAATTTGAGCCGCCTTTTTTAGACGACTTAAGACATTGTCAAACAAGCTCTGGTCTGTTGCCATATCTTATCGTTTCATAACCTTATTTAAATATTGTCTCAAATTTTTTGGTTTCTTTAAAGGGACCAATGATCTGCAAATTAAACTTACTTTTAACAAAAAGTTCCTTTGACAAGGATTGTATATCCTCCACAGTCACAGCATCTATTTTTTTTAAATACTCATCAAATGTCTCAATTTTGCGCTCCAAAATAAAATTAGTCCCGAAATATTCCGCCAAAAAATTGGTTGATTCACTATGCAAAGCGATTCTACCCCTGATCATCTCCTTGGCTTTTTTTAACTCATCATCAGGTACTTTTTCACCGGACATTTGCATTAGTTCTGCATAAATTACCTCCAATCCCTCATAAACTTTTTCCAGTTTTAATCCTGCATAAGCGGTAAAGGTACCTGTATCCGAGTAAGAATTACAACTGGCCGAAACCCGGTAAGCCAGACCTCTTCGTTCTCTTACTTGTATAAATAATCTTGAGGACATACCTTCTCCCAAAATTACGGACAAAACATCAGCCGTATATCTTTTATTATTATATCGGTCAAATCCTTCCACGCCCAGTATTAAATTGGCCTGATCTGTTTGTTTATAAAAAATGTTGATTTTCACTTTAGACTGTTTTATTTTTTTAAAGGGTACAAATTTGACCGGAGTTCCTGTAGGAATATCCGAAAAATAATTTTTTGCTAATTTTCCGACATCTTTTGGTAATTTACCCGCATATACCAAGGCCATGTTTTTTGGCGAATACAAAGATTCCATATAACTAACAAAATCCTCCCTTATGAATGAGCTGATGGTTTTTTCATCTCCGCCTAAATCCCAGCCCAAAGGCTGATCTCCGAATTGCAAGCTCTCATAAAGATCCCAAATTAAACGGGCCGGAATATCGCGCAACATCCTAAGTTCTTCTATAATTACTCCTTTTTCCCTTTCGATCTCCGTCTTTGATAAAAGAGATTCTTTAATCATTGAAGATAAAATATCTGATGCCAGCTCAATATGCGTACTTGCGGATTTTATCCAGTAATAAGTTACTTCTTTACTGGTGGCTGCATTATTGATGGCACCAACCCCGTCAATTAGTGTTGAAATTTGTTCTGCTGTTGGAAATTTTCTGGAACCTTTAAAAAACATGTGTTCCAAAAAATGGGAAATGCCGTTTATTTTTTTAGTTTCATATCTGGAGCCGGCGCCAACTGCCAAAAGGGTGGTGACAGAATCTAAATGAGGTAAATTGATCGTAATTAATGTTAAACCGTTTGGTAAAGTTTTTAGATTATGCATAATTTCTAATGTGGCCAAGCATTTGTTTTACAGTTTCTTCTATACTTAAATTTGTATTGTCAATTATAATTGCATCTTTGGGAATTCTCATAGGTGATGCTGCCCGCTCACTATCATGTTTGTCTCTGTCTATTATATCCTGCAATACTTCACCATATGAGATTGACGGATTATTTTTTTTAAGCTGGTTAAATCTCCGTCTTGCTCTTTCTTCAACAGATGCAGTTAAAAAAAATTTAAATTTGCTATTGGGAAAAATTTCCGAACCAATATCCCGTCCCCCCATCACAATTTTGCCCCCCTTCGCCACTTGCCTTTGCAAAACTCTGGCGATTTCTCTTACTTCTGGTTTTGCGGAAACTATCGAGACTAATCTGGAAATCTCAGGGGTATGTAATTTATCGCTCACATCATCATCATCCAAAAACATTTTCCAGTTGTCATTTGTTTCAAATCTTACATTTAAATTTCTATAAATATCCAATATTTTTCCCAAATCATCTATCCGTACGTTATTTTGAAGCATTTTCAAACAGCCGGCCCGATAAATCATCCCGGTATCAATATATTTAAACCCCAATTTTTGAGCCAACAAAAATCCGACTGAATTTTTGCCGGATGATGTAGGGCCATCAATTGTGACAATTTCTTCCACAATTTATTAGTTTACCACTTAGGAGCCGGCTTTAGGAATATAGTATTTTTTACCCTTTATTTTTTCCGGTAATAAATCTTCATCTGTATATTTTTCATAACCTTTTCCATAATCTAGATCTTTCATAAGCTTAGTCGGAGCATTTCTGATCTTCATGGGAATTGGCAAATTTCCAAACTTTCTAACATCCTCCAACGCTTTAAAGTATGCATCATATGAAGAGCGGTCTTTTTTGGCATTGCAAAGATAAACAACGCCATGAGCCAAATTTATCTGGCACTCGGGATATCCGATTGTTTCACAGGCTTTAAAGACTTCATTGGCGACAACTAAAGCAGTAGGTTGAGCTTGACCGATATCTTCTGATGCAAAAATCACCATCCTTCTGGCTATAAATAAAGGGTCTTCACCGGCAGAAACCATGCGGGCCAGATAATACAAAGCACTATCAGTATTTGATGCTCTCATGGATTTGATAAAAGCGGAAATGGTGTTGTAGTGTTCCTCGCCTGCTTTATCATACATTAACGCTTTTTTCTGAAATGCCTCTTCAATTTCCTTAGCAGAAATTTTTTTATTCAGACCAGCAGCGATTTCCAAAGTATTCAGCAACACTCTGGCATCTCCACCTGAAAGTTCCATTAATAAGTCCTTACTTTTTTTATCTATTGTTACCCCTAACTCCTTTAAACCCCTTTTGATAATTTCTGATAAATCACCTGCGGACAAAGGTTCTAAAACCAACACCCTGGATCTTGAAAGCAAGGGGCTGATTATTTCAAAGGAGGGATTTTCTGTGGTAGCACCGATCAGGATAATCTGGCCTGTCTCCACCAGCGGCAGAAAAGCATCTTGTTGGGCTTTATTAAACCTGTGAATCTCATCAATAAAAACAATGGGCGGAGGCAGCAGACTATTCTGACGGGAGGATTTAACATTATCAATAATTTTCTTTATATCGGCAATACCGGTATTTACTGCAGAAAACTCTAAAAATTCAGATTTAGTCTCAATAGCAATAATCCTGGCAATGGTTGTTTTACCAACTCCCGGGGGACCCCATAAAACCATAGAGAAAATTCTTTTATTCTTTAGAGACTGAAACAATAATTTATCTTCAGCTAGCAAATGCCTTTGTCCGACAAATTCTTTTAAAGTTTTGGGTCTTAATCTGTCTGCAAGTGGAATCATTGTCTAAGCCTTGGACCCTTTGGGGTATCATCTACTTCATATCCCATTTTTTTTATATCTGTCCTTAATCTGTCTGATTCCTTAAAGTCCCCGGATTTTCTTGCTTGTTCTCTTCGGTTTACAAGTTTCATTACATTATCCGGTACTTCAATCTTGTTTCCCAAATATTCATCCATATTTAATCCCAAAATAGCATCAAATTTTAAAAGGCTTTTGGCTTTGGCAGAGGTGGGGTAATCTGACTTTACCATATCCCACAAAACAGCCACAGCTTGCGGCATATTTAAATCATTGTTTACAGCCTCCATAAAGTCCTGTTCATATTGAGCGCAACCAACCTGCCTGCCGGCCTGCCTGACGGCAGGCAGGTCTTTTGGTTCTTCCCATGTCCTTATAATTTCCCTTAAGTTGTTTAAAGCATTTTGTGCGCCTTGCAAGGATTCCCAGGTAAAATTCAGCTTATCTCTGTAGTGAGCGGTTAAACAAAGATAGCGAAAACTTAAGGGATCAAATCCCTGCCTGCCGTCAGGCAGGCCGGCAGACAGGCTTTTATCCTCCAAATCCTTTAGTTTATAAAAATTTCCGGCAGACTTGGCCATTTTTTCCCCATTTACCAAAAGATGTTCTCCTTCCACAAAAAAATTGACAAATTTACGGGTAGTTTTTCCTTCTGATTGGGCTATCTCGTTTTCATGATGTGGAAATATAAGATCTACCCCACCGGCATGAATGTCGATGGTTCGACTTCGCTCACCACTTAAGTACTCCTGGGACATTACCGAACACTCAATATGCCAGCCAGGTCTGCCTCTGCCCCAGGGAGAATCCCAACCCACTTCTTGAGGTTCTACTGCTTTCCATAAAGCAAAATCCGAAACATCATCCTTACTATACTCATCTGCTTTCACCCTGACACCAACCTTTAGTGTTCGACCCTCCAGACCGGAAAGCCTTCCATAGTCGGGAAAAGAGGAAATATCAAAATAAACAGAACCGTCTTTTTCTAAATAAGCTAATCCCTTTTTTATCAGCTCATCAATGTATTTAATCATGTGGCCGATATGTTCTGTTGCTTTAGGATATACATTGGCAGATTTTATATTTAGTTTTTTCAAATCCTCAAAAAAAGCTTTTTCAAATGGAGCTGAAAACTCCTTTATTTCCTCACCTTTTTCTTTTGCCCCCTTAATGATCTTGTCATCAATATCGGTAATATTCATGACTCTTTTAACCTCAAACCCATCTGCTTCCAATGCTCTTTGCAAAATGTCTTCAAAAATAAAAGTCCTTAAATTTCCAATATGCACAAAATCATAAGTTGTTGGACCACAGGAATAAAATCCTACATGAGGGGGGTTAATAGGAATAAATTCTTCAATTTCTCTTTTTAGATAATTATAAATTTTTAACATTACCCTCCTACTCCTCTTTTAAATTCAGCCTTACCAGCATATGCTACTGCCGGATTTATTGGCTGTTTTTTCTTTTCTTCTTTTTTCATTTCAGTGACTTGTTTTTCCTGCTGCTGGGATTGCAACCTCTGCTCTTCTTTTTGTTTTGCTTCCATCCTGACTTTTTGTTGTGCTGCTTCCAAATTCTTTAGCCATCCTCTGGTGTATGAGAGTTGTTTTTGTCTGTCTAATTCTTTTTTTTGATCCTCTTGTTGGTTTTGCTCGCCTCGCTGAGTCGAAGCGGGTTGAATTTGATGGTGAGTTAAAGTGGTACCTACTACAGACTGTACACCCTGCTCTATTGCCTCACCCACAGAATCCTTGACATCTTTTGCCACCTCGGCTACAGTTTCTCCAGTCTCCTCGGAAATTTGTCCTATCCCTCCCATTACATTATCAGCCATGTCTTAATTGTAAATTGTAAATTGTAAATTGTAAATTGACCTTAATATTCCTTACGTCCTTCCAGTGCCCTTGATAAAGTACTCTCGTCCGCATACTCTATATCAGATCCCACCGGCAATCCTCTGGCAATTCTGGTAATTTTTACACCTAAAGGAGAAATTAATCTTTGGATATACATGGCAGTAGCTTCCCCTTCCATGGTAGGATTGGTTGCCAAAATAATCTCCTTAACTTCTCCACCCGCTCCGCCAGCGGAGCGAGGCGAGTCTTTTAATCTTGGTAACAACTCTCTAATATGCAACTCATCAGGCCCTATATTTTCCAAAGGAGAAATTACTCCATGCAAAACATGATATAAACCCTTATAGTTTGCTTTCTCCAGTGCCAAAACATCCAACGGATTTTCCACAACCATTATGATAGATTTATCACGGGATTCATCAGAACAAATATTACAAGGATCTTCTTCTCCAATATTAAAACATATTGAGCAAAGAACGGTTTTTTCCTTCATTTCCATAGCAGCTTTGGCCAAGCTTTCTGCTTCTTCAGAAGGTGCATGAAGTAAATAAAAGGTTAATCTTTCTGCGGTTTTGGGACCTATTCCGGGTAATCTTTCAAATGCTTCTATTAAATTTTGTACACTCTTTGGAATACGAACCATGATGTTGGGATTTTATCATCTTCTTTCTCCTCTGTCATTCCGGACTTGATCCGGAATCTATATGTCATTCCAAACTGACATATAATGTCATTCCAAACTGACATTCATATGTCATTCCAAACTTGATTTGGAATCCATATAATAAAATATAGATTCTGACTTTCTTCAGAATGACATTTATATGTATTACATCTATATACTGGCTAGTAAAAAGAATGGAACTTTATACATAGGCGTTACTTCTAATCTAGTTCAACGTATATACCAGCATAAAAACGGTAAGGCAGATGGATTCACTAAAAAATACGGCGTTCATCAGCTAGTCTATTATGAACAAATTGAAGATATAAACTCCGCTATCATGAAAGAGAAAAGACTTAAAGCATGGAAAAGGCAATGGAAGATAGATTTAATTGAGAAAAGTAATCCTACATGGAAAGATTTATATCCCGAGATAATTAGCTAAAATCATTCCTTTAAAATAGAATGTTGGCCACCGTTCCCATTATACCTGCAAAATTTCCACCTATAGCTGGCATTTCATTTAAAATCTCTTGTCTGTATTTTTCTCTTGTCCTTTTAATAGAAGGGCTTTTTATGCCTTTTAGTGCATTTAATCTAAAATCAAACAATCTTCCTCTTTGCCATCTTCCTAATATAGTCAGTAAATAATCTATCTCTTTTCCTTTAAGGGTTCCTCTTTCATGCCACGTATCTGTTGCCATTCCTATAAATAAATTTTTAGCTTGCTCTTGGGCATCTTCGGTCCAATCTAGTCCATCTTCTATGAATTGCCAGGTACGTCCTATATGTACAAATCTTGCTTTATTACTATCTGTAAGTTCTGCCAAAGTTTCCAATAGAGGGTCATCTGTAACTCTTCTATATTCCAATGCTTCTTTAAATGAGTATTTACCTGGAATTCCTCTATGTGCTCCATGCAAATGTATTCCTACCATATCCTCAAGAAATAAATTGATTGATCTTTGTTTGTTTGTTTCAAAACAATCCAGGCATCTTTCTTAAACCTCTTTTATTTGTACACCGCCCGTGCCTAAGACTTCACTACGTAGAAGGTAATCTCTTAACTTATCTCTACTAGTAAAATCTGCAGGATTCCTATCAATTGCATCATCAGCAGATTTTACTAATTGACCAAAATACATTACTCCCAGCGCTTCAGATGGGGTAGGGTGTTTTTCAGCTGCAGATAATATAAATAGGGTACCTAATCTTAATCTCTGTTTTCTAGCTAATCGCTGTGCAAGAGGATCTATATCATCAGGCAATAAGGTTTGAAGCCCTCTTGGGATTGCTGCTCTTAAAAATTCTACTGTCCTCAAAGACCTTCAGGGATTATAACCATACTTCTGAGAATATTCAAATTATAGATCTAAAGGTGATTCGTATGGATCCTGTTGTCCAAGGACACGTTCTATCAAGTTCAAAAGAATTTCTATAGATCCCTGCTTTCGCAGGGATGACCCTACGGGTCACATCCCTGGAATACCCATACCACCCATCATTGGTTTCATTTCATCAGCTGCTACTTTTTGAGATTGCTTTAATGCTTCATTAACAGCTTCTGTAATTTTGCTGAAATCAGAATCCCCTGAAATTGACTGAACCTTTTGATCTGCTGTCATTACCACAGTGACGCCTTTATGCTCTATGGTAATCTTAATTCCTGCCAGCCTTTTTTGCACTTCCATTGCCTGGTCCCTCATTTTCTTAAGATCCCCCAACTGTTTTAAATTATCCATCAGTCCCATATTGGAAAGTATTATATAACAACTGTCATTCCTGCGAAAGCAGGAATCTATACAATAATTATTTATATAGATCCCAAATCAAGTTTGGGATGACTGAGTACGGCGAGCTGACTCAGTCACATTTTTTAATAAACTTACAATTGTTAAAGGTCCAATCCCTCCAATGGTTGGACAATATAATTTGGCAATTTGGGAAACCTCATCTTCCTTAATATCTCCATAAATTTGCATCTTTCCATCCACCATCTCTTTCCCCATTCCCACTCCCACCACATAAGCTCCTTTTTTTAAATTATGTTTATTAACAATATTTTTAACGCCCGTGGCAGAGATAACTACATCACCGCTTTTAATGATTTGATTTGGATTTTCTGTATCCTTAACAACTATCTGGGGTAAAAATCCTTTATCTTGTAAAAGCTTAATTGCCTGTCCTCCTGCTGTTTTACCTCGGCCAATCACCACTATTTTTTTACCCTTTAAAAAATCCTCTGTTTTTCTAAACCCTTCAATATATGCAAAAGCTGTCAGCATCTCCCAGATAGCCAAAGCTGTTGCCCCGGTATAGGGAGAATTTTCCAAAAATCCGTCTACGTCTTTTTGAGGAACAATACTATTTTCAAACTCATCAAAATTCCAGGAATCATACACAGGGTATTGAACTATTATTCCATTAACTTCCGGGTCTTTATTCAAATTTTGAATTTTTTCCAAACATGCCCTGCTGTCTTTCTCAGAAAATTCAAAAAGGGGGGCATCAATTCCAATCCTTTTGGCTGCTTTGATTTTATTATTGACATAAATTCTGGAAGACGGATCATCACCTGCTAAAATTATTGCCAGCTTGGGGTGAAGGTTATTTCCTGGAATTTTTTTATCTAGTTTTTTTAAAATTGCCTCAGCTACATCTCTACCGGAGACTTTCATTTTATTATGATATACCTGGTACGGGAAATTTTCCAGCAAAGGTCTTTATTTCTTTAGCAATTTCTAATAATTTTTTATTTTTTATAACTTCTTTTTTAAACTTTTTCCAAAATTCGCTTCTTGCTTCTTTATCGGCTGGCATCTGCTCCCCACTAACTTCTTCAATAACCATATTTATCCAAGTTGCAATTTTCGCCATATCTTTTTCATCCATTCCTCTAGAAGTTAGCGCTGGAGTTCCCATTCTGATACCTGAAGGGTAAAATGGTGGCATTGGATCATTTGGGACAGCATTTTTATTGGTTATAATTCCAGCAACCTCCAATGCAAATGCCGCTGCTGCTCCATTAACATTTTTATTGGATAAATCAAGTAAAATTAAATGATTATCTGTTCCACCTGAAACTGGGCGAAAGTTATATTTTATTAACTCTTTTGCCAATGCTTTGGCATTTTTCACAATCTGGGCCCCATATTTTTTAAATGCCGGGGTGGATGCCTCCTCCAAAGCTACAGCTATTGCCGCAGTGGTATTATCATGGGGTCCGCCCTGAAGTCCGGGAAAAACTGCTTTGTCTAATTTTTCCCCTAAATCAGGATCTTTTTTAAGACCTTTTTCAGTCACCATCAACATTGCACCGCGGGGACCTCTCAGTGTTTTATGTGTTGTTGTCATAATGATGTGTGCATGATCTATAGGGGAAGGGTGAACTCCGGCAATAATAAGTCCTGTGATGTGAGAAATGTCTGCTAAAAGATAAGCTCCCACTTTATCAGCAATCTCTCCAAACTTTTTAAAATTAACTGCTCTTGGGTAAGCTGTATAGCCACAAACAATAATTTTTGGTTTTTCTGCTGTAGCAATCTTTTCCAGTTCGTCATAATCAAGCCAGCCGTCTGCTCCTAAATAATAAGGGACTATTTTAAAATATTTTCCTGAAAATGAAACAGGAGAGCCATGAGTTAAGTGTCCACCTGCTCCTAAACCTAAACCCATTATCTTATCTTTAAAAGGCTTCAAAAGCGCTAAATAAACTGCTGCGTTAGCGGGAGAACCGGAATATGGTTGAACATTGACGTGAGGAACACCAAATAATTTTTTAACTAAGTCCTGGGCATAAACTTCTACAGAATCAGCATTTTCATTTCCCTGATAATATCTTTTATGCGGATATCCTTCTGAATATTTATTAAGTAAAATAGAACCGACTGCCTTCATTACATCTGCCGAAGTGTAATTCTCAGAAGGTATCATTTCTAAATCATATCTTTGTCTTTTCTTTTCCAAATCTATAAATTTAAAAACTTTTGATGCCATAGAATAGTCCAAATGCTACATGGAAAGTATCTTTTATGTCAAGAAGAATTTTGAGTCTGGTACATAACTAGATTTGGGTTATCCCAACAGTCCAAAATCTTTTAAGT
>CAYNFQ010000009.1:0-11476 GCA_964396715.1 uncultured Gammaproteobacteria bacterium
CAGTTGCCTTTTTACTTGTCAAATCAACTTAAAAGTAGTTTTGCACCAAACTCATATCGTAAACTTGCACAAGATCCCATAGTATGATATACTTACCGGTTCAAATATGAATACACAAGTTAGGGCACTGACCATCATCCCCTTTTCCATACTTTCCCTTTTGGGATCTGGAGGCGGGGATCTGTTAAGCCCTTTGCGGGGAGAAAAAGTACTTTCCCAAAAGCAGATGTCTTTGGAAAACCGCTATGAGGATAAATGGGTAAATAATGTATTCAAAGATAACATTCTGCTCAATCTGGCTTACCTAAATGGAACAGTTTCTTCCCAATCAGACATCAAGTGGGATGAGATTACCAAACCCTTTAGCTATGAATTCAGGCTGGAGCCGAACCAAACCTTTGCTTTTCATGATATGGTTGATCAACAATATCAAGACAGCCTTACTCAAACCACCAATGCTCATTTTAATGCCCAAGAGGGCTTTAAAACAGACGGCTACCTGTACGGTGACGGAGTTTGTCATCTGGCCTCGCTTATTTACTGGACAGCTAAAACAGCCAGTCTTGATACCCAGGCCCCCACCAACCACAATTTTGCCAACATTCCGGATATCCCCAAAGAGTTTGGGGTATCAATTTACAGCAATGGAGAAGGCGCGGGAGGCAATAGTAAGCAGAATTTATATATCACCAACAATAAAGAAAAAACAATTAGCTTTAAATTTGACTATGACGGCCAAAATGTCAAGGTCTCAGTTGTAGAATTAAACCAGATACCTTAATATGGGAATATGCCCCATCGGCAACCAAAAGAAAAACACGACCATAAAACTTTAAAATTTCCCCAAGGTTTTCTGTGGGGAGCTGCCACATCTGCCTATCAGGTAGAAGGCAATAATACAAATGCCGACTGGTGGGACTGGGAACAGAAAAACCAGCTCCCCCACCTGAGATCAGGAGCGGCCTGTGACCAGTATAATTTATACGAGCGGGATTTTGATCTGATTAAAAACTTAAACCACAACGCCCACCGTCTCTCTATTGAATGGTCCAGAATTGAACCCCGTGAGGGTGAGTATGACACCTCAGCAATAGAGCATTACCTGAAGTTACTTAAATACCTTAAGTCACTTAAGGTCAAAGTCATGCTGACGCTTTGGCATTTTACCCTGCCCCGCTGGGTAGCAGAACAGGGAGGCTGGGAAAACAGCAGGACAGTTGCCTCTTTTGAAAGGTTTGTCAAAAGGATAGTACCGGAAATTGAGCCTTACGTTGATATGTGGATCACCATCAATGAGCCTGAAATTTATATTTATGAAGGCTATATTGCGGCCGAGTGGCCTCCTGAGCGAAAAAGTTTCTGGGGCCGCATTAAGGCTATTTTAAATCTTGCCTCTGCCCACAAAAAGGCGTACAAATTCCTCCACCAAAACTACCCTGCAAAAAAAGTCGGCATTGCCCAAAACATCCAGTCTTTTGAACCATCTCACAAACACTCCCTAATTGAACAAATTTCGGTCTGGTTTTCCGATATCGGCACCAACCACCTGTTTTATTTTTTAACTAAGCACACTCATGATTTTTTAGGAATTAATTATTATTTTCACTTCAGATTTAAAGAAAGCAAAAAGTTTTTACCTGAGATTGCTGATGCCTCAAAAGGGTCCCGTGATATCTCTGATTTGGGCTGGGAGGTTTATCCTGAAGGAATATTTGATGTATTAACTGACCTCTCTGATGATTTACCCATCTATATCACCGAGTGCGGTATAGCCTCCACCAATGATGACAGAAGAAACCGCTTTCTGGTAACTTACCTTGCCGAAGTTTACAGAGCCGTCCAGTCAGGTGTTAAGGTCAAGGGTTTTTTCTACTGGTCTTTAATTGATAATTTTGAGTGGCACAGAGGATTTGAACCCAGGTTTGGTCTGGTGGAGGTGGATTATCAAACACAGGAAAGGCACATCAGGCCTTCGGCTTTGGTGTACACCGATATCATCCAGCACAACGGCATTCCCCATTCCCTGCTGCGCTTTATCGGCCACACAGTCCAGGCAGAGGAAGTTTTGGAAAAAAGGTATAAAGAGATAGAAAAGGAGATTAAATAGCTATCAGTCATCAGTCTTCAGCTATTAGATTGAAATTAAAAAAAGTCTGACGACTGAGAGCTGACAACTGACGACTATTATCATGAACCACCTGCCGTTTACTCTGCTTGCCTATTTTTTTAACAGCATTTCTGTGACTGTTAATAAAATCCTTTTAAAAAAGGCAATTCCAGATCCATTTGTTTATGTTTTTTATGTCAGTATTTTCAGCTTGATTCTTATTCCGGCTGTTCCGTTTACTCGCGTACCATCCTCCGGCGTCTTAACACTCGCCTCAAGCTCCACTCTTCTTTGGACAATCGGGGCCTATTTTATGTTCAAGGCCTTAAAAGTGGGGCTTGTGTCCAGGGTTATTCCGGTAATAGGCACACTGATACCCCTGATTTTGCTCATTTTTGCCTCCGGGACATCTGTAATTTCCCTGAACCAGATCTGGGCTGTGGGGTTTTTAATACTGGGGTTGATTTTTATCACAATTTTGGAGTGGAAAGGAAAGATGGGCAAATCCGAGGCTTTATTTGAAGTTTTATCTGCCATATTTTTTGCTGTCTCTTATATTCTTCTCCGTCAAGCTTACTTGGAAGGGAATTTTTTCTCTATTTTGATTTGGTCAAGAGTGGTACTTATTCCCCTTGTCATTTTAATACTGATCACACCACATCTTAGAAAAAAGGTTTTATCTGCAAATGGCCAAAAAATTAATATCTTCGGAAAAAGTGGCGTCCTGTTCTTAATTGGGCAAATCTTGGGCGGAGCATCAGAACTATTGCTGTTATTCTCTATATCCTTGGCCAATCCTGTTTTGGTTAACTCGCTGCAAGGCACACAATATATCTTCCTGCTCATTTTTGGAATTTTTCTCAAAGAAAGATATACCCAGCTTTCTCTTTTAACAAAACTACTGGGAATAATATTTATAGCTTTAGGCCTTTATATTTTAGCCTTCCCCCAAACCACAGATGGGCCTGAGCTTGGAATCACTTTTTCTCCCAAATATGCCCATTCTTTGGGACTGGACCCTCAGACCACCTACGTGAGGATGCTGGAGGAGCTCAGAATAAAAAGAGTCAGGCTGCCTGTTTATTGGGATGAGATAGAAACATTCCCCCGCCAATTAAACTTTTCCCGGGTGGATTTTTACCTTGAGCAGGCTTTAACAAGAGGGGTGGATGTGATTTTGATATTAGGTTTAAAACAGCCCAGATGGCCGGAATGTTTTGCTCCGGTCTGGGTTAATAATTTGATGGTATCGGCAAAAGAGCAAAGGATTTTGGAGCTTATTCGGGCAGAAGTTTTGCATTTTAAAAAATTCCCCAATATTTCCGCCTGGCAGGTGGAAAATGAGCCCTATTTTGCCTATGGTGAGTGCCAGCCTAAAACAAGCAGGATTTTACCAAAAGAGCTGGCAATTGTTGGGAGTCTGGATACAAGGCCTGTCCTGGTAACTGATGCGGGCGAACCCGGCCTCTGGATTAGGGCCATCAAAGATGCGGATATTTTCGGCACCACACTTTATCGGGAGGCCTGGGGGCCGCTATTCGGCCATCACAGCTATCCCCTGCCTCCTGCTTTTTACAGGCTGAAAAAGCAGCTGGCAGAGGCTTTGGCCCGCAAAGCAGGGGTTGAATTCATCATATCCGAGCTTCAGGCTGAACCCTGGATTCCCTCCCAAATAGCCACCAGGGATTATCCGGTTGAAGATCAGGCCAAACTGATGCCTGTTGCAACAATTAACAGTAATGTTGAATATGCCAAGCAGACCGGATTTGAAAAAATTTACCTTTGGGGGGTGGAATGGTGGTATTTTATGGAAAAAAATGGCTATCCCCAGTATTTGGATGAGGCCAAAACTATTTTTAAGAGTAATTAAACTATCTTTGTTGACGGTTCTCTAACAGGATTTTGTGGAAATAGGTAACCTTTCAATATAGTGTCAAAGTTTGCTGGCACATGCACATTCTTATAATCTATACTCTGATCTGAAAGGTTGGCAACTGCAATTTGAGCCCATCCCGGCCTAACCAAATGACCTTTGATGACATTTGGCGAATCTTGATCCTGTCGATCAACTGGCAGCTTGATGATATCCCAAGGGCTGGTTAATACATAGATTCTAAGTAAACCAGTTTGAGGATCAAATAAAGACAAAATAGCGTGGCTAGTCAGATTTTCTTTCTCTTGAAACGTAGTCACCGCCATATTTCCAATAAACCTTGAGGCTTCAAGCGGAGCAGGCAACGTTTGAAGCTCAACCTGTTTCCCGTCTTTCACTCGTAAGAATTCAGACTCATCCAAAGGCATAAAACCATACGCGTACCCCTTTTCAGTCATGATTTCAGCAAAACTTTTCTCGATCATATTAAGACCTTTTTCAGTTAAAAGAGCAAAAGCAAGACGTTGATACTCTCCGCTACTTAATCGAAACTCGGGTGCTGTTTGGTATTCATAGGGAAGTTGGGTAGCCGGAACTGTGACAGCCGGAGGCACTAGAGAATTACGATAATCGCCTGCTGGAACATTAGCAGAGACAGAATAGTTATAGATACCCAGCGCGGCTCCTGCTACAGGCATTAAAACTATTGCTATCGAACTGGCATGTTTTGCAACAAGAGTGAAAGATTGGCGGGCATCTTTAGTAACCGCTTGTCCAATTTCAGCGAACCTGCCTCTCTCCCAAAGTCTACGGAAACTGGCGTCTACAGCTTGTAGTGTTTCATTTCTAAACATGATAATTTTAACTATACACTATGGGTCTTTAAATGTCAAATCTGCCTCTTGCATAAGTTTAATTCCTTCCTATACAATGCCTCCAGAACTTATCATGCTCCGGCACAAATTCTATGCCAAGGAGATTAAAAGAACCAAAAGTATCAAAATCTGCTTTTCCTCAAATAGTCCTCCTTTTGGTGCAATTTATCCTAATCAAAATAGGTCAGGTGCCGCTTTGGCTAGTGAAGGTTACAGTAAACAGGTCACAGTGGACAGTAAAACAATTATACCTGCCCAGATTCCAGCATGGCCGCGGCCGTCCAAGAAGGATGCGCCTTCCCCAAAAAGCCAAGCTGGCTTTATCTCTTGTTATCACCATTACCTTTATCTATTTTTATACCGCCACAGTATTTAATTTAGGGACAGAGCTCCCTTCTCCCAAAAGACTGACCACCCCCATCCAACCTTTGACCACCGAATTCTATGACAGAAACGGTACTCTTTTATACCGTCTTTACGAAGGAAGAAACAGAACCTTAATCAGGCTGGGTGATGTCCCCCCATATTTAATCCAGGCCACCTTATCTGCCGAAGATAAAAATTTCTATTCCCACCCGGGGGTGGATTTTCCCTCAATAATCAGGGCCTTCTATACCAACTTAAGGTACGGCAAGCTGGAGGGAGCTTCAACTTTAACCCAACAGCTTATCAAAAATACTCTTTTAACACCCGAGAAAACCTACCAGCGAAAAATAAAAGAGATCATTTTGTCCCTTTGGGCAGAGAGGCTTTATTCCAAAGATGAGATTTTGCAAATGTATCTTAATGAGGCCCCCTATGGGGGGCCGGCCTGGGGAATTGAGGCAGCCTCCCAAACTTATTTTGGCAAAAAAGTGGCGGAGCTGACTTTAGCCCAGGCAGCTTATCTGGCAGGGCTGCCCGCCTCCCCCACCCAGTTCTCACCATACGGCTCCTCCCCTGACCTTTCTAAAATCAGGCAGAGGTGGGTCTTGGATCGGATGGTAGAGGATGGCTACCTTAAAAAAGACCAGGCAGAGAGGGCATCTGCCGAGGATTTACACATCAGGGGGGCAATAAATAATATCCGCGCTCCACATTTTGTGATGTATGTCAAAGATCTGCTGTCCCAAAAATTTGGGCCCAGAGTTGTTTCCCAGGGAGGGCTGAAAATTTTTACCAGTTTGGATTTAGCTTTGCAGGAGAAGGTGGAAAAAATTGTGGCGGAAGAAGTGGCAAAACTGGGAGCGCTGAATGTCAAAAATGGGGCAGCCATGGTCACAGATGCCAAATCAGGCCAGATTTTGGCCATGATGGGGAGCAAAGATTACCATGATCCGATTTTTGGCTCGTTTAATGTCACCCAAGCTTTAAGGCAGCCCGGTTCCTCTATTAAGCCGATCACTTATGCAACGGCTTTTAAAATAGGCTACTCACCGGGTAATACCATCCTTGATACTCCCACCACTTTCAAAAATCCCTGGGGAAAATCATATACTCCCGTAAATTATGACGGCAGCTTTCATGGCCCTGTTTCCATCCGGGTTGCCTTAGGATCTTCCTATAATATTCCGGCAGTCAAGATGCTCTCTACAGTCGGGGTTGGTAACATGATTCAAACAGCCAAAGATTTGGGGATTACCACCTTCACCGAGCCTGACAGGTATGGGTTATCCCTGACTTTGGGCGGAGGCGAGGTCAAGATGATGGATATGATGAGCGTTTATGGAACTTTTGCCAAAGGCGGGATGAGAGCAGATCCAGTTGCCATACTTAAGGTGACGGATGCAAACGGCTCTGTTTTGGAAGAGGCAGAGAATCAACCCAGACAGGTTTTAGGAGAAGAGGTTGCCTACATTATTAATAATATTTTATCGGACGAAAATGCCCGGACTCCCGCCTTCGGAGCAAATTCTTATCTTAAAATTCCCGGCCACATTGTGGCTGTTAAAACCGGCACCTCGGATAATAAAAGGGATAACTGGACTTTTGGCTATACTCCAAACTTTGTGGTGGGAGTTTGGGTGGGCAACAACGATAACAGTCCGATGCATCCACAACTGGCATCAGGTGTCACAGGAGCCGCTCCAATTTGGAACAGGATTATGAACCTGATTTTACAAAAGAATCAGGATTTGGCCTTTCAAAGACCAAAGGGGGTAAAAGTTGCAACCGTAGACGGAAGAAAAGATCTGGTAATTGCAGGGTTAACAACCCAAACACTGGTTAAGGTTGCCAGAAAAGACGACCAGATCCAATTTAACGACGCCTTTTCGTCTTTTGCCACATCTTCTGCAAATCGTGCTGAGGGACAAGCCAAACTACCCTAATACCACCCAGCCTCTGAGATCTTTTTTAGAAAACTTTATTGGAGCTGTGATAAAAGGATCAACTTCCCCTATGAAAATTAAGGTTGCGTAACGGGAATTTTCTTTTCTTTTCCAATAGCTTTCATCCACTGCCAGATCACCACCATACTTTTCCCTGACCCCCCTGATATCCCCAACCTCCAGCCCGTCATAAAAGATCACTTTTTTTACCCTAAATTGGCCAATTATATCTTTTCCACTTGGTTTTATGTAAACTAAATCTCCGGTGGCAATCTGTCCAAAAGGAGGATTTTTCTTCTTGGAAAAGCGGCTTTCTATTGTTTTTTTACCGGCAAGAATTGCCTCTGCCCCTTCCCCTTTAAAGATTGCCAGATGTTTTTTCATTATTGACCAGATTATACACTTTCTGTTATACTTGACAAATCTCCTCCAATTATGGAGGATTTTTAATGCCTAAAATGCCCAATATTATAAATTTTTTAAAAGAAGTCAGAGAGGAGCTTAATAAAGTGGCCTGGCCCACCAGAGAACAAACCGTCAGATACACTGTTTTGGTCATCATTGTGGCAGTTGCAGTGGGATTGTTTTTGGGAGGCCTGGATTATATTTTAACCCTTTTAACCAGTGTTATTTTAGAAAACTATAGACAGTAGACTATAATTTTCGAGGACTAAAATTATGGAAGATAAACAAGTAAAAACAGACGACCAGACACTGGATGATGGAAATTTGAAGCTAGATGAAGCAGCTGGAAGTTCGAAGTTGGAAGATCCAGCTTCCAGCATCCAACCTCCAACATCCAAAAAAGATAATCCCAATGCCCGCTGGTATGTGGTTCATACCTACTCCGGCCACGAAAATAAAGTAGCTGTGACCTTAAAACAGCGGATTGAATCCGAACACCTGGAAGAAAAAATTCTGGAAGTTTTGGTGCCAACCCAGGAGAAAATTGAGATCAAAGGCGGTAAAAAGGTTAATGTCAAGGAAAAAATCTTTCCCGGCTATATTTTGGTAAAAATGGTTTTGGATGATGCTTCCTGGCTGGCTGTCAGAACTACCCAAGGTGTAACCTCATTTGTGGGAATGGGCAACAAACCAACTCCGATTTCTGAGGCTGAAGTCCAAACCATCGTCAAATTCACTCAAGAAGAAACGCCTGTTTACAAACAAGTGTTTGCAGTTTCAGATACTGTAAAAATTGTGGACGGCCCTTTTGCGGATTTCATCGGCAAAGTGGATAATGTGGATGAGGAAAAAGGGAAAGTTAAGGTTTTGGTGTCCATTTTTGGGCGTGAAACACCGGTAGAGCTGGACTTTCTACAGGTGCAGAAAATATAGGTAGAATGTCAAAGCTCAAATGTCAAATTTCAAATCAATATCAAATGACTAAAATTTAAAAATTTAGATTTTGACATTCATTTGACATTTGTAATTTGGATTTTGAAATTTACGACTAATAAGGAGTAATTATGGCTAAGAAGGTAAAAACATTTATCAAACTAACCATTCCGGCAGGGGTGGCTACTGCTGCTCCTCCTGTGGGCACTGCTTTGGGGCCACACGGCCTGCCTATTATGGAGTTTGTCAAAGCATTTAATGAAAGAACCAAAGAAAAACAGGGCAACCTGTTGCCTGTGGTAATCACGGTTTATGAGGACAGAACCTTTTCTTTTATTACCAAAGAGCCTCCTGTGGCGGAAATGATCAAAAAGGCTTTGAGTTTGGAAAAAGGCTCAGGCAATGCCTTAAAAGAACCTGTCGGCACTTTATCCAAAGAGCAGGTCAAAAAAATAGCAGAGGATAAATTACCGGATCTGAACACAAAAGATGTTCAATCTGCTATGAAAATTGTAGAAGGAACAGCCAGAAGTATGGGGGTAAGGATAGGACAATAATTACCAATTTCAAATGTCAAATTTCAAATTATTGAATCATTGAACATTGGAAATTGGATATTGGAAATTACGACTGAAAGGAGTCTATGGGTAAAACAAAAATTGCCACAATTGATGATTCTGCTCCAGTTGAGAAAAAGAAAACTTCTAGAAAGAAGTTAGACGTTAGAGGTGAGAAGATGGATGAAGAAGTTGGAAGTTTGACGGTAGAAGAAAATCAAACTTCTAATATCCAACCTCAAAATCCATCCTCCAATCTCAAACATCCAACATCAAAATCCAAACCCGGCAAAACCAAACCCAGGTCCAAAAAATACCAGGAGGCTATTAAAAACCTGGACAAAACCAAAACCTATTCTATCCCCGAAGCAGTTGAGATGGTTAAGAAACTCTCCTATTCTAAATTCAATGGGACTTTAGAAGCGCATATTAATACTGCCCAGACAGGCATTAGGGGTTTAGTCTCCCTGCCTTTTTCATCCGGCAAAACATTGCGCATCTTGATCTTTGGTAAAGGCGCTGAAGAGTCTGGTGCAGATATTTTTGGCAATGAAGAAACAATTGAACAAATCAGTAAAAGTAAAGTGGATTTTGATATTTTGATCACCACCCCTGAATGGATGCCGAAGCTTGCCAAAGTGGCCGGAATTTTAGGCCCCAGGGGTTTAATGCCCAATCCAAAAAACGGCACCATCACCAATGACTTAAAAAAAGCAGTGGCAGGTTTTCAGACAGGAAAAACAGAGTATAAAACAGAAAGTAAAGCCCCTGTGATTCATCTGGGTGTGGGTAAATTATCTCAACCAACTGAACAATTAGCTGCCAATATTAAAATATTATTTCAAACCATAGGTACAACCAAAATTAAAAAAGCAACCCTCTCGCCCACCATGGGGCCTTCGGTGAAACTTGATTTAACAAGTATCTAACCCAATTTTGCTATATTTTGATATAGATACGCCATATTGACGGGATATTTTCAGGTATAGTACGTTTATTGTGGTATTATTTTTTAGATACCGCAAGAGTGAAAAAGAATTTTAACGGATTGCACTATGCCCGAGTGTTTTTAATAGCCATTTCCCTGGCTGTTTTTCTTTTCCTCTTCAACTTCCCCTCTGCAGTTTACGCCCAACCAACCACCACCAGAAACAATACTACCAATAATATTAATAATAATCGACCCAATATTTTGCAACAGATCTTTTCCTTTATCACAGCTCCTTTCAGATTTTTATTCAACCCCCTGCCTCCTTTGGCAAAACCAACACCTAAACCAAAAGCTACTCCGATACCGCTACCATCTGAAGCTCCTTCATCAGTACCATCCTCTCAAACAACCACCCAGACAGGTATTAGCGCTACCACACCTGCTACCACTGTGGCTGCTGTTGTCAAAAGCCTTAATGCCGGAGTCACCTACATTGATTTAATAGGCAAAACCATCATTGATTCAAACGGTAAAATATATCCATCTAATGCCGCTTTGGCAGCTACCACCAAACCTTCTTTGGGAACTTCCACTAATAAGTTTTACGGCATCTTTGCCAATAATTTTGAAGTGACAACCAGTGGTGATCTGACCAGTAAAGGCAAAATTACCCTGGGTGATAACTCCAATACTGTTGAGATAAACTCCAATGACTGGGATATCTCAACCGGAGGAAATATGACCGGTATAGGCACCATCGGCATGGACGGCACCTTAACTATTAAAGCCGGATTGGATATTACCACCCAAAGCAATGAGCATCTGACTTTAACAGCAGACGGTACAGGTAATGTGGGAATTGGCACCTCCTCACCCTATGGAAGAATGGTTGTGCAGGGCAGGGATAATTCCACAGAAATATCCTTTGGTACTTTTGGTTCCACCACCCAGGGTTTGACCGTATTAAATAATGGTAATGTTGGAATTGGTACCACCAATCCCAGTAATAGATTTATTGTGACTGCTGGTAATGTTGGTATCGCAGCCACCTCTGCTGCCTATGCTTTGGATGTGTGGGGAGATGCCAGATTTACCTCCAGGTTAAATCTTGATGGAGGATTGCTTACTCCGGGCAATGTGGGTATTGGCACAACTGTTGCAACCCAATTGTTACAGGTAGGTACAGCAGGTAATGCTTCTGTCATTACAGGCTCAGCTACTTTGGGAGTAGGCACTACCACTCCAACACAGAATCTGGAAGTAATAGGCACAGCCAGAATTAGAGGAGCTGTTGGCAACAATGGATTAGTAGTTGCCTCAAATGGTAATGTGGGAATTGGTACCACTGCTCCGGGTGCAGGATTACAGCTAACCACTAATGGTTTAATCGGCTACACTGGTAATGTTTATGGCCCGGCCTCAGGTTTGGCAGTATCTGGTAATGTAGGAGTTGGTGTTACTACAGCCAACAATGCCCTGCAGGTTC
>CAYNFQ010000009.1:11576-47028 GCA_964396715.1 uncultured Gammaproteobacteria bacterium
TAGTGGAAGGTAATACAGGTATAGGTATCTCTGTCCCCTCTCAACTATTCCAGGTGGGAACAGCAGGAAATGCTCTGGCCTTCACCTCGGGTGGAAACCTGGGAGTTGGTATAACCACACCTTTGAATACCTTAGATATAATAGGCAGTGCCCAAATCAGGACAGCAGGTGCAGCTTCCTTTGCAGTAACTTCTTCAAACAGAGTAGGTGTTGGTACCACTGCCCCTGGTGGAACATTCTCTGTTTCAGGTAATACTACCCTTGGTACTTTCTCCAATACAGCAGGCCCTGCTAATGGTCTGGCTGTATCTGGTAATGTAGGAGTTGGTGTTACTACAGCCAACAATGCCCTGCAGGTTCTTGGTGCCGGACTCTTCTCCAGCAGCTGGGGTGGAGCTGTAGTACCAGCTAACGGACTGGTAGTGGAAGGTAATACAGGTATAGGTATCTCTGTCCCCTCTCAACTATTCCAGGTAGGTAGCGGTGCTAATGTCCATGTATTTACCTCAGGAGGTAATCTTGGTATAGGTGTGTCAACTCCTTTGAATACATTGGATGTGGTTGGTACAACCCAGCTTAGGGGAACAGGCGGAGTGGTTGGCTTGGCTGTCACAGATGATGGCAGAGTTGGTATAGGCAGAACCAACCCGGGTACTGCAGCATTATCCGTCAATGGTAATGTTGGTATTGGCACAACTTCTCCAAGAACTGCGCTTGAAGTTATTGGCAGCGGTGGTCTGGCTGCATTATTCCTGCAAGGTAACGTTGGTATAGCAACCACTGCCACCGGCTTTAATAACTTGCAAGTGGAAGGCTCAATCGGTATAGGTACTTCTTATCCGGCAGGTACTTACAAATTGGATGTGGCAGGAAAAGTCAGGGCCACAGGCTTCTTCGGGCTCTGCGGTACCGGAACTGATGCCACCAGTTGTAACCAGGACGTTGCTGAAATATATGATGCAGGAGAAGATGTTGCACCTGGTGATTTGGTAGCCATAAATGCGGCCAACCAAAAGCAGGTTGTAAAATCCCAGGGCGCATATGACGGTAAGTTAATGGGTATAGTTTCCACCGCTCCAGGTTTGCTGTTGGGTATTAACGGTCAAGATGTGGCTTTGGGTGCTGAAGCAAGTGAATATCCGCAGAATGCTGATCCCAGAAAGCCGGCTGTAGCCTTATCAGGAAAAGTACCAGTGAAAGTAGTCGGCAAAGTAAACGTGGGTGACTACCTGACATCCTCAACAACTGCCGGTGTTGCCATGAAAGCCCAAAAGAGCGGCCCTGTAGTTGGTCAGGCTCTATCAAGCTATGAAGGTGAAGGTGTTGGATCAGTACTGGCATTTGTCAGAGTAGGCTACTTTAACGGTACCTCTATCTCAGAGCTGACACCTCCTGCTGAAGCAAATGGTCTGACAGGTGCCGCCGCCTTCTCACAGGCTGTCTTGACCTTACTGGCAGAACAAAGAGAAGCTTTAGCAAGTGCTGCCAAAGTTTCGGAAATCCTAACAGACAGAATAGGCGCAGGGTTGGAAATAATCACACCACAATTAACCGCAGATACTGTGATCATGGGCGCCTTCAAGCCTCTGGCAGGCAAGGATCTGGTGCTAAATTTGGGAGATGATCAAAGCTTCAGTATTCAGAATGCTCAAAATGAGGAAGTGATCAGTTTTGATAAGTTAGGAAATGCCACCTTTGCAGGCGAGGTAGTGGCCAAAAGCATCAGGGCAGAGCAAATTTTGGGCTTGAACCTGTTTGCAGACAGCGTCATCACCAACAAGATTGCCTCATTGGTTGAATATCAGGCCAAACAACAGGCAGAAGAAGCTGCTGCTGCAGAGGCGGCTGTTGTGGCAGGAACCTCAACTGTAGCTCCTGCTGCCACCCCTGGGCCGACCCTAGATCCTGCCACTTTGGTTAAACTGAATGAAAGCGGCGGCTTGACACTGGGCGGTACCTTATCTATAGCAGGAGAATCAGAGTTCAAGTCCAGATCCATCTTCTCTGCCTTGGCTGAATTTATCTCCAACACCATCTTCCGCGGTGATGTCACTTTCTTAGGCAGAGCCGTATTCGGCAAAGATGCTGCAGGATCAGCAGTGGTCAAAGCAGGCGCAGATTCAGTCACAGTGTCCTTCTCCAGAGCCTATGATCAGACACCTTTTGTCAGTGTTACCCCAACCGTATCCGGCAATATTGACTGGGATGTGAGGTTCGTAGTACAAGGCTTGTCCAACAATGGGTTCACCATCAAGCTAAACAAAGCTACTGCTGCTGATATGACCTTCTCCTGGACAGCCACAGCCGTATCAGATGCATCACAATTCTCATCAACAGGCCCTGCTGCTGCTCAGCCAACACCTGCTCCAACTCCAACACCTGAACCAGTGGTTTCTCCTACCCCCACTCCAACACCATCCCCTACACCTACCCCCACTCCAACACCATCCCCTACACCTACCCCCACTCCAACACCTACACCTGAAGCATCATCAAGCGCTCAACAAACTCCTGCTGGTGGTTAAGGATCTGGACAGTACAATCCTTTAGTGTATAATTAAGTTAATGGCCAACTTTGATATACCAAAACTAGACCTGTTTTCATCCCATCTTTCAAGCAAATACCAAAAACTGATCATAGTTTTTATTGTAACCACCCTCCTGGGGCTGGCTGTTTCGTTTTTTTTGTTTAATCAATACAGTAAGACCCAAAAAGAGTTAAAGAGCCTGAAAAAAGGCCTTACAGAGGCCCAAAAGCCAAAAGAGCAAACAAACGACGTTGCTAAGATTGTGGCCGAGGTTGGGAAACTGATCAAGCTGCCGGAAGGCGAAGTCCCCTCTATTGCCACCATCTCCAATATCGAAAAGTTAAAAGACCAACCCTTTTTCCAAAACGGCAGAAACGGCAATATCCTTTTAGTTTACAACAAAGCCAGTAAAGCCATTTTGTATGACCCTTTGGAAAAAAGGGTGATAGAAGTTGCCCCCTTAGGCAGTGCCACCACCCCGCAAATCAAAGCCAAGATAGGCTTAAGAAACGGCACGGATAAGGTTGGATTGGCCGCCAAAGTGGAGGAAGCGATCAGAAAAACTTATCCTGAGATCAATATCGCGGTAAAGGATAATGCCGCCAAAAATAATTATGAGAAAACTATCGTCGTTGTGCTGTCTGAGGCGTCTAAAGAAGATGCCTCGGGTCTTGCCAAAACCTTAAATGCCGAGGTTGCCAATTTACCTGCCGGGGAAAGTAAACCCGAGGGCGTGGATATACTGGTAATACTGGGAAAAGATAAGGTTTAATATCCCCTGTACTTTTTCCTGGCTGAATAAAGTTTTTCATTTAGCCCGCCTTCTTTCATATGCTTTTCTTTTAGGGAAGAAATCAGCTTATCAATTAAATAGTTAGCCTGGTTAATCAGGGTAATTAAGAGGTTTACCGCTTTCTCGGAATCAGTTGGGAGATTGGGGAAATTAGGGTTATTAGGAAGATAGGGCGTGGCCTTAAAGATGCCCCAGATTTCCCTTATCTCTCTGATTTCCCTAATCACCCTTTCCTTTTCCCAAACCTGAAGTTTGTTTTGCCGAGCATAAGCCAAATAATCCTTTAAAAGCTCTTCCAATGACCCTCGTGAGACTCCCGCCAACCTAATATATCCAGACAAACTCTGTTGTTTGTTGCCTTCCGGAATATTCTGCATGCCAGACCTTGCTGCCTGTTCCATTTGATCCTTAGTTCGGGACTTGTAACTAATCCACCTTTTGCAAAATTCCATGGTATAGTCGTATATCGGTACTGTCAGCTTATAAGCCAGCAGATACTCATACCCAGCTTTTTTCTTCCCCTGATCTCCCCGATTAATCATATCTCCCTAATCTCCCTTTCTTAAAGCTTTTTTAATAACTAATCCTAGATTCAACTTCAGGCTGAATATAGAAATTAAGCCAAAGATAAGCACAAACAAAGCTGTCAGCAGGTGAAATAAAACAATCATGGATGAGGCTAAGTTACTGTTTATGCCGAAAATTCCCGACAGAATAACCAAACCTGAGGCCTCAGCAGAGCCTACATACCCGGGTGCCGCCGGAATCAGGTAAGTTAAAGCGGACAAAAGCTGCCCCAAATACATCTTGATCAAATCTTGTGGCCAGCCCAGGGCTATAAAGGTAAAATACCAAACCCCTGCATCTGCCCCGTAAGCTAAAATTGTGGTCACAATCATCAAAAATAAATCTTTGGGGTGCCTATCCAGTATGGTAAAAGCATCTAAAATGAAGTGGCTAAATTTCTCAAAATATATCTTAATATGCTTTTCTATAAGTAGTGGTGTCAAAAATTTAACTATTTTTTTAGATAAATTCAGCTGAAACACTGCCAAATAGGCGGCTGCTAAGGCGAGCGCAAGTATCACAACTATAATTTTTATCACAGCTATACTCAAAGAGGTAGGAATGATTACCAACAAGGCGCCTGTCAAAAGTAAAACCACCAGAAAATCCACAAACCTGTCAATAAAAACCCAGACTATTGATTTTCCCAAGTTAAGTTTGTATTTGGTGTTTAAATAGACCCCTTTGGCTAACTCTCCTGCCCTAATGGGGATAAAAAAATTGAGCATCATCGCCACCCCGTTTAAAAAAATTAAATCTAAAAGCTTAATCTTTCTCACCTCTGACAGAAAAATTTTTAACCTGACTGCCCTAATCAAAGGCGACAAAAGCATAAATAAGAAAACCGGGGCCAAATTAAAAGGATTTACTTGGGAGATATTCTGTACAATCTCCCCCAAATTTACAAAACGCGACCAGACAAATATTAAAACCAGACCCAATATGGTGTTAAATAAAATCTTTATCATTACAGTTGCTAAATCTCCCTTTTAAATATACACTAGAGTTAGAGTTTAGGGTATAGGGATTAGGGTTTAGATTTTTTCTATACCCTAGTCCCTGAACCCTATTCCCTACCTTATGTTCACCACCCTAACTCAGCGACTGATCTTAGGCGTCTATCTGTTTGTCGTCCTGTCTATCCCGATTGGAGCTTACCTTGCCTCCCAATACCAAAACACCAAAAGTCGGGCCAGTGAGGTAGAAGCTAAGCCCGTTGTTAAAATGACCCCCAAACCTACCACTTCTCCTGCAAAGGAGCTGCTCAACTTATCCAAAACAGCCACCTCCTCAAGCACAGTACCTACCCCCACACCTGAGGCAATCCCGACAACAGCCACATCATACGGCCCTACCTTATCCCTTAAAATATCTTTGGAAGGCAGACCAAAGTCTGATCAATCCACCAGGCTGTTTGTGGGCATTGTAGAGGGAAATATCACCCTCAGCCCCAGATTTTTGTTAAGTTTCACTGTTAATGTTCCCAAGGGCGGGGATTATTCGAATTTGTCTCTGGCAGGGCTGACACCGGGCAGTAAATATTCGGCTTTAATTAAAGGATCTGCCCAGATTGCCACCTCCTCCGCTTTTTATATGTCCCCCTCCCTGACCAATTTAGAAAACGGCCAATCAATAAATTTGTTATCAGGGGATTTAAATGACGATAACCAGGTTTCTGATATGGATTATGCCATCATCCTCAAGGCTTTGGGCACCTCGGCTACTTCATCAAACTGGAATGGAAACGCGGATTTTAACAAAGACGGGGTAATCAATACTTTGGATCTGGTAATCGTTTCCAAAAATATTGGAAAAGTAGGCGCATCAGGCATTTGGACCTCTCCTGTGCCAATTGCCACACCTTCGGCTTCGCTCAGGGTAAACCCTTCTGCAAACCTTTCAGATTCCCCGCCAATTGGCGGGCCGGAGGGCTCCACAAAGGGCCACTGGATCTGGGTACCACAATATTAATAAAATTTAAGACTAATACTCCTTCAATCTTGTAGGCCCTGCGAGTTTTAATTTGCTTAAGGCTTTTGCCTCAATCTGCCTAATTCTCTCCCTGGAGACCCTAAACTCCCTGCCTACTTCTTCCAAGGTATAAATCCTGCCGTCTTCAAAGCCAAAACGCAACAACAACACCCTTTTTTCTCTTAGAGTTAAATCATTCATCTCCTTTCTCACAGCTTCAGCACGAGCCTGCACCACAACAGCCTCCGCAGGATCCTCGGTATCCTCATCCTCTCTAAAGTCAGCGAGGCTCGATTCTTCCTCTTCTTCTACAGAATTAACTGGTGCATTCAAAGAAACCGGCACCTGTGTCCAATTCATCCTCTGAGTAACCTCCTCAATTGTGATACCTAAACTGGCTGCAAGCTCTTTTTTAGTAGGTTCTCTGCCATATTCTTCCACAAGTCTATCAAAAACATCCCGCATATGTTTTATTTCTTCAGCCATATACACAGGTATACGGATAAGGTTGCCTTTATCAAAAATTGCCCTGGTTACTGCCTGTCTAATCCACCAGGTGGCAGGTGTGGAAAATCTGAAGCCTCTTCTATAATTAAACTTATCTACTGCTCTGATTAAACCTATATTCCCCTCCTGGAATAAATCTTCTAAATCCAAACCTCTACCCTGATATTTTTTAGAAATACTAATTACCAGCCGGAGATTGGCCTTAATAACACGATCTCTCGCCCTTTTACCAGCCTCTTCTATTCTATTAAAATAGTCTTCACTGCTGTCATCTTCCCTTAAAATACGAAGGGTAGTGGATATTTCTTTCAATAAAATGTCTACCTTCTGACCCGGAAACATCTTATTAACGCTGCCTGAAGTTTTCTCATATTGAGGATATTCTAAACTTTGCTCCAAGGCTGTAAGGCTTGGATTAACTAAATGCCGATTTAACCCTTCCCAGACATCTCCTGCTAAAACCCGCTCAAACTGCCCTCTTACAGCCACCCTTAATCTGCTCTCGCTCAGGGGCAGTCTGCCGCGGAATACTGAAACCAGATTGCCTGCTTCTGTTTCCTTGGCTAGTTGTCTTTCCTCCTCCGCACTCAACAACTCGGCAACCCCAGCCTCAGTTAAATACATCTGTACCAGATCCAAGGCATTGGAACCATTTTCCCGCTCTCTTCTGACCATAATTGACAAATTATACCAGATAGGCTAAAATTTAAAGGCTTAAGACCGTGAGTTCTGAAAAGGTAAATCTCACCGAGGCAATATTAGAAGCGCCTCGTGTGGCGCTTTTTTAACGCCTACTATAGTCCTGAGCGATCCTGAGTGAGCGGAGCGAATCGAAGGAGAGTCGAAGGATGGCTAAAACTAGAACACAAAAGATCGAACAAGTTGTTAAATTACAAGAAAAACTGGACCGGGCCAAGGCTTTGGTCTTTGCAGACTATAAAGGCTTATCCATGAAACAGTTATCTGATTTGCGGGATAAACTCCGTGAGCAAAACGCAGAATTTACCATTACCAAAAACACCCTGCTTGATCGGGCGCTGCAGACTACGGACTACCGACTACCGGCTACTGACCTAAAAGGCCCTATTGCAACTTTATTTGCCTATGATGACCAAATTACTCCTATTAAAATTTTGGTCAAATCATTAAAAGATGCAATAATCGGCAAAGTTAAGTTTGGATTTTTGGGAAAAGAGGCGCTGGATGAGGCAAAAATTATTCAACTCTCTATCCTTCCAACCAAAGATGAGCTGCGCGGTAAAATGGTGGGAGTGCTGGTGGCTCCTTTGCAAGGAATGGTTTCAGTTTTGCAGGGTAACCTAAGAAATCTGGTATATGCATTAAGTGAACTTCAAAAACAGAGAGGGGGTGTTTAAAATCATGGCAGACGATACACAAAAACAAGATCAGAAAGACTCTGAAAACTCAGAAACCCAGATAAAATCAGAAGATCAGAATGTCAGTAAACCAGAGACTCAGACGGAAACAACTTCTGAACCATCTGAAAGTCCAACTCCATCTGAATCTGACACATCTGGCACTCCGGGTTCTAAAGTAGCGGAATCTAAACCAACTTCAAAACCAATTAGTGCTAATCTTGAGAAAATCATTGAACAAATTGAGAAATTATCAGTTCTTGAACTGGCTGATTTGGTCCATGCTTTGGAAGACAGATTTGGTGTTTCAGCTCAAGCACCAGTGGCCACGTCAAACGTGGCTGGCGCAGTAGCAGGCGAAGCCGCGTCTGACGCGGAAGAAAAAACTACCTTTAATGTCATTTTGACAGCAGGAGGGGCCAATAAAATTGCCGTTATTAAAGCGGTCAGAGAATTAGTTCAGACATTGGGTTTGAAAGAAGCAAAAGATTTGGTAGAAGCAGCTCCAAAACCGGTTTTGGAATCAGTTAATAAGCAGACCGCGGAAGAAGCTAAAACCAAATTAACAGCCGCAGGGGGCACTGTAGAATTACAATAACCCAACCTCAATGTTGGGTCTGCTTGCGAGAACTTCGTTCTCTTAAGACTACAGCTGAGGAAGCGAAAGCTAAACTCACTGCGGCAGGGGCAACAGTAGAACTTCAGTAAAAATCAGTATATCGGTGGGTCAGTGTATCAGAAATTCCGACTCACCGATGTACCGATAAACCGACCTATTGACACCCTATGTTTTCTTGTGATATACAATGAATTATAAGCGTATAGATCATAGTGTGCACTAAACGCTATACCCTAACAAAATGGCAGACAAACTATCATTGGAAAATCTCCCTGACCTTTTAACAGTTAAAGAAGTCGCAGAAGTTTTGCGTGTTTCACCCTTAACCATCAAAAGATGGGGGAAAAGAGGAAAGTTACCGGCAATAAGAATTAATTCCCGGGGTGACCGTCGTTACAAAAAGGAAGCAGTCCTGTGGCTTTTGGGGATCACCCAAAAAACAGTAGCAGCAGCACCCAATCCGCAACCTTCATATTAGCACTTCCTAAGTAAGGATCGCTAATTGATGATAATTAAGCTATTGTAGAGCCAAAAACTACTCAGAGGTTATTTGCGGATGCACTGTGTAATTGGGGTTTTGTTCAAAACCAACTTCTCCCTTTTTCTCAACAATATAATAAGCCAGACCCCTTTTTTCTATAATTGGTGAGTAATCAATATCCCGTGAATCAATATCAATATTTCCTAAAATCACTAAGAAAGTTTTGCCAATGTTCACGAAACAAGTTGCCCAGGAAGCAGGCACGCTGATTTGTCTGCCGGCATTCAAAGTAACCACCTTAAATTCTTTTGCTTCCCCTCTCTCATCATTTCTTTGCATCAGCAAAACCCCTTGGCCATATAAACACTGGTAAGTTTGAACCCCCTGGTAATTGGAGAAAAATCCCTCGGTTTTATTAAACTCCGCACCGTTGAGACCTGGGGATATCACAAAAATGACCTGGTCATCTGCTTTGATAAGATAATAAGGATGGGAAACTTTATTTTTTCCAGGCTCCATTAAAACCGGCTTTAAATCCTGATAGGTTTTGGTAATTATCATATAATTTTAACTATACCATACCTGTCATTCCTGCCCGCTTCGCCGAAGCTTCAGCGAGGCGAGCGAAAGCAGGAATCCATACAATAATTTTTAAATGGATCCCCTCCGGAGTTTACCCCGTACCGTGTTACGAGGCGGGGATGACATTACAAGTAGCCAAACAAATTTTACAAGGGATAGTTGTCTCTTAATTCTCCAGGGCTGAATAATTAATCTGAACAGCCACTCAAATCCCAGTCTTCTAACCCATTTGGGCGCCCTGGGCACTCTTCCTGAAAGATAGTCAAAAGCCCCGCCTACCCCCATAGCTACCTTAACATCCAAATTTTTTAAATTTTTAGCAATCCATTTTTCCTGCTTGGGAGGACCAAAAGCCACAAAGAGTAGGTCAATACTCTCGTCATTGCGAGCCCCAAAGGGGCGCGGCAATCTCAAAATAGATTGCTTCGTCGTTTCACTCCTCGCAATGACGTTTCCGTTATTATCAACTTCCCCACCAGACTCTGCAAAACTTACCTTAAGTTTTGGATACTTTTTCCTTAAGCGCTCCGATGTTGCTTCTGCTATCTGCCCCCTACCCCCTAAAAAACCTGTTGTGAAGCCACAAACAGAGGCCATCTTGACCAACTCCTCCATGACATCAATTCCGGGACTAGTATTTTCTATATCAGTTGCAAGTTTTAAACCAACTCCATCCGGTATTGCCAAATCTGCATTATTGATGATACTTTTCAACTCCTTATCCTTTTGGGCCATCATTACAATTTCAGGATTTGGAGTAACTATATAGTGTTTACCAGGGTTTAATAACCACCCTTTCACTACCTCCACTGCTTGAGTGGTATTAACATCATCTATTTTTATACCCAGAATATTTTTCTTCATAAATCTTATCTCTTAAATCTTCAAACACTTTTAGTGTTTGAGTCGCACATCTTTCCCAGGAAAATCTCTTAACATTCTCAAATCCTCTTTTGATTAACTTTCCCCTTTCCGCCCTGCCTGCCGGCCCGCTTCGCCGCGAGGCGAGCAGGCAGGCTTCACCCTTCACTCTTATCATAGCATCCTTTATCTCATCTACAGAATAAGGGTTCACCAGAATTGCTCCTTTACCCGCCACTTCAGGCATGGAAGAAGTGTTGGATGTAATCACCGGACAACCACAAGCCTGGGCCTCCAAAATCGGCAGTCCAAACCCTTCAAAAAGTGAGGGAAACACTAAGACAATGGCACCTGAATAGAGGGCTGGTAAATCTTTTTCAGGAACGTAACCTAAAAATTTCACTTGCTCCGCTATACCTAACTTCTTTGGTAACTGATAAATCTCATCAGAGAGCCAACCTTTGGAACCAGCTATAACTAAATGGGTATTTTTTGCATTTTCCTTACTACTGAATTTAGCGAAGGCTTTTATAAGCCGAGCTAAATTTTTCCTTGGCTGAACTGTCCCCACAAACAGGTAGTAGGTTTTGGGTTGTAGGTTATAGTGTAACAAACTATTAATTAGTAGATCATCTTGAACTGGTTTAAATAACTTTTGATCCAAGCCTTCATAAACTACTTCTACTTTACAGGGTTTAATCCCCACTCTTTCAACCAGGTCGTCTTTGGTAGCCTGTGATACAGCAATTATCTTTGTTGCAGCCTTAAGCTGATACCTTTGCATATAGGAAAGATATACTCTTTGTTTTAACTGATGCATTTGCGGCAGATATTCAGAACCCAAATCATGAACAGTCACAACAGTTTTTAACCCGGGTTTTCTGATAATTGGCAATGTATGGGCAGGCACAAACAATACATCCAGTTGATCTTTAAATGTTTGCAGAGCCAATCCACCTTGCGTCCACAGCCTCCTCCAGCCAATCTCCTTGAACCAGAAATTTCCTGGAAACATTACACTTTTTGTAACGATCGTGGAATTTAGTGTAATGGGATGGGTATATACTATATAATGATTCTTCTCATCAATTTCTGCCAAGGCTTTCAAGAGCTGATATGAGTAGTTTTCAGTACCAGTCCTTTCCCCTATAAATGCTCTTGATCCATCAAAACCTATGACCATGAGGTAATTATCTTTTAGAAACTGATCTTTTGTAAAGGTCAAGGTTTTCCAAAGCCATGCCTGTGCCCAAAGCTACACAAAGCAAAGGATTTTCTGCTAAAGAAACCGGCACTCCCAAAGATTCTGTTAAAAGCTTATCTAAATTACGAAGAAGTGAGGTTCCCCCGCTCATCACAATCCCCTTATCTATGATATCTGAAGCAAGCTCGGGCGGGATTTGCTCCAAAACTCCTTTGACTGCCGAAACAATTTTTCTCGTTATATCCGTAATTGCCTCTGTCACCTCATCTGATGAGATCTCTACAGTTTTTGGCAAACCGGAAAAAGCATCTCTACCCCTAATCTCCATCTTTTGAATCTCGTTTTGCTTAAGGGGAGTGGCAGAACCAATCTTTATTTTCACTTCCTCTGCCATTCTCTCACCGATTATTAAATTATGTTTTTTACGGACAAAATTTTGGATGGCCTCATCAATTTTATTACCCCCTACCCTGACAGATGAGTGAACCACCACGCCACCCAGACAAATTACCGCCGCCTCTGTTGTCCCCCCTCCTATATCCACAATCATATTGCCTGATGGGTTGGCAATGGGGATTTTGGCGCCAATTGCTGCAGCCAAAGGTTCATCAATCAAAAAAGCTGTTTTTGCTCCGGCTGATAAAGTAGCATCCAAAATGGCCCTTTTTTCCACAGAAGTGACACCGGCTGGTGCGCAAACCATCACCTCAGGCTTGAAAAGTCTTGATTGACCACAGACTTTATCTAAAAAATATCTGATCATGGCCTCGGTGATCACATAATCCGCAATCACTCCATCCCGCATTGGGCGTGAGGCAGTGATATTTCCCGGAGTCCTACCCAACATCTCTTTGGCTTCATTCCCCACAGCCAAAACCCGGTGGTCATCATTGGTAACTGCCACCACAGTCGGTTCATTTAAGACAATGCCTGATCCGGCCAGGTAAACCAGACTGTTGGCAGTGCCTAAATCAATACCGATTCGTTTGGAGAGACCGAACATGGTGGGAACATTTTAGCAGTCGCAAAACTGCGTCACAAGATATATTAAGTAGGTCAAATAATGTCAAGGTTCAAATATCAAATTACAAATGAAATCTAAAATTCAAATTTTAAAATTTAGATTTTGATATTTATTTGTTATTTGTAATTTGGATTTTGTAATTTATCTTAAATTTATTCCATACAAATTGGGTTCCGATGCTGTAGGGGTTGGGAAGGAAGAAATTATTACCAACCTTGATGAATCCGGCCAGGGAAAAACAAAATTATCCAAAAAATTACCGGCATAGATCACCGCTTTATTAGTCCCGTCAAAATCAACCAGGGAAATTGCCGCATCCTCAACCAGGATAATGTGCCTTGAATCAGGCAGCCAAAGGTGGGCTTTAGCAGAAGGAAGCGAATGCTCCTTCCTTTCCTCTAAATCGTAAACCTTTAAATCAGATGACTGATCTTTTCCCATAAATTTAGTTTCATCAGGAGACCATTTCAGATATGCGGAACCTGAGGCCACTTTTCTTAAATTCAGATCAGCGATATTTTCTATCCTGACCTGATCTTTTGATTTAATATCCTCTTCCCATCCCTGCATGGTAGCCAAAAGGGTGGGTGTAATATCTCTTGGCTCACTATTTAGCCGATCCGCATCCAAAAGCAAATTATTGTTCCCCACTGTTGCCAAAACCTGTTTTGAATCCGGGGACCATCTTAAAGTCGCCTTTGAAAAATCAGTGGTAGCATTGGTGGCAATCTGGTGCGGCTCAGAAGAGCGGGCAAAGGCAATCGGCTGGTTTTTAACCATTGTCCAAACCCAAACCCCGCTCTTTTTGCCTGTTGGGACAATATAGGCAAGTTTTGATTCGTCAGGGGAAAGAGCAGGTTTTAAAACACCGCTAAAGGTTAAGGGATAAATGGTGGGGATGGCCGGAAAAAGGGTCAGCTTTAACTCTGTCACCAGTCCTTCTTTAACAACCACCTCTCTCTCCCAGGGTATAAATCCTTCTTTGACAACTTTTACCGAATAATTTTTGGGCTGCAAAGAGGAAATGGTGGCATTAGTGGCAGTTGTCAGGTGTCCGTCTACAAAAACTGAGGCCGCATCCGGTTCAGAAGACACGGTAATAATTCCTGTTCCGACTATCCTCCTCTCGACAGGAGAGAAAGTATATCCGCGGGCCAAAAGAATGACCACCCCTGTGGCTGCGGCTATCATAAGCAAAGTTACAATTGTAATGATAAACCTTTTACTCATAGAATTAAGATTATACCAGTTTTATAAACTTCTCCTTTCAAGTTTACAAGAAACAAGAAAACCCTGGCTAGGATTTACACCAACCCCGCGGAAGTGTGTAATCACTTGTCAGTTGAACCCTGCTTTAAAAAAGCAGGGTTTTCTTGTGATTATCATGTCAGTACCCCTGGAGGGAATTGCACCCCCGGCCACTCCCTAATACACCCAATTCTTCGCTGTACTCAGAATTGCAGGACAGGATCGCTCTACAAAATTGGCGGCCCTGGCGAGAGTCGAACTCACGACCTTTCCCTTAGGACGGGACTGCTCTGTCCACTGAGCTACAGGGCCAATTTTGAAAGCTCCGCTTATCTACTGAGCTACAGGGGCAGGTAATATCTGATGGATATTGTAACATTTCAGGATGTATAATACTAAGGACACGGGGTGTAGTTCATCGGCAGAACGCTCGGTTCGGGACCGAGAAGTAGAGAGTTCAATTCTCTCCACCCCGACCGAGCGAAGCGATGTCCTGAGCGTACTTGTGGTGAGCGTAGTCGAACCAGTCGAAGGACTACTCAGGAAACCACAATTTAATTTCTTTTTCAGCTTCCTCTTTTGAGCCTGAAGCATGAATTAGATTATAAACAGGTCTTTCTGCCGCATTTGCCTTAAGTATTGAATCTGTGCCCAAATCACCCCTGATAGTACCTTTTTCAGCAGTTTGCGGATCGGTAAAACCTGTTGTTTTTCTGGCTTGAGCCACAGCATCTTCTCCCTCTAAAACCATCACTACAATTGGTCCACTGGTGATAAATTTTCGCAGCCAAGTCACCACTTTCCTGCCTTGATCTTCGGCTGATGTAACTGCTTGTCCAGCCGCAATAGTTTTTTCTCCAATTGAGCGAAGATAGTCCGGATCCATCGGATAATGTTTTTCCACTATATGAAGTGGAGCCACCATATCTTTTCTTTTAACTACCCTTAAGCCAGCTTTTTCATACCTGCTGATAATCTCATCAGTAAAGCCACCAGCCACCCCATCAGGCTTAATAATGATCAAAGTTTGCTGCAACATAATCAAACTATTATATATTAAACTAAACCCTATACGCTATACCCTAAACCCTACTTAATCTCCACATCCTCTGCTTTCACCGACCCGTCATCAAAAACCCAGACAATGGCAAATCTGGGGGCCTGAGGATTTCTGACAGAAGCTACTGCGCCTACAGTTACCATGTTAATATTGGTTTCAGGTTCCGAGTATTCACTAAAAAAGTGTATATCCCCGGAAAAAATCTTTTTTACGCCTGCTGCTTTCAGCTGATAGATCAAACTTTTTGCCTGCTGCTTTAACTTAGGCTCCACCCTGCCCATAAAATGATCAGATGACGGATGATACAGCGGCTCATGAACAAACACCAATATTCCTTTTAGATTTTGTCCTTTGTCCAATTCACCGGCCAACCATTGCTCCTGCTCCGGATCAATCCCCAGATAGTTATTGCTATTATCCAAAAGTAAAAAAAGATAGTCTGCAAATATAAATGACTGATAATCAGGCCCGAAAATTTGTTTAAAATTAGAGAGGGGGTTTTGCTGTTTATCCCTGGAATCCCAAAGGTCATGATCCCCTGGTATGACAAAATATCTCTGGCTAGATCTATCAAGCTCTGTCTTTGTCGCCCTTAGCTCATCCAGAGTCCCAACCTCTGTATAGTCACCCAAACCAATGATAAAGGCAATATCAGGATATTTTTCCTTTGCCTGATTTAAGGCTTTGCGCAAATTATTATTGTCAGAATGGGAATCTGTGAAAACCAGGAATTTAAAAATGGGCTTGGCACTTATTTGAGGCTTACTTGTTGTTATTTGAGATAATAAATCATTATTCTGTTTGCCGATTTTAATTGCAGATAAAACCCCCAGGATTTGCTGTCCGCTTTTGGCATTTATTAAATTGGAAGCAACTGCAAAAGGATCTAATTTGAAAGGATCCAGTCCGGAGAAATGTTTGTAGGCTGAATAAATCCCTGCTAAAAGTACAGCAAACAAACATAGGCTTAAAATAAGCCTAAATATGATATAAACTGGATTTGCAGATCTTCTGCCCTGATGTTTTCTTCCAAACATTTTTATATCCTTCGACTCCGCTCAGGATGACCTTGCCAAAGGCGGGTCACATCCTTTCAGGAGCGGAAACTCCCAGTAACCTTAAAACATTAGCCAAAGTAATCTTTGAAGCGTGAACCAAAGCCAGTCTGGCTTCTTTTAAGGCTGCGCTTTCAGCCTGTAAAACTGGACAATTTTCATAAAATTTATGGAATAAATCAGCCAAGTTTATAGCATATTCAGTCAGCTGATGAACCTGTAAATTCTGAACCAGCTCTCCCACTAAATCAGGAAAAGTTAGCAGATGTTTGATCAAAGCAGTCTCATCTGGATGAATGAGCAATCCCAAATCATCCCCATCCCCCAAATCTCCCTTAGCTTTAGCAAGAATGTTTGCCGTCCTGGCGTGAGCATATTGAACATAATACACAGGATTATCCTTTGATTGCTGCTTTACCAGCTCAAGATCAAAATCCATATGGGTTTGGGGAGCAAATCTTAAAAGATAAAACCTGAAAGCATCTTTTCCCACCTCATCCAAAACCTCCCTGGCTGTGATAAAATTTCCTGCCCGCTTACTCATCTTAACTATATCAGAACCCCTTTTTACTCTAACATACTGATACAAAATTACCTTAAGTTTTCCCGGATCAAAACCTAAAGCTGAAACAGATGCCTTAAGCCTGGGCACATGACCGTGATGATTGCTGCCAAACACATCAATTATTGGATCTGCTCCGTCTTCAAACTTCATTTTGTGATAAACAATATCAGATGTAAAATAAGTATAATTACCGTCTGATTTTTGAATTACTGTTTCCCGATCTTTTAGGAATTCATCAGAAGCCGCCTGCGGCGAGCCTCGCCTTTGGCGGGGCGCCAGCCACAAAGCTCCATCTTTTGTCCTAACAACTCCTGCTTTTTTCAGTTCTTCTATAATTTGTGGAGCTTGCTTTCTAAGTTCAGATTCATGTACTATCAGGTTGAATTTAATACCCATGGAATGAGCATCAGCTAAAATCTCTTCATGCAGCTTCCCAACAGCCAGCTGACCAATCTCTTCATCAGATTTTCCCTCCATTTCCGCCTCTAAATTTTTCGCCAGTTCATCAATATATTCACCTTGGTATTGATTTTCCAAAGCCGCATTTCCTCTAATTTTAGCCTTAATTGTGGCCCCCAAAGCCTTTACCTGCTCACCCACATTATTATCTAAAAATTCCCTTAACACCTCATAACCTGCTGATTGCAAAACATTGGCCAAAACATCACCTAAAGGTCCTGACCTGGCATTTCCAATATGCAATGGGCCTGTGGGATTGGCTGATATAAACTCCACTCTGGCTTTTTTACCCTTTCCTATTGCTAATTTGCCAAAATTTTCTCCGCTTTCCAAAATCTCTTTTAAATCTTTTGCCAAATATTCAGGTCTGACAAAAAAATTAATAAAACCTCCACCAGCAACTTCTGCTTTTTCTAAATACTGTCCACTGTTCCCTGTAACCTGTAACCTTTCTATTATCTCATTAGCAATTTCTTGAGGAATCTGCTTATCTGAAATCTTTTCCAGTTTGGCAAGTTGCAAAGCTATATTCGTACTATAGTCTCCAAATCGGGGATTTTTTGAAATAGATAAAACTATATCAGTTACTTTAAATCCCAGATCTTTTGTAATTTTTCTTAAGTCATCTAAAATCTGTTGCTTAATCATATCCTAATGATAACACAGATTTAATGTCAAAGCCCAAATGTCAAATGACAAATCAAATCATAAATCTAAATGTCAAATTATTTCAAAATTTAGTAATTTTAATTTTATTTGACATTTGTTATTTGGATTTTGAAATTTTATCGATGGACATTAATACTCCAGCCAATACCATATAATACCCTACCCACACCACCCATACCTTCTCCCCCACATATTCCCAGGCAAAAGGCAGAGATCCAAAAAACTGCACTACATAAATAAAATATGTTGACAGAACCAGTATTATAAAAGCCAAAATATGAGCCAAAAACTCGCTAATAAAGCTTACAGCCAGCATAACAGCGCCTAAAATCATGATAAATGGCACTGTCCATCCTACCAGCAGGTTAGCTGCTACTCCCACCAAAGACAGCTGATGAAAATTTTGGGCAATAATAGGTATGACCATGGCTTGAGCCCCCGATGTTATTGCCAAATCCTGACCGATGATGGGTAAAAATTTCAAATACTTTAATAAGATTGGAGCCACTACCACCAAACCAAGTGTGGCCATAAAAGACAGTTGAAATGACAAGTCTAATATCCAAGAAGGATTGATAAGCAACATAATACCGGCTGTCATGACTAAAGCCCAAAAACTGTCATTTTGTCTGCCCAAAATCTGAGCTAAAAAAGCCATAGTTACCATCACAGCAGCTCTTAAAACCGGTACCTCGGCACCTGTTAAAAGAGTATAAAAAATGATTGCCGAAAATGATACAGCTATTGCTACCTTTCTTCGAATCAAACCGGAAAGAGCCAGGAAAAATCCGGCCACCATGCTTAAATTTTGACCGGAAACCACCACAATATGCAGTGTGGAAGTATCTCTTAAAGCCAGTCTAAATGCGGGAGGCAGATTCTTTTTCTCACCCAAAACAACCCCTGAGAGAAGCTGGGCTTGAGGTGAAGGCAGAAACCGATCAATTTTTTGATCAAGTATTTGCCTGAAGGAGGTTAACCACTCAAGCTGGATATTTTTCTCCACCCTATCAAATCTTAAACTTACATCAGAACCAATAGCTTGTTGCAACCTAATAAAGTACAACAAACCATATAAAACGATAGCTAAAACCAGTGGAAATTTATCCCAACCAACTATTTTCTTAACCCAAAACATTACATTATTTTCCACGATCGTTGAATATTATGTTATGCAATGCTGGATCGCTTGATTCAATCACTGCCACCCAAGAGCTCACATCCAAATCTTCTATCAGTTTCCTCAATCTGTCTGTTATGTTCCTCTTTGTTAGCCAAACGCTGCGTTGCCAAGGTTTGAATTCCCAATCCTTTAATCTCCTTCTAAAAAGATCTCTTATCCTCCGTTTGTTCTCCGGGATGTCGAAAATAACAAGCCTCCATTTCCCGTCCCATTCACTTTCATCAAACCCTCTACCTAATGCATCTTTACCAAGGTTGGTTAATTTGTATATGACCTTTCCCTCCTTAACTTCCTTTTCAATCAAACCCCCTTTTCTAAGTCTATATAGGGCAACCGAAAGAGTTGATTTTTTGAGCTCAGGAATACCATAATGATACCTATAATGGTGATAAGTAAAATCCTCAAATCTGCAATATCCGTCAACTGCTTTTTCAAGCATCAGGAGTACTGCCTTACCGATAGTTTCTTTCCTGACCTTCATAAATTTACATTACACTTTTTGCAACGATCGTGTCAAGTGATGTATAGTTAGGGTTAAGAAATAATTAATAAACAACTATTGAGTCTTTGATTTTTTCAAAAACGCTCTTGCCGATAATCTTTTTCTCCAACAACTCCTCTATCGATCTGTAGTGCCTGTTTGAAATAATGTTTGAAGCTCTAACAGAGGCAATATCCGGCAGAGATTCCAATTCCGATTGAGAAGCGGTGTTGATATTTATTTTAGAGCTGGTGTTTGCACCGGCAACAGATGCGTTCTGTCCGGAAGGCATGGTTTCACCCTCAAACGGAACATACACCTTAGTTCCATCTGATAACTTTTGTGCCAGATTTAAATATTTTGATATATATTCCTGACTTGCCTTTGGGGAAAAACCTCCGGCTGCCCCAATGGCTTCCTCTATCCTGGATCCCTCTTTTAACTCGTAAACTCCTGCTTTTTCAACAGCTCCGGAAACATCCACAGAGATTGTTTTTTGGTGTTCAACCAGGCTTTCTTTGGGAAAATCTTGCTGTTTGGATTTATTTAAACCGGATGTAAATATCCCTCCCAAAATCAATACCAGCCCTAAAAGACTTAAGGCAATCGGCAGCTTAAACTTTGGTAAGTTTTCCCAAAAATTACCGTCCATAATTCTTTCTTAAAGCCTTCCGGTAACCTTTAATCCATTCTTTATAGGCTTTATACAAATATCCCATACCTCTTTCCGCCATCTCTTTTTTCACTACTCCTCCCGCATGGGGGTAACGGTGCAGCCTCGGATGAACTGATGAAAACCCATGGGCATAATGGGTCAGCTCATGACTGATGGTGTGATCCACCACCTCTTGGGGAATTGATAAGTTTTTAAACATTGAGGTGATGGTGATAAAAGAGGATTTTGATTTTTTGTCCAGCCTGATTGAGCCCAGTCTGTATTTGGCAAACCTGCCAAATTTTATAAATACTTTATTTGCAGAAGAGCTTTGCTCATTATTTTGCGGGATGTCGGAAAAATATCTATCCCAAAGATCATCCAATCTGGAAAGCAACCATTTATCATCCCTGTTTAGTTGTAATTTAGTTTGTCTTGTCATAACAATCTAAACTCCTTATCGTTTTCTATTAGCAATCTTAATGAATATTTGCTAATATTTACTCAACCGGAATTTGCAACAAAGCTGATGATTTTACCCGGTACATAAATAACTTTTTTCACGGATTTTCCTTCCAGAAATCTTTGCACTTTTATAGACTCAAGCGCGATTTTTTCTACTACTTCTCTGCTTCCTAATATATCTTTTTGTATCATGATCGTATCTCTTACTTTTCCGTTTATTTGAACAGCAATAGTCATCTCCTCTGCCTCTAAATATTTATTATCAAACTGCGGCCAGGAGTGCTGATGAATAGACCAGCTATTAGTCTTCAGTATCGCTTCGCCCGCCTCTGGCGTGGCTTCGCTGTCAGCTTTTAGACTTTTTTTGATGCTGTCTGACGACTGACGACTGACGACTGACGACTGCATCCTCTGCCATATCTCTTCTGTAATATGAGGCGCAAAGGGGGCAAGAAGCAAAAGAAATGTTCTATACTCTTCACTTTGCACTCTTGTCTCGAGCGAAGTCGAGAGATTGCCCTTTGCACTTAAATAATTTAACCACTCCATGAGTGCTGCCACAGCTGTATTAAATTTGATATTCTCTATATCCTCTGTCACTTTCTTAATAGTCTTATGCATGATTCTTAGGTCATTAGGTTGTAGGTTGTAGGTTGTAGGTTGTAGGTTTTCCTGCAATCCCCAGACTCGCTGCAGGAATCTATAAACCCCCTCAATGCCGGTAAGGCTCCAGGGTTTCATCACTTCAAAAGGTCCCAAAAACATCTCATAGAGCCTCATTGCATCAGCGCCATATTCAGGAATAACATCATCCGGAGTAACTACATTATTCCATCTTTTACTCATCTTCCGCGAGTCTGGCCCGAGTATCCAACCCGGCGCCCGCAATTTTAAGAATGGCTCATCTCCCAAAGCTTTATCAATCAGTCCCGCATCAAAAATAACCTTCCAGAAGAATCTGGCAAAAAGCAGATGCTGAACTACATGCCCCCCTCCAATATAACTGTCAACAGGCAACCAATCGGAAATAGCCTTTTGGCTGGCAAACTCCTGGCTATTACCGGGATCTGCAAAGCGGATAAAATACCATGAAGAGTCAACATAAGTATCCATGGTATCTACCTCTCTTCTCGCTTTTGCTTTGCAATTCGGACATATGACATTTTCCTGAAATGATTTAGATCTGGCAATTGGAGACTCACCTGTTGGTTTAAAATCAACATCTGTTGGCAACTTAACAGGCAAATCTTTTTCCAAAACCGGCTGCCAGGAACACCTTTTGCAATAAATCATTGGTATTGGCGCACCCCAGTATCTTTGGCGGGAAATTAACCAATCACGAAGATGATAGGTGGTCACCTGTTTGCCCCATCCCTTCTCTTCAAAATAATCCATGACCTTTATAGTTGCTTTGTGAATATCCAACCCATCCAAAAACCCGGAATTGATCATCATACCTTCCTCTTCTTGCACTTGTTCAGATCTAGTGATAGCAGATGTATCACCATCCTTACCAACCACTACTCTGACAATCTCCAGTCCGAATTCTTTGGCAAACTCAAAATCACGGATATCATGACCTGGCACCCCAACCACAGCCCCTGTTCCCACATTACCCAAGACGAAATCACTTACCCAAATTGGTAATTTTTTACCATTGAGGTTATTGACGGCATACGAACCGGTGAAAACACCGGTTTTTTTTCTGCCTTCCGCTATCCGGTCTGCTTCAGACTTTTTACTGGTTTGTTCTATATACTGCTTAACTTCAGAAAGATATTCTTTTTTGGTTAATTTCAGCACTGAAGGATATTCCGGCCCTATCACAATAAAAGTGGCACCAAAGTTAGTATCAGGTCTGGTAGTAAAACAGACAATTTTATCCTTGCTATCTGCTATCTCGTATTCAATATTAATACCTGCCTTTTTCCCTATCCAATTTTTTTGTTGTATCTTAACCTCCGGAAGCCAATCAATCTTATCCAAACCGGATATTAATCTATCAGCATAAGAGGTAATCTTCAAAAACCATTGGTCTAACTTCTTCTGTGTAACTTCTGTTGCGCAACGGTCGCATTTCCCTTCCACCACCTGCTCATTAGCCAACACTGTCTGGCATGAAGGGCACCAGTTCACATCAGCCTCCTTTTTATACGCTAAACCCCTTTTAAACATTAAAATAAACAACCATTGGGTCCATTTGTAAAATGCCGGACTACTGGTATCAATTTCCCTGCTCCAATCGAAAGATAAACCGGTCATGTTCAACTGTCGCTTGAAAGTTTCTATGTTCTTATGTGTAGACTGATCCGGATGTATGCCTGTTTTAATGGCATAATTCTCTGCCGGCAGGCCAAATGCATCCCAACCCATGGGATGAAGTACCGAACTGCCCTTCATCCTTTCAAATCTGGAAATAATATCTGTGCCAACATACCCTTCCAGGTGCCCTACATGCATGGTGGCTGATGAAGGGTAAGGAAACATATCCAGCACATATTTTTTGTTTTTAGTCTTTTTTGGAGTAGAATATATTTTATCTTCTCTCCATTTTTTTTGCCATTTAGGCTCAATGGTGGATGGAATATATTTTTTCATACTTAATTGATGTTAGCACAAGCCTGAAATAAGTTCAATTTAAAGTATGAATAAATGTCAAAGTTCAAATGTCAAATTTCAAATCAATGTCGAATGACTAAAAATTAAAAATTTAGATTTTGATATTCATTTGTCATTTGGATTTTGAAATTTTCATGGTGAATTTTCACAAGTTCATTCAAACCTATCCTCTGCTTAAATTGATATATTTAGCATGTATTCTGACCTATCCTATATCCTAATTCCTATACCCTATACCCTAATTCATGCTTTTGCGGTAATTATCCTGATCTCTTTTTATATATTTTGAGATCTTGACAGAATTGGTGATTATTAAATAAATTGTATGAGTTCAGTTCTTCCCAGCGGAATCGTCATCGCGAGGCTACAAAGTAGCCATGGCGATCTCATGAGATTGCTTCGCTACGCTCGCAATGACGTAGTTAGTGGGAAACTCTGAATAAGTACCTCTTTTTTTGTTTATTATTTTGTTGTATTCTGGATTTAATGAGAAGATTCATTCTTTTGGTTCTTTCGTTTTACATTGTACATTTTACATTGTACATTACTCCTACCCATGCCCAACAGTCTCAAGGCATTGAAGTTACATCTGTTTATGAGATTTCAGACACCGAAGCTCAGGAAGGTGATATTTTATCGGCAGCAGAGGGGGGGTTGGTACGTTCCAACATTGGTTTTGACAATAAGATGTTCGGGGTCATGGTGAATCAACCACTGCTGGTTTATAGAACTGAAACACCCGGAAAACCGGTGGTAAGATCCGGTGTGGCAGAGGTTAATGTCACCACCTTAAACGGCCCAATCAAATTTGGCGATTACATCACCTCTTCACAAATTGCCGGCAAAGGACAAAAAACGACAGAATCCGGTTATGTTTTTGGTGTTGCTTTAAGCTCTTTTGACGGCAGTAATGCCACTCAAATCCAAGGCCCAAGAGGCCAGGTGGCTTTGGGTAAAATATCCGTGGCAGTCAGGATCGAATATGCGGAATTAACCAATCCCCGTTTTGCCGGCAGGTTATTTGGGTTTATAGGAACCACCCTTTTGGAAAACATTTCCGATCCCAAACAATTTGGTAATGCCATCCGATACGCTACCGCAGGGTTAATTGTGCTTTTATCCTTCACTTTTGCTTTTTTAACTTTTTCCCGCTCGATTGCCAAATCAATTGAGGCCTTGGGCAGAAATCCTCTGGCCAAATCAACCATTCAGTTTTCTATGATAATAAATATAATCTTACTGATCATAACAGGCGTGATCGGCATAGTGGCATCAATATTGATTATCAGACTTTAGATAAGCGTATAGAGAATAGCGTCTAGCGTTTAGTGGAATTTTGTTTTAAACTATACCCTATACGCTAAACGCTATAACCTAATTATGCCCAATCTGTCCACTGATTTAAATCTTCTGATACTGGCTGGCATTACCACCCTCACCCTTTATCTTTACATCCGTGAGTATTTTTTGAGAAAAAATGATGCAAGATCACGCCAAAAGTATGACCAGCAAACCAGAGAAAAAAGCATCCGGCTTTTGCAGGCCTCGGAGCAGGCGGAAACCCAAGTACTTGCCGAAGGAAACTACGCCACTCAAAAATTAATCTCGGAATATAAACTCAAACTGGATGATATGCTGAAAAACTCCCAAGACTCACTTGCTGCCTCGCAAGAAGGGTTGATAAAATTTATGGAAAACTTACAAAAAAGCAGTCAGGAATTTGAAGAAGCATCAAGAAAAAGCGGTGAAGAGAGAATCAATGCTCTTTTTGAAAGACTGGAGGAAAGGCTGTCTGATTTTTTGGTTTCCGCAGAACAAAAAACCCTTTCCTCAATTGAGCTGGAACTTAAAGCAGCCAGAAATTTAATTGATTCTTACAAAAGTGCCCAGCTTAAGCTGATTGATGAAAACATCATTGCCATGATGGAGCAAACCCTCAATCTGGTCCTTTCCAAAAAACTTTCCTTAAAAGATCAGCTGGATTTAGTTTATGAAGCTTTGGAGAAAGCCAAGGTGGAGAAGTTTGTGGTATAGCTATGGAAGATATTTTAAATACTATTTTAAAAGATACCTATTCTCTAACTTCTCTCAAACACCGCTTGAGAATTTTGAAATCATGCATCTTGGGCCAGCTTTTCGGAGGAGGCTTGCAAGAAGAATTTGGAGCTGCCGATGCCAACTGGCTTTCCTCCCTGCCTGCCCAAATTTTCCGCCAGTTCAACAAAGACAACATCTCACTAAATTTTGCAGAACTGGAAACTAAAATAAGTGAGCTTAAAATCCTGACTGTGTATTTGCCTTTTGATGCCAACGAGCAAACCATAGCCCAAATTGGGGAGGGGGCCAGAAAAACCTTTGGCTACCCGATTGTTTTGGACATCAAATTTGATCCCGCTCTTATTGCCGGTTGCGCTTTAAGCTGGAACGGCATCTACCAAGACTATTCATTGCGCTCAAAGATAGCAGAAAAAAGGGCAGAAATACTCGCATCCTTTAAGAAATTTTTAAGATGAATCTAAATAATGTCAAAGTCCAAAGGATCAAATGTCAAATCAAATCCAAATATTAAATATTAAAATTTTAGATTTTGACATTCATTTGTCATTTGTAATTTGTCATTTGAAATTTACTAAATATGAAACCTAATATATCAACACAAGAGGTAGGTTATGTGACCTCAGCCAGAGATTTTCTGGTCCGTTTAGCTGGCTTCCCCACCATCAGAATTAATGACATGGTGGAGTCAGGCGGCATCAGGGGCTGGGTGAATTCAATTGCGGATGATACCATTGAGGTTTTACTGTTGGATGAAGGAAGGATTGTCCCAAAGCAGATGTTTAAAAGATACCCTGAGCGTTTGGGCTTATCTGTGGGGGATTTTCTGCTGGGCCGGGCCATCAACCCTTTGGGCGTGCCGATTGACGGCAAAGGTTTGCTCGCCTCGCAAGGCCACGCCATAGGCGGGCGAAGCGGGTTATCCAAAACTCAAACTACCCAGGTTTTGGAGCTGGAACAGCCGGCTTTGGGAATAGAAAGCAGGGAGTTTATCAGAGAGCAGTTTTTAACCGGCATCACTTTAATAGACACCCTAATCCCCATAGGCGTGGGCCAAAGAGAGTTGGTTTTAGGAGATGCCCATTCCGGAAAAACCGCTTTTCTTTTGGACACCATTATCAACCAAAAAGGTACGGGAGTGATTTGTATTTACGCATCAATCGGCAAACCCTCGGTGGCTGTCAGAAACTTGATTGACACATTAAGAGTCAATAACGCGCTCTCTTATACTGTGGTGATTGCCACTTCCTCATCAGAGCCTGCCCCTTTGATTTTTTTAACCCCCAAAGCCGCCCTGACAGTTGCAGAATATTTTCAAAAAGAAGGCAAAGATGTGCTTTTGATACTGGATGATCTGGGAAATCATGCCAAAATTTATCGGGAAATTGCCCTTTTGGGAGAGAAACCGCCAGGAAGAGAATCATATCCGGGAGATATTTTTTACCAGCATGCCCATCTTTTGGAGCGGGCCGGCAATTTCCTGCCCAGCTTTGGCGGAGGGTCGATAACGGCTTTGCCGGTAATTGAGCTGGCTCTAAATGATTTTACCACTTTAATACCCACCAATTTAATGTCCATGACAGATGGGCACTTGCTTTTTAAATCAACACTGCGCTCCCAGGGCCAAATTCCGGCAGTTGATATTTCGCTGTCCGTATCCAGAGTGGGCAGACAAACCCAGGATAAAGTGTCCAACCTTCTCTCCACCAGGGTAAGGCAGATTTTGTCGCAAGCCTCCGACTTGGAAACAATCTCCCGCTTTTCATCTGAGTTGCCGCCCCAAACCCAGTTGATTTTAAGACAAAAGGATTTAATTATGGAACTTTTAAAACAAGAGCCCTTAACTGCTATATCAAAACCGATCCAAATAATACTTTTGGCCCTGCCTTTTACTTCCTTTTTGAAAGACAAAAACCGGGCCTTCATAGAAAAGTATAAAAATACTCTGATTAATATCTTTCTGACCCAACCTCCCCTTGTTGCCGTCACCAAAGCGGTTGTCAGCATGCAATCAGATGAAGAATTGATAAAAACTTTGGAAGGAGCAGGAGGGATTTTGGCAAAGATTTGCCAATAGCTATCAGTCATCAGTCTTCAGCTATCAGACTAAGATTAAAAATGTCTGACGACTGAAGGCTGACAGCTGACGACTAACTATTATGACTATTAAAGAAATTGATGAAGCGCTGGAGGAAGGTGAATCCCTAAAGACCATAGCCCAGGCTTACTCTGAAATAGCCAACTTAAAAATTAAAAAAATAAGGAATGATGTGGAAAGAAACAGAATTTTTTTTGAGGAAATTTTCCAAGTTTACGGGCTGGTTAAAAAAATTGCCATCAGTAGAAAGTTCTCAATCACCAAACCCAAAAAGATGATCTGTCTTATTATCACTTCCAATTACCGTTTTTATGGCAATATTAACTCTGATCTGATTGATTATTTTGCGAAAAGCACTCAAAATTTAGATACGGACAGGCTTATTTTAGGCAAGGCTGCCATAGATTTTTTCAGGGCAAAACCGATTTTTAAAAACAATATGGAAGTTATGTTAAGGGCTGACCAGCCGGATGCGGCAGAACTGCTATCTTTGGTAAATATTATTAAAGATTATGATCAGATTTTTGTTTTTTTCTCCAAGCTGAAAAGCCTGCTCGTACAACAACCTCAGGCAGTTAACTTAACAGCAACAGCCTCTTTGCCAAAGGATTTATCTGCAGGGGACGGGAAGGATCTGGTAAAATTCATTTTTGAACCTGATCTGGCCAAAATGTTGTCTTTTTTTGACAGCCAGATTCTGACTTTGCTTTTGGAGGGAACTTTTTTGGAATCCGAGCTGGCCAGGACCGCTTCCAGGTTTATTTCCATGGACCGGGCTGAAAGTGAAGCCAATAAATTTATTAAAGAGTACACCAGGCTTAAATCTTATGCCCGCAGGAATATCGTAAACAACCAGCTTTTGGAAAATTTTGCCGCCACTTTAGCAACAAGAAAAATGGAGGTATAATTATTGAGTATGCCAGAGAGTACTGTCCAGGGAGTCATTACCGAAGTAAACGGCCAGATTGCCACTGTTACCATAGAAACAGACGAGTTCCCTGATCTTTTGGAAATTTTGACCTCCCCGGAGGATCCGAGTGTAGTTTTGGAAGTTTTCTCCCAATCAACAAAGCGGATTTTTTGTCAAATCCTATCCAATGCCGACAAGTTATACAGGGGCATGAAAATTTACGGCACCGGCAGCAATTTAAAAGTACCTGTGGGGAAAGAAGTTTTAGGAAGAGTGATGGATTTGTTTGGCAAACCCGTTGATAAAGGCGGCCCTATTCCCCCCGGCGCCAAAGCCTCCATCTACTCAAAAGCGCCTCCCTTAAGTATTGTTAAAGCCAGTTTCCAGATTTTGGAAAGCGGTATTAAAGCCATAGATTTTCTGACCCCTATCCAGCGGGGCGGAAAAGCGGGCTTTATCGGAGGGGCAGGCGTGGGCAAAACCATACTTCTCACAGAACTTTTGCACAATATAGCCGGCGGACAAAACAGGATGGCTTCTGTTTTTGCCGGAGTGGGTGAGCGTATCAGGGAAGGTCAGGAGTTATATCAGCGGCTTAAAGAGTCAGGTGTTCTACCCAAGACAATCATCATTTTGGGCCAGATGAATGAAAATGCCGCCATCCGCTTCCGGGTGGCCCTGGCAGCAGTAAGCCAGGCAGAATATTTCCGCGATACCTTAAAGGAAGATGTGCTGTTTTTTATTGACAATATCTTCCGTTTTGTACAGGCCGGCTCAGAGGTGGCTACCTCACTTGGCACCATTCCTTCCGAACAATCCTACCAGGCCACCCTGCAAACAGAAATCAGCCAGCTTGAGGACAGGCTGATACCCACAGCCAATGGCACAATTACCTCTTTTCAGAGTGTCTATGTGCCGGCAGATGAAATAACCGATGCCGGGGTCAATGCCGTGATGTCGCTTTTGGATAATGCCATTGTTTTATCCCGCTCGGTTGCCCAAAAAGGCATCTATCCGCCAATAGATTTGTACCAATCTTCAGCAGGCACTTTGACCAGATCATTTTTGGGTGAGGCTCATTTTAAGGCTTTAACAGAATTCCAGAAGCTATTGGAAAACTATAACAAACTATCACATATTGTAGCAATTGTCGGAGAGGAAGAATTGTCACCGGCAAACAGGATTCTTTATAACAGGACCAAAAAAATCATCAATTATCTGACTCAGCCCTTTTTTGTAACAGAACAACAAACCGGCAGAAAAGGTAAAATAGTTTCCAGAGAAACAACTGTAAAAGATATCACAGTAATACTTTCTGGGTCTTTAGATAACATACCGGCTGAAAAGTTTATGTATATTGGGAGCTTGGCAGAAGCCAAGATAATATAGCTTTCAGTCATCAGTCTTCAGCTTTCAGACTTTTCTGATTTGTCTGACGACTGATAGCTGACAGCTGACGACTATTATGCAAACATTACATGTCCGTATCCTCTCTCCACAGCAACTGATCCTTGATACCCGGGCAGAGTCAGTCTCGTCCAAAAATTCCCAGGGTCCTTTTGATATTTTACCCCAACATGCCAATTTCATCACCCTGATTGAAAATTCACCCATTGTTATTCGAGTTAAAGATCAGCAACCTCTCATCTTTAAATTTCCCATAGCAATCATGCATATTCAAGAAAATAAAGTGGCCATTTATACATATATTCAGCCACAAACTACCTGATCCCTTTTGATATCTTCCCATGATCTGGTTTGTTCTAAATTGGGTCTTGACAAATCTATGTAAATCTATGTATGCTGGATAAATAATCTATGCATGGCATAGTTTAGTGATTAGAGCAGTATTAAGCAGACGGATCGAAAACCCTGAGCGACCAAAGGGAGTCAAAGGGCAACAAGATGAAAAAACCGTCTGCATTTTTAAAGATTTCTCAAGCCTCGAAAACCTTAGGCGTCTCCCAAGATACTTTGCGAAGATGGGAGAAACAGGGCAAGATCAAACCAATAAAAACTGCGGGGGGGACCAGGCTTTATCCTGAATTTGTCAAAATTGGCACTGCTGCCAAAAAATTGAGTGTTTCTATTGACACTCTCAGAAGATGGGAAAGAAGTGGTAAAATCACCGCCCTGCGGACCCCCGGAGGCACCAGGCTTTATTCCCTGGATACATTGGAGGGGTTGATCCCTCAGAAAGTGCATATTCCAGCAGTTGAGGCCCCAGAAACAATACCTCAGTCTTTTGAAAAAAAAGTAAAAACTACCGAGAACCTGCTCAAAGAGCTAGAAAATCAGCAGTTTTCACGCATTTTGACTGAAAATCCACCCATTAAACTTCCTAAAATTAGGCACGAAAATGAGCAATTTGGCCCAAAAAGTAAAATCTATGCACAAATCTATGCACAAATCTATGCACACCCGAAAATTTTTTTGCCGGTTTTTGCTACTATAATAATAACCGGCGCCGCAGCATCTGCTTTCCTCTCTTCCCGCTTCCCATCTCAGACTCCTATTTCCCATTTCCCGCCTTCTACCTCTAATGTGCTGGCTGTTGCCACCGGTCCGCAGTTTTTAGAAATTAACTCTGATAGCCAAATTAACGGCTCACTTTTCGTGAGTGATCAAATCAATAACCTGTTTTTGGAAGGCACCCCTTCTGCCTCAACCATCACCTTATCATCCGGAGATACCACTTTAACTGTATCAGACTCAGCTGAAATAGATCAGGACATATCAACTACCTCTGCTCCCACCTTCTCATCCCTCACTTTATCCTCAACTACCAACCAGCTCTCCTCAGGCGGATTTCAATTCACCCTACCGGGTGCAACCACTACTTTAGTCGGAACCAATACCACCCAGACACTAACCAATAAATCCCTGTCCGGCTCTGCCAACACTTTTACCAACATCCCCAACTCTGCCCTTTCTAACTCCAAAGTAACTGTAACCGCAGGTACTAATTTAACTGGCGGCGGGGATGTTTCTTTGGGCTCATCTGTCACCTTAAGCTTAAAAAGCTCTCCTTCCGTCTCAGGAGTACTGTCTTTAGCAGATGGCACAGCCTCAGCTCCTGCTCTTACTTTTACAGATGATACCGATACAGGCTTATACAGGTTAGGCTCAAATAAGATTGGCCTGATCACCGGAGGCTCTGCCACCTCCGGCATTACCATTGACTCATCAGGAAATTTGGGGATTGGCATCATCTCCCCTTCTTCAAAACTCTCAGTATCAGGAAATTTGGCAATTGGTACTACTTATGCCCCGCTAGCAGCTCCTCTCAATGGCTTAATAGTCCAGGGCAATGTGGGGATTGGGGCATCTGATCCGGTGGCCAAACTCTCTGTGGCCGGAAACTTGGCAGTGGGAGTCTCATTTGGCTATAACTTGCAAGCGCCTACCCATGGATTAGCAGTTGAGGGCAATGTGGGAATTGGAATAACCACTGCCAACTCGGCATTGACTGTTTCAGGCGGGGCTGTGATCGGCACAGGTTATAACTTAACTGCTCCCACCAACGGGCTGTTGGTTCAAGGATTAGTGGGTATAGGTACCACAGCCCCGGGTGGAACATTTGGGGTAGCAGGCAATCAACTGTTGGGTGCCACCTTTGCTAATTTGACCGGCCCTGCAAACGGTCTGGCTGTCCAGGGAAATGTGGGGGTGGGTGTTACCACTGCCAACTCTAACTTGGCTGTGGCAGGTAATCTGGCTTTGGGTACAGGCTATGCCGGCATGATTGCACCGACCAATGGTTTACTCGTTGAAGGCAGTGTTGGTATAGGTATCTCAGTTCCTTCCCAAACTTTCCAGATTGGTACTGCCGGAAATGCTTTGGTCTTTACCTCCGGAGGTAATCTGGGAGTAGGTATCACCACCCCATCACAATCCTTGGAAGTAATTGGCACTGCCAGAATCAGAGGAGCTGTAGGTAATACAGGCTTGGTGGTGACCTCAAATGGCAATGTTGGTATTGGCACCACTGCCCCTGGTGCAGGATTACAGCTGACCACCAATGGTTTAATAGGTTATACAGGCAATGTTTACGGCCCTTCATCCGGTTTAGCTATTTCAGGTAATGTAGGAATAGGGATAACTACTGCAAACTCACTACTTTCTGTGGCAGGAGGAGCTCATATAGGCTCATTAAGACAGGGCATAGCAGCTCCCACTGATGGACTGTTTGTGGATGGCAATGTGGGGATTGGGGCCACATCCACAGCATATAACCTGGATGTCTGGGGAAATGGCAGGTTCTCCTCTGCCTTAACTGTTGGCGGAAATTTGGGAATCGGGACATCTTTAACTGTTTCTTCAGGCAGTCACCTGCAATCTTCATTAAGAGTTGATGGTAATACCCAGCTCTCCAGTTTAACAACTTCCGGTAATGTCAGGATCGGGGGCAGCTTAACTGTTGAGGGTATCACTGTTACCAATGGAGATGTAGATTTAGGAAGCAGTGCTGCCAATACTGTCACCTTTATTGGGGTAGTTGATTCAAACATCCTGCCTGATGCCAGCAATACCAGGAATATTGGTTCATCAGCCCTTAGGTGGGCCAACGGTTATTTTACCACTGTTGATGCCACCAACCTCTCCGGCACAGTCACCGGTGGCTCTACCACCTCTGCCTCCTGGACTATCAACTCAGATAACAGCTCCAATAATGCGGAAGTGGGCTCCTTGGCTTTTGAAACAGGCAGCGGGTCGGGTGCCAATTTTAATGCGGTACTGCAGTGGAATGCCTCAGGTGATGCCGGCAGGATTTCCGGATTTGATAATTATAATCTGTTTAATTTTCCGGTGGCTATCTTTTCTCAGGTTTCAGGGGCCAACCAAACCTTTACCTCAGGCTCGCTTTTTAAATATTCCCAGCCTTCTGCCCATGCCATCACCCAATCAGGAGCATTTATTGGTTCGGAGTTGGATTTTTCCTCCAATATTACAGTGCCAAATTCTTCATCAGGCAACCAGACCGGAGTGAAGGTGACTTTGTCTGATGGCGGGGCGGCTGCCACCTCCATTGGCTACCAGACAGCAGGAAGTTCTGATTATGGATTATATCTTCAGGGTGAAACACAAAGCTATTTTTCCGGAAATGTCGGGATTGGGGTATCTTTACCAGTTGCCAAATTATCTGTCCAGGGTAATGTGGGAATCGGATACAGTAATTCTGTAATCCCCACCAATGGCCTGGCTGTATCAGGGAATGTGGGGATTGGGATAACTACAGCCAACTCTACCCTTTCTGTGGCAGGAGGAGCTCATATAGGCTCATTAAGACAGGGCATAGCAGCTCCCACTGATGGATTATTTGTGGATGGCAATGTGGGAATAGGAGCAACCTCTACAGCATATAACTTAGATGTCTGGGGCACAGGCAGGTTTAGCAGTGGTTTAACTGTGGCCGGTAATCTAGACATTGGCACATCTTTAACTGTCTCCAGCCTGACCTTGGCCTCAGGAGGACTGCGGGTTAATGGATTTTCTGATTTAACTGGTAATGTGGGAGTGGGCGGATCATTAACTGCCAATTCCCTGTCCACCTTCCTCTCCTCCATCCTGGGAGCTGACGGATCAGCCACTGCTCCGGCATATGCCTTTAATCTGGATACAGATACAGGCATATTCAGACCGGGAACTAATGCTTTAGGACTAACAACCGGTGGAGCATCAAGGCTAACAGTAACTGCTGCAGGTCTGGTGGGCATTGGCATTACCTCCCCTGCTGCTGCCTTCCAGGTTAATTCCGGATCATCTGCAACAGTGATCACCTCAACTGGAAATGTAGGAATAGGTATAACTACAGCCAATTCTACCCTTTCTGTGGCAGGAGGAGCTCATATAGGCTCATTAAGACAGGGCATAGCAGCTCCCACTGATGGATTATTTGTGGATGGCAATGTGGGGATTGGGGCCACTACCTCAAATAATATCCTTGATGTCTGGGGGAATGTGGGGATTGGTAATTCTTTAACTGTGTCATCAGCAACTGTTTTAAATACCCTTAATGTATCTTCCATTTCCAGCCTGTCAGGTAATGTGGGGATTGGTAATTCTTTAACTGTAGGATCAGGAGTTAATTTCCTCTCTTCACTTAGGGTGGTGGGTAATACTCAATTGTCCACCTTAACCACCTCAGGGGATATTACCAATAGCGGAGTGTTTCTGGCCTCAGATGGTACAGCATCAGCTCCAGGATATTCTTTTACCCAAGATACAGATACTGGAATATTTAGACCATCCAGCGATGCCCTGGGTCTGACAACAGGTGGAACATCCAGATTAACCCTAACAGCAGGCGGTAATGTAGGTATTGGATTCTCCTCCCCTGCCACTACACTTGGGGTATCTGGTAATGTCAATATTGGTTTCACCGGGTCTGTATCTGACCCCTTAGGACTGGCTGTCAGAGGTAATGTGGGTGTAGGAACCACCAGCCCCTTACAGGCCCTGCATGTGGTGGGACAGTGTGTGGCTAAAGGAACCAGGATCAGAAGAAAGCGTAAAGGGTTAAGGGGAAAGGGAGACGGGTGGGAAGAAGTGCCGGTTGAGGATATAAAAGCTGATGATGAAATATTATCCTTAAACGATCAAACAGGTGAGTTTGAATGGCATAAGGTGGAAAAGACCATGGACATGGGGATACAGGAAGTATTCAGACTGGAAACAGCAACCGGGAAGTGGATAGAGACAACAGCAAATCACCCGTACTTAATACAACAGAATAACTTAACTGCGGGAAGGCTTTTTGTAGAAAGCAATATAGATAAGCAGCCCTACAATAAGCAACAAAGCATAGGCAATAAGAAGCTTAACATTGAAATCAGCCCAATCAATCATTTTTTCAATCCTTTCTTCCTTAGGATAAATGCTACAACTAACGAAACTATACCAGCAATGATGTTGGCTGTCAATAATCCGAGTTTTGGCACAAGCTCTTTTTCAAAGGCAAATGGACTGGCAATTGCTGCCAACATCCAACCCGCAGACATATTGATTAATAATTCTGATATTATTCCAAACCATAAAGGATCAATTTTAGTCACTCAAGATACTTTAGCAACTGTCTTGCTTGATGTCAATCAGCCTACCAACTGGGTTAAAGTATCCCAGCTTAAAGTAGGAATGATTATTGCTACAGCCACAGGGTGGGAGCAAATCAGAACTATCTACTCCACTGGCAGGAAACAAACCTATGATCTGCAGATTGAAAATACCCATAATTTTGTAGGTAATGATATTGTGGCTCATAATACCTATATTAATAGCGGATTAAATATCGGGGCTGCCTTTACAGGAGGAGCAGCTGTACCATCAAACGGCCTGGCTGTATCCGGTAATGTGGGAATAGGTATAACTACAGCCAATTCTACCCTTTCTGTGGCAGGAGGAGCTCATATAGGCTCAT
>CAYNFQ010000010.1:0-40550 GCA_964396715.1 uncultured Gammaproteobacteria bacterium
AGTCTGTTACATTTCAGAGTTCTTAGAATTGTTACTATTGAGAGTTCGTATTACACTAGTAAACTATCGGGAATATCAAAATTTGCATAAACTTTTTGCACATCATCCAGCTCCTCCAATTTTTGGGTAAAATCCAACACTTTCCGAGCAGTTTCCTTATCTTTTATTTCCACTAATATGTTCGGTTTATAGACAATTTCTGCACTTTCTACCTCATACCCTGCCTGGGTAATTTTTGTACCCATAGTATTTAACTCCGGGCTTTCTGTATATACTAAATATCCTTGCTTTTCTTGAGCGTCAGCGAAATCCTGAGCGAAGTCGAAGGACTCCACATCCTCTGCCCCTAAATCTATTAATTCGAGCATTTCTTCGTCACTGCTTTCCCCTTTACCCTTTACCCTAACCTCCCCAACTCTATTAAACATATAGGAAACAGCCCCCTGTCCGGCCAAAGATCCACCATTTCTTTCAAATAAATTCTTAACCTCCTGAAGTGTTCGCAGCTTATTATCTGTCACTCCCTCCACCAAAAAAGCCACTTTGGCAGGCCCAAAGCCTTCATATATTACTTCTTCCAGGGCTTGTCCGGCTACTTTACCCAATCCCCGATCAATTGCCCGCTGCACGTTTTCCTTGGGCATATTAACAGCTTTGGCCGCATCCATGGCCACCCGCAGCCTGGGATTAGATTCGGGGTCACCTGACCCACCCTGTTTAACAGCAATAGTGATGACATTGGCCACCTTGGTAAAGGTCTGTCCCCTTTTAATATCCGCTGCCCCTTTTTGCCGCTTAATTGTCGACCACTTGGAATGTCCTGACATGAGCAATATTTTAACACACGTTTGGTATAATAACTGTCAACATAGAAGATGACACAACCAGAGCAAAAAGATAGTTCTACCTATAAGAAAAATATATTTAATTATTGACAAATTGTAGCAATTGCAATATTTTGTCAATATGGTCCCCTCTCCTAATTCGCGTTCAAATAAGAAAAGAGTACGGATAGAAGATATCAGTTCACACATCCCGGAAACTTTGATTGAAGATATATCCAAAACCCTAACAAAACAAATAGATTTTGAAAATTTTAGTAAAAAATATGCTCCGGTAGCTGATGTATTAAAATTAGTGGGTATAGGGGTTTTTGTGGCTGGTTCCTTAGTGATGCCTAATTTACCTCTGGCTTTAAAACCATTTTTAGATAGACAAAGAAAAAATGAGTATAGGGTCTGGAAAAGATTCAATGTCCCCTATCTTAAAAGAACTTTGAACCGTTTAGAAAAACAGAAATTGGTGGAAATAACGGAAGAGAATAATCTTCAGGTGGTTAAAATAACAGAAGGCGGGAAGCGTAGAATTTTAAAAATGGCCATAGATGAGCTTGCGGTTGAGAAACCTAAAATTTGGGATGGTAGGTGGACTTTAGTAAGTTATGATCTTCCCTCGAAAATAAAAAACCAGAGGAAAATCCTATTAGAATACTTGACTGCTTGGGGTTTTTACCCATTGCAAGAATCAGTATTCCTACATGCTTATCCCTGTCAAAAGCAGATTGATTTCTTACGGGCATATCTGGGTATTGGCAAATATGTTAGACTATTTACTGTTTCCAAAATCGAAAATGATAAATTATTCAGAGATTTTTTTGGAGTTTAGTTTTTGACCAAAAGGGGCAATTGCACTTTTTTGTCTTTTAGAATTAGGATTAGACTACATCTGAAAGATTACAGCATAGCCAAAACGTTTTGCTCCAAACAATCCCCGAAACATTGACAACTACCCCCCACCTCTTTATACTTTCCTCCTTAGATGGATCCAAATCCTCCGCAACCTTTCAATCTTATTCGGCTGGCAATTGATGCGGCGCTTTCTTCCAGATGGGATGAAGCCCTCAAATTAAACAAGCAGATTATCAAAAAAGATCCCCAAAACATCGATGCCCTCAACCGCCAGGCCAGGGCTTATATGGAAATGGGCAGGTGTAATTTGGCTAAAAAATACTACTGTGAAGTTTTAAAAATTGATCCTTACAACCCGATTGCTTTAAAAAATTTAAAGATTGTCAAAGCTGCCAAATCCGCTAACCTGCAGCCCGTATCAAACGGAGTGAATAAATTATCAGCCTCACTTTTTCTACAGGAACCCGGCAAAACCAAAATTGTCACCCTTTTGCATATTTGCGAGCCTCAAAAACTGTCTTCGGCCTTTTGCGGAATGATGGTTAAAATGATGATTAAAAACAGAAAAATCACCATTGTTGATCTGCAAGATAACTATTTAGGGGTTTTACCGGATGATATCTCATTTCGCATCTTAAGATTTTTAAGGGGAGGAAATAAATATGAATTGTTTATTAAATCCATTAAGGTAAACAGCCTGTCTGTGTTAATCAGGGAAGTCTACAGAAGTAAAAAATTTAAAAACCAGTCCTCTTTTTTGGAAAACTCTGATGGGAATCTCATCTCAACAGAGCTTTACACCGCACGGGGCGACCCAAATGATGATGAAGAAGCAGGAGAGGAAGCAGAAGAAGAACAGGTAGTCTAAGTCTTACCTATTAAAAAAATCTTCCCCCAGCATCACATTTATCTGGGCTCTTAAGACTCTGGATGAGAACGGCTCAAGCTTACTATCTCTCTGATGATTAAAAATTTGTAAAAGTCTCTTTAAGGTTTTTGATTCTTCTCCAAAAACTTCTGTTTCCTTCAGCTTTTTTTCCGAGTTTCCCGTAATAATCACGTTTCCACCCAAATTGGCAATCATTCTTGCTGCCTTTTGGGCAATGAGCGGATAATCTGTTGAGTTAAAAACCGCGATAGTTTTGTGTTCTGATATAATCTTTGGATCCGACAGCTTTGAAGATACAGCATCTATCTTCACAGGATCAAAGGTATAAATCGCTGTGCCGTCTGCCAGAAAATCTTTGTCCAAAACACCCAAACTTGCCAAATCCAAATACTTGACTTTGTCAAACCTGACCGAGGCAAGGCCGAACTTAAGCCTGATTAATTCCCAAAGGGTTAAATCTGTTTTCAAATTTGATAAAAGGTCAAGTCCCAAAAATTTGCTGCGCAAAGTGTCGGTTAGATCCTGAGAACTTTTATCCGCTAACTGTCCCTCAAATTGTAAAAAGCCCTCAATCGGCAAACCAAAAAAATCCCCGACGCTCCTTTTTAACAATTTATTGCCGTCCCCCATTTTTTGCAACTGTCCCAATCCATAAATCGCCCTGGCCTGCCACTTACCAAACCCTCCCCAAACTTCCAGTTGCACCTCATCCGGTATTCTGATAACGGTCATTGTTTTATCTGTGGGATTGTAGGATAGCAGGGCCATATCCTTACTCTTGATCAAAACATTAATATTAAATTCACCGTTCCAGATATAACTTTTCTCAGCAGGGGCAAATTTCCAGGGGCTAAACAAGGTTTGGGTAAATTTGACAATCCAGCCAATGATAATGATCCCTAAAACTATTCCTAAAACTATCAGGGCCAGTCTGGTCCTTTTCTTGATCCTGTTTTTGGATTGGATATCCTTCCAACCCTTTTTGGGGGCAGTTTTTGCGGGCATTAAAACTAGTTTACATAATTGTCTCTTGACCGCGCAAGCACTATCTGTAAAAATAAAGATGAAGGGGGTGATTTTTCAATATGAATCCAACAGATCCAAATGCTCCGGCAGATCCTAATGCAGGCATGCCAGGAGGTATGCCTGTTGATCCGAATGCGCCGATTGCTCCTGTCACAGATCAGCCAGCTGAACCGGTGGTTCCTCCAACCGAGGGGCCTGCTGTTCCACAAGAACCAGTAGTTCCTCCGGCACCTGTGGAACCTACACCAGAACCAACAGTGCCGGAACAACCTGGCATGGGCGGAATGTAATTTTGGGTATATGGGTATGTAAACTCATGGTTTTTGCCTGATTAACTTATGTACCCATATACTTATTTTTGAACTTTTGGAATAGTCCTGCTTTTATGGCATTTCTTATATCGTGCATCAGGTTGGTAATAAAATAAACATTATGGTAACTTGCCAGACTGTGGTACAAAATCTCTTTGGCAAAATATAGATGTCTCAAGTAGGCTTTGGAAAAATTCAAGCAGGTATAACAATTACAATGCGGGTCAATCGGATCTAAAACACCTGTAAATTTAGACAATCCAATGCTTACGGCAAAGTTGTTTTTTAGTTTACCTCCACATTTGGGACAAACATATAAAGAGCCGTTTCGGGCCCTCCTGGTGGGCGCTACACAGTCAAATAAATCCACTCCCCGCTCCACTGCGTTAAACAAATCTTCTATCTCACCTATGCCCAAAAGATGTCTTGGCTTCTCATCAGAAACTTGCATCAATACATAGTCAATCATTTCATACATCTCCCTTTTAGTACCATATATGCCTCCTAGTGCAATTGCCGGAAAATTTTTGTCTGTAAATTTGGCTGATTTTATTCTCAATGCCTTATTTGTTCCACCGTGAACTATTCCATACATCAATTGTTTGCTTTTTAGTTTTGTAAAAGTCTGTATACTTCGGAGTGCCCATTGTTCGGTTAAAACCAAAGATTTTTTCAAATGTGCCAAATCTCCTTTATACTCATGGTCATCAAAAGCCACTATCAAATCTGCTCCCAGCTCACACTGCAGTTTCATAGAAATCTCAGGACTCAAAACATGTCTGGATCCATCCAGATGAGACTGAAACACCATCCCTTCTTCGGTAATTTGATTAAGCCTTGGCCTGGGCATTTCCCTGTTATGACCCTTTTTGCTGCTGACCACCTTAGACGCTCCTTCCTCCATTCCCCCGCCTAAAGAAAAAACCTGAAAGCCTCCCGAGTCTGTCATAATTGGTCTGTCCCATCCCATAAACTTATGCAACCCCCCAAATTTTTTAATTACTTCTGCTCCCGGTCTAAGCATTAGATGATAGGTATTTACAAGCACCATTTGTACACCGATCTCCTGTAAGTGTTCAACAGTTAAAGCTTTCACTGTGGCCTGAGTGCCAACAGGGTTAAACTCCGGGGTTTCGATGATTCCATGAGGAGTTGTTAACTTCCCCGCTCTGGCATTCCCGTCTTGTTGTAGAATCTTAAAACTTTTTACTCCCAAGCTAGTGTTTTCCTGGATAACCTTTCCATCTCAATTCTGGCTCTATCTTTGAAGAAATCTCCATTACCCAAATGATTTTTTAATTTTTCTACCAAGAAATCACCTGCTAAAATTTCCGGAATTATGACAAAATCCGCTCCGGCTTTATACAAATCCTTTGCATCATCAGCTGTATCTGCTCTGATAATTACAGGTATGTTAATGTGGCGGGATTTTAACTCTTCCAAAAGTAATAAATTATCATCACAATTTGCTGCAGTTGAAATCACCATTCTGGCATTTTGTAAATTTAACCCGTCCAAAACTTCCGGATCACCCATATCACCGTAAAGTACCGGAATCTTTTCTCCCAGTAATGCCTCCACCTGGTGAGGATTAAAATCCAAAACTATTTGAGGAATATCTGCTCTTTTTAACAGTTTTACAATCTCCCCGCCCACTCTTCTGGCGCCAATTACCACAATATGTCCTTCCAGATTTTGTTGATTGGTATTTTCTTCCAAAAAATGTTGGTAGTTTTTTCTTTCAAAAAAGCTTAAGAAATTTTTGGATTTTTTGTAGAGTTTACCGGCATTAGTAATCATCACAGAGGCCACAATCATAGACAAAACTGCAGAGAGCGCAATCACAGTTAGTGCTGACTGACTGACTACCTTAAGCTGGAAACCAACCAAAAGCAAAATTAAAGAAAACTCACTGATATGAGTCAGGCTTAAAGCGGTTTGAAACATGGTGTGTTTTCTGAACCCAAAAATTCCCAAAAGAAGCAAGAAAATAGTAGGCTTAATAATTAAAGTATAGGCGGTGAAGGTCAGCATCAGCGGATAAATTTTGCCTATTTCAGCAAAATTTACTTGTGTGCCTAAGTAAACAAAAAACAGGGCCACAAAAAACTCACGAAGAGGTTTTATTTTACCCTGGATTTGATAGTGAAAAGGAGAATTTGCCAAAGCCACCCCTGCCAAGAATGCACCAATTACCACTGAAAAGCCTAAGAAAATAGCAAATGAAATATAAATAAAACACCAGGCCAAAGCTGTGATAAAAAGAAGCTCGTTTTGTCTGGCAACTGCTTTAAAAACTGTGGCAAGGATAAACCTGCTTAGAAACAGGGCCAATCCAAATAAAAGTACAGCTTTTAGAACTAAAGTTATAATCGGAAAAGATTGTTGCAGTCCCAAACCAAAAACCGAAGTGGAAACTGTCAAAATAACAAGCAGCATAACTGCCAAAAGGTCCTCCAGTAGTAAAATACCAACAGCCAATTTTCCGTAAAGGGCCCCGACATCATTTTTTTCAATTAAGAGCTTTATTACCAAAATGGTGGAGGAGAAAGCCAGACCAACTCCTAAATACCAAGACTCTGCTAAAGAAAATCCCCAAAGTTGGGCAAAGGTGGATCCGGCGATAGTTGTGATAATTATCTGAAGAGTCCCCGCTAAAATGATCGGCTTTCCCAGGCTCTTAATTTCTCTTAAATCAAGCTCCATTCCAACTAAAAAAAGCACAAAAGCAATACCAATCTCAGGCAGAAAATGCAAAACATCCGATGCTCTGGGATCAAAAATAGCAGTTGTGGCAATAAGTAATCCGCCCACAAGATAGGCAATTAAAAGCGGCAGTTTAAACTTAACAACAAAAAAACCCAGAAGGGATGACAAACCTAAAATTATGGCCAGTTGTATAAAAATGTTATCCATCTAATAACTTTAAAGCTTTTTGTAAATCCTCCGGTAGTCTGCTTTCCACCTCCATCCACTTTCCACTCACAGGATGATAAAATCCCAATCTTTTAGCATGTAAAAACTGCCTCAGGCACCACCTTTTATCCAACCGATACATTTTCCTTCCCACATACTTTTCATCCGCAACTATTGGATGGCCAATATATTTTAAATGTACCCTAATTTGATGTGTCCGTCCAGTCAATGGCCGACAAACCACTAAAGTAAACAGGTTATAGTGAATAGTGGACAGTTTTCTGAATTGAATCTTGTTAAAATCTGCAAAGATTTCCTGTAACCTGTCCCCTGTGAACTGTAACCTATCTATTGGTTCATACTCAGTCTCCGCTTCTTTTCCTTCTTCTAACACTGTAAATTTCTCCCTTTTTAGAGGATTTCTGCCTATATTCCCTTTAATTCTGCCCTGTTCCATAATCCATCCATGAACCAATGCCAAATATTCTTTTTGGGTTTTTCTTTCCTTAAACTGGGCCTGCAAATTGTCTAAAGCGCTTTGGGTTTTGGCAATCAGTATTACTCCTGAGGTATCTTTATCCAGCCTATGAACTATCCCCATCCTCTCCAAAGATGAGGGATAATTTTCCGCCAACCAGCCTTGCAAGGTTGCACCTTGTTGAGTATCAGAATCATCAACTACCAGTCCCGCAGGTTTATCCAAAACTAAAATATCCTGATCTTCGTAAATAATCTTGAGCATAAGATGAGTTTACCATCATAATTTAGGGCTATTTTGAAATCTTTTTTAAACAAGCTACGCAATATTGGGCAGTGGGCATGATCATCAATCTTCCCATCTCAATCTGTTTGCCGCATTTTTCACACTTTCCATACATTCCCTTGCCTATTTTTGACAGAGCATTTTTAATACTGCTGCTGGTTTTTTTAAGCTGCTGCCCTAAAACTACCGCTTTTGAGTGGGTGTCGGCAATATAGGAATCAGTACCCGGCTCTGAAGTCTCTATGAGTACCTCACCTTTAACAGGATCATCCTGCTCTACTTCTTTTAGGTTATCTTCAACTTCTTTCTGCTGTCTTAAAAGTAACCTCTTAATTGAACTTAGGGTCTTTGCGGGAAAATTTAACATTTAACCTCCTTACTAATTTATTCAAATTTCTCAAATGCCACAAAAAAGCCACCTTTTGATTATACCAATCTTTAGATAGTTTAAGAAAATACATTCTACGATATTGTGGGTCAAAAAACAAACCCTTAATAAATTTTACAAACAATTGCACATCCAAAATAGGATTACCTTTAGTTATTCTATAAAAGATGGTCACTCCTAAAATAATCAGTACCAGGGAAAATGGAAAATCTTCATGTGAGGCTTTTAAAGGCTGGGTTATCAGCTGTACTGCGCCTAAATAAATTAAGGACAGACTGATAATTTTTCCTCTCTGGTGAAAATGAGTGGCTTGTGACCAAAGTTTTATTAGTACCAGAAACAGCAGCATGGACTCCAAAATTTGCACCGGAAACCTCCTGCCAACCATCCCCACCAAAGGTACGGATAAAAAATTGCTGATTGCGCCGGCATTGCATCCTCCCAAAAAACAGCCCACATTGCCAAAGATGACCCCTGCCAAAAATCCGACAGAGAAAATATCCGCAAACTGCCAAAATCCCTGCCTTAATCTTCTGGTAAAATATGCTAAACCCAAAAATCCCCCCAAAAAGGCTCCCCAAAAAGAAAATCCCGGGTATTTGGTAAAAAGTATTATTTTTAAAAAAGAATCTGAAAAGTAGGCCCAATTTTCCAAAACAAAATAAATCCTGGCGCCTATCAGTCCTGTTAAAAATGTCAGCAAGCTCAGATCCAAAATCTTTTCCTCATCCAGATCCCAGGCCCGGGACAGCCTCCAGATCAAAAAACCCCCTGCCAAAAACCCCATTCCCAAAAACACACCAAATGAGGAAACGCTGATATTACCTATGGAAAAAAGTACTGGAAGCATAGCAAGTAGGTTACCACGAATAGTTTTAAATTTCCAATCTTTGACAGAGTCTGCTATACTAGTTTATTAAGCGTATAGATAATAGCGTATAGCATTTAGTTTTTAACTGTACCCTATACCCTTTTCACTATACCCTAACTTATGACCGCGACAGCACATGCATTGGTTGGAGGAGCAATTGCCGCCTCCATTCCTAATCCAGCTTTGGGCTTGCCTCTTTCATTTATCTCCCACCCCATTTTAGACATGATCCCTCACTGGGATTTTGGGGTAGGTTGGAGAAAGAAAAATAAAGTAACTTTGCTTTTGGAATCTATTTTGGATTTAGCACTAGGAATAGGCTTAGCTTATTTAATATTTGGCCTGCCTGCCGGACAGGCAGGTAAAAATATTAATCCTCTCTACTTTTTATCTTGTATCTTCTTTTCTGAAGTTTGGGACATTTTGATGATGCCATACCTGCTTTTTGGCTGGAAAATTCCGCCTTTTAAAACAGCCTACAATTGGCAACACAAGATTCAATCCAATATTAAACTGCCCTGGGGAATTTTAACTCAAGCCCTCACAGTAGGCGGAGTTGTCTTAGCCTTAAGATTTATCCACTAATGTTTTTAAATATTTTGTGAATTCCTCACCTATCTCAGGATGTGTTTTGGCAAGCTCCACCACAGTTTTCATATATTCCAGCTTATTGCCCGTATCATAATATTTGCCATTTTCCACAACCACCGCATACAAAGGTACACCCTCATCTTTAAGTTTATTGATGGCATCAACCAGCCAGATTTCACCACCCTGCCCCGGGTTTAAACTTTTTAAAGCCGCAAATATTTCCGGAGGTAAAATATATGCCCCATGGGTGGCAATATCAGATGGGGCAGTTTCAGGATCAGGTTTTTCCACAATCTTTTTGATTTTAAAAACATTCCCCGCTCCGCCCGCGCCTTCAGCGTCGCTATGCGCGCCTTCAGCGTCGCTATGCGCGCCTTCAGCGTCGCTACGCGCGGAGCGAGGCGAGCCTTCAACAGGCTCTAGATCAGCGATTCCATATCTTTTCAAATCTTCTTTTCTTTCAATGCGAACTCCGGAAATAACCATGCCTCCATATTTTTCATGGACTTCAATCATCTGCTTGAGTCTGGGAGGATCTGCCAGAATAAACTCATCCCCCCAAATTACGGCAAATGGTTCATCTTCAATAACTGCCTCGCCTGCCAAAACCGGTGTGCCATTGCCATAAGGGCCTTTTTGTCTGACATAGATAAAGTTGGCCATGTTGGAGATTTTATTGATCGCTTCCAAAAGCTCCTGCTTTTTGCCATTAGTCAAATTTTGCACCAGATCTTCATTGGGCACATCAAAGTGATCCTCAATTGCCCGCTTAGTGGCGCCGGTGACAATAATAATGTTTTCTATTCCAGATCCCACAATTTCCTCCACCACATACTGGATAACAGGCTTGTCCACAATAGGCAGCATCTCTTTGGGCATGGCTTTGGTTTGAGGCAGGAATCTGGTGCCAAATCCGGCTGCAGGAATTAATGCTTTTGTTATCTTTTTACTCATAGAGATTATAATACCATTTTCACAATGACAAAATCCAAATTACAAATGATAAATAAATGTCAAAATCTAAATTTTAAAATTTGATATTTGGATTTGATTTGAAATTTGACATTTGATATTTGAAATTTACTTAACTCTCTCCACATATTCTCCGCTTCTTGTATCCACTTTCACTTTCTCCCCTACTTTCATAAACATAGGCACTTTAACCACCAAGCCATTATCTAAAGTGGCTTCTTTAAAAACATTAGAAACAGTATTACCTTTTTCCCCCGGACCAGTTTCTGCTATTTCATACACCAAGCTCATAGGAAGTTCCAATCCCAGTGCTTCCCCTTCCCCCACAATTAAAGTTACTGCCAACCCATCTTTTAAATATTTTGCCTGTTCACCAACCACGCCAGAAGACAGTGCAAACTGTTCAAAAGAGGAAGAATCCATGAAGTTGTAACTGCCACCATCTCTGTATAAAAACTGGGCTTTTACTTTTTGCACATCAGCCTCATCTACTCTGGCTCCGGTAATAAAAGATTTCTCCAAAACAGCCCCGGTTCTGACATTCCTTACCTTTAATTTAATATTTCCAGACCCTCTGCCTGTTTTAACATGCTCATAATTAACCACCAAAAAAATCTCTTTCCCTTCCTTAAAAAAAGTCCCGTTTCGAAGTTCATTTACATTCAAAGCCATCTTTGAATTTTAACATAGCAAAATACTTTACTACAAGCTTAGGATTCGTAAAAAAGGGTGGGACCTTCTATTACTAAAATTTAGCTTCCAGAAGGAATAATTAAAGGTGCAACCCAGAGGCTCTGATCAGGAGCTTCACCAAATCCATGATCTATCCAGATACCTCTCTCAAAATAATCCAATACGGCAAGGCTTGGACCGTGATATGCAGCTACATCAATCATCATTACTTGTGTTCTGGTTCTTATAGCAATTCCTTTATTTTCCGGTTTAAAGAACATCTGTCTAGGATTCATTTGCGTATGCAATAGAAAATAGTCGGTTAAATCTCCAATGATTACTTTAGTATCCGGAGCAACTCTTCCTATTCCCCTTGATAATACCTGGACTATTTCTTCCTGTGAGTGGAACGGTCTATGGTTACTATTCGGGAATATAAATTGTTCAGGATTAACTGCTACTTGACCTATTCTGGAAGGAAGGTTACTCAATCTCTCCATATTTGCTTCACTTCCAGCCCAATGCCAACTCAAACCATATTTGCTACGCACATCTCTCATAGAAGATCCATCAAGATTAAATATGACAAAACCTCGTGACTCTAAACTTTGACGCGCTTCACTAGTAAACTCTCTCTCTCTCTGCTTAACATGAGAAGGCTAATATAACATAAGGTGCCTGCAAAGTCAAATCGATGAACGAGCAGGGCACATCGGTAACACTTCTAAATCTATGGCAAAAGAAGAATTTATTGATAAATTTATCGCACGATTAAACTTTGTTGGCAGTGCAACTGAGCAAGAAATGACCAAAATAGCTTCAGGAGCTAGTGAAAAGGGTCAGAAGTTCTAATTGGGCTATATGAATAAGATAGACGTGATAAAATCAAAAAGCAAGGGTCGTTCAAAAAGAAAAGTGTTACCGATGTATCTCAGCCTACTCAATCGATCTCTCTTTTTAACCATTCCACATTGGAATAAATTTGTTATGATTTTCTTATGATATTCAAAACAATACTTGGCAAGATTAAACTCACTCAAGCAAGGAAAAAGCATATCATTAAAAATCATCCAATTATGGAAACTTATCTTGTAAATTTAAAAGAAGTTTTAGAAAATCCTGCTAATGTCAGATATAGTAATTACAACCAAAATATCTTGTTATTCTATCGCTTTTTTGATAAAATAGAAAATGGTAAATATATTGTGGCAGTAGTTGATAAAGTTGCAAAACAAGTTATAACTGCTTATTTAACACACAAAATCAAAACAGGAGAAAAATATGAAAAAGAGTAATAATTTTAGACTTGAATATGATAAAGAGGGAGATATTTTATATCTTAGTAAAGGAGCCTTGACTAAAGATGATTCATCAGAGGAGATGGGTGATGATGTAGTAATTTGGAAGAATAAAAAAACTAAAGAAGTAAGTGGTTTTACAGTTTTAAACTTTTCCAAAAGAGCTTCCAAGAAAAGCTCTAATATAAACCTACCTTTTGAGGTAGAACTCCACCCTACTGTTTCATTTTAACTAGAAAAGATTCTATTTTCTTTCTATCCCTTTTTAACCACTCCACATTGGAATAAATTTGTTCTAATGCTTGAGCAATAGTTCTTTGGGCTTCTGGGACCGGGTTAATCTTTACAAAGGATTCTATATCGCGAGCATCAGAGATTTTAGTAAACTCACCTGCACCCTGGAATACTCTGGTAAAATAATGTCCTCCGGCATATCTTTCTTTAAGCAGTTTCCAGTGGGCTTTAACAAACTCCCAGGCTAAATACCTACCCTCAGAATTTGCCCAAACTGAGGCAATTATCCCTAAAGTATTTTGAAACCTGACGTATTTGGAGGTCGAAAATTCTAAGGTCTTTTCAAGTAAAGCTTCGTATTTAAATTTACCTAAAGATCTGCCTAATCTATCTCTCTCTTGCTGATTATCCTCCTCCTTGTACATTTTTACCAAGCTGTTCCATTCTTTTTGATCTCCCTTTTCAGCAACCAGGTTATAGACTACCCCCCGGAGATCAGGATCCACCTTTTTCCCACCACTCCACAGTTTCTGTGCCATATTAATTACCCCCAAATCCCCAAACCCCCCTAACATATTTAAGACCATGCCACGAAGAAGTGTATCAGTATGTTGCTCTTCTTTTTTCTTTTCCCACCCCATTCTTTCTGCCACTCCACCATAAATTTCCCTGCCATATTTTTTAAAACTCTCATAAAAATTCTCATAAGACAGCAGTGAATCCAGTTGGGCAATTTTTCCAGTTAAAGCAGCCCAAACAGTATAATCTTCTTCATCTTTATAACTCTGTACCAGTTCCAGCGCCAAAGTGGTGGGAGAATTTCCAGCTTGTGCCAGATCAAAACTATCCCTGATCAGTCCCAATCTATCCGGAGCAAACAGCTTTCCACTTTTGATACCTTTCTCCAATTCTTTTAAGTACTCATGCGGATAATCAACCCTAACCAAACTAACCTCTCCAGTATTCAGCTTCTCTCCCTTATCTGGAATAGTCATAATTTTCTTATCCATCAGTAACACTTCGTCATTGCGAGGAGTCTGCGACGAAGCAATCTTATTAATTAGATTGCCAAGCCTCGCTTCGCGGGCTCGCAATGACAGAGGGAGCGGAATTGACCAAATAGTGTTGTCTTTTGTTTGTTTTTTGGAAATTGGACTTGAAAAAAACCTGCTTTGTGTTAATTCTAACTTTCCCCCTGCCTTGCCGGCAGGCAGGCTTTCCCCTTCATCCTTTTCCCTTACAGTAACCAACGGATGTCCTGGTTTTGATGTCCAGTTAGCCATAATCTTCTCCACATTCTTACCGGAAACCTCTGATAAAGCAGCCCACAAATCTTTAGTTTCAGCATTTCCATATGCATGTTCTTTTAAATAATGTTGCAAGCCCTTTTGAAAATCCTTTGCCCCCAAGTATTCATGCAGCATTCGCAAAATTGAAGCTCCTTTAGAGTAGGAAACTTTATCAAATATTTCCGAAATCTCTGAGGGGTGCCCCACTTCTACCTCAATAGGGTGCGTATTTTTCAAAGAATCTAAATGGAATGCATCAGCCATTTCTGTTGAAACAAATTGAGTCCAGATATCCCAATCAGGAAATATTTCATCAATAGCCAGGTATTCTATAAAGCTGGCAAAACCTTCATTTAACCAAAGGTGAGTCCACCATTCCATGGTGACCAAATTCCCAAACCACTGATGAGCCAGCTCATGGGCAATTACCATCGCCACCCATTGTTTATTGGCAGTTGATGAGCGTTCTTCATCAATCAAAAGGGTGGATTCCCGATAAGTTACTGCCCCCCAGTTTTCCATGGCCCCTGCGGCAAAATCCGGGATGGCTATTAAATCCAGAACAGGTAAAGGGTAGTCAATTCCAAAGTAATCCTCATAAAAATCCAGGCATTTTATGGCCACATCCAAGGCAAATTTAGCCTGCTCTTTTTTACCGGGAGTGGTAAAGACTCTTACTGTGCTTTTTCTTTCCCCTTTCCCCTTTCCCCTTTCCCCTTCTATATATTCAAAATCCCCCACAATAAAAGCTAAAAGATAAGTGCTCATCTTGGGGGTTGGCTCAAATTCCACTACCTTATAACCAGACTCATGCTCTCTGACCGCTGATTCAATAGTGTTGGAAATGGCCACAGTATGCGATGGAACTATCAAAGTCACATCAAAAATAGCCTTTTGGGATGGCTCATCAAACGAGGGAAAAGCCCTTCTGGCATCTGTTGATTCAAACTGGGTGGTGGCTAAATGTTTATCAACTCCATCAACCACATACTTGCTGCGATAAAAACCCCGCATTTTATCATTTAAGATTCCCCTAAATTTAAGTTTTAACTCCCCTTTACCTTTTTCCAGATTTTTAAGGAAAGTAAAAGTGGCTGTTTCTGCTTTTTTGTTATAGGAGGTCTTACCTGCCCACACTTCTTTGCCCTGGTGAATCCACTCCGCAGAACCTATTTCCAAATCTGCAGAATGCAAAGTAATCTCAGTGGTGGATTTTGCCAAAGTTAAATAAATGGTTTCCTCCCCCTCAAATGTAAAATTTTCCAGATTTGGCTTGAGCATGATCTGATAACGCTCTGGTTTAACATGCGCTGGAAGTCTGTGTGAGTTTTTCATAGTTGTAAATAATAGTTTTAATTTATATATGCATGTCCTGTAATTGTCCAGCTGTAGACATTTTTATCACGATCGTAATAATTTTGTCTATTTACTAACATTATCTGATTCAACTACCATCACCCAATCCTCTATTCCTACCTTCTTTATAAAATCCCTTAAAATATCAGTGCAATTTATTTTGGAAGCCCAGATGCTTTTTTGCCATTGTACGAAGCCTAGCTGTTTAAGCTTTTGTCTTAATAAATCCCTGGTTGGTCTTCTTTTTTCTGGAATATCCCAGACTACTAACCTCCATTTTCCATCCCAGTTTTTATCTCCTGCTAACATTTTTGCCCATAAAGCTTTATCCTTACCTGAATCAGTTAATCTGATAATTAATTCCTCATCAGTTACAAAATCAATTAAACCATTTTCTCTTAATCTTTTTATGGTTTTTGCTAAAGAGCTTTTTTTTAAAGGATAATTCCATCCATCCCAATAAGCATAGTAGCCTGGATTATTAATAAAATCATTTACTCTCACTGTACCATCCACTGCTTTTTCCAAAGCCAATAGAACTAAATTTGTTAAAGTTTTTCCTCTTTTAGATGCAGACATACTGGACAAATATATCACGATCGGAATATATTTGTCCATGGGTTAAATAAAGTTCTCTTTCTTACCAATGTGAAAGTTGGTATAATCACTCAAGCTAGCCGGGGTGCTGGAACGGTATACAGGATAGTCTCAAAAACTATTGGTCGCAAGGCCGTGAGGGTTCAAATCCCTCCCCCGGCACATCATAAAGTGTTATTTAATTTGACAATTTGAAATCCGAAGTATAAATTACAAATATAATGAACAAACCAGAACAACAAGATTTGCTTCTATACCTTGGTTCTCCTAAACCAATGGTTCTTGAAGGTGAGTTTGGTCTTTTTCAAGGATTTATTAAGATAGGAGCTCCATACTTTATCAGCTATGGTTTAAGAGGATATGAAACGGGGTACACAAGGTCAGACACCATCACTGGCGGAGATCCTATCCAATTATTTAGGACAGTACGGATACTTGAACAGCTTGCAAAGGTGGATGATCTAGATTTCAGTAATGCAGCCCTCGCTTCAAAAAGAGTGTTTTTTGATAGAGATGGTTTTAATGGTCTTAATAGAAGTATGTTAGCAAGAAGGAGGATTAGAGAACTTATTGGCAGGCAAAGACTAAGAGAAATCTTAGGATCAAACCCATCTAATTTGGAAGAAATGATTACAGGACTTCAACAACAAAATATCTGGGTAGATACTGAAACCTTAGAGAGAGAAATTAGAGTAAAAAGATTACCTTCATCACTATTTTATGAGGCAGCTATTGCAAGATCTAATCAGGAACTTGAAGAGCTATCTAACGAGCTTGAAAAAGATGGAAGATGGTAGTGCAGAAACTAACTTCTCACAGTAACTTACTGTAATGTATAACTTCCAGTGATCCAGTTGACTCCTGCCTGCTTTTTCTGTTACAAACAATGCATGATTGTTTTAGGTTTAGTTGGAGAAAAAGGTTCTGGGAAACAGACTTTTGTTAATTTCCTTAAACAGATTGCTTCGTCGCCTTCGGCTCCTCGCAATGACAATGGAGAGGCTTTAAATATCCGCCAAGTTAGGTTTTCCGATATCCTGGCAGAAACTTTGCTGATTTGGGATATTCCTATCACCCGCTCTAACCTCCAACATTTAGCAATTATGATGGAAGACACCTTTGGCCAGTCAGCCTTAGCTCAAGCTGCTAAATTTAGTATAGAAGGAGATGAGGCAGATATTATTATTTTTGATGGAATAAGAAGAGAATCTGAGTTTAACTTGGTTAAAGATATGGCAGAAAGCCGCTTAATTTATATTACTGCCGAGCAAAAATTAAGATATGAAAGATTAAAAAGAAGGTCTGAAAAGGTAGGTGAAACAGGTTTAACTTTTGAGCAGTTTTTGGCAGAAGAGGAATCAAAAGCTGAAAAAGCCATTCCTGCTTTAGGAAAACAAGCCGGGGTAAAACTGGACAATAACGGCACCTTGGATGAGTTCAAACAAAAGATAGGAAAACTGGCTCAAACTTTTGGTATACTGAAAATATGATCCAATATCATCTGACAGATGATAGCCATGAAAAACTATCTGCTTTAATTAAAGAAAGGCTTCCTTGGTTAGTCTTAGGACTTTTGGGTGGAATAGTGGCCACTGTTTTAGTATCCAAATTTGAAAGTATTTTATCCTCCAATATTTCTTTAGCCTTCTTTCTGCCGGTGATTGTCTATATGTCAGATGCCATAGGCACTCAAACAGAAAATATTTATGTGAGGAATCTGGCCAAGTTTAAAGATAATTTCTTTAAGTATCTTATTAAAGAAGTTTTCATTGGCTTATCTTTTGGTTTATTTTTTGGCCTATCTTTGGCCTTATTTGCCAAATTATGGTTACAGTCTGATCAAGCAGCTTGGGCTGTGGGGGTGGCCATGTTTATCAATGGAACCTTTGCTCCTGTAGTTGCCCTGATTGTACCTGAGATTATTTATAAAGAGCACAAAGACCCGGCTTTGGGAGCAGGCCCTTTTACCACTATTGTCCAAAACATTATCAGCTTATCTGTTTATTTACTGGTTGCAAGTGTCATCATTTTTTAAGCTGCGGCTGCCTCTTTTTCACCTTCTTTTCTCTCACTCGTCCCCTTGGCTCTGGTTTTTTCCATGCCGTAAAACTTGGTTCTGTCTGCTCTAAACACTAATTGTATCTCCCCTATGGGGCCATTTCTGTGTTTTTGGATATCCAAAGTCACATTTTCCATTTTTTCCAGATCCTCACGATAAATAAACATCACCACATCCGCATCCTGCTCTATTGCCCCGGATTCCCGAAGGTCAGCCAGCTGCGGCCTTCTGCTACCCCTGGCTTCAACAGACCTGTTCAGCTGCGAAATGGCCAGCACCGGAATTTTCAGCTCGCGGGCCAAATTTTTCAGCTGCTGGGAAATTTCAGAAACTTCCTGCACCCTATTTTCCAAATTTCTGCCCCTGATCAGCTGCAGATAATCTACAATTAAAAGTTTTAAACCGTGTTCCACCTGCAATCTTCTGGCCTTTGTTCTCATCTCAGAAATAGAAGCTCCCGGAGTATCATCAATAAAAATCGGCGCCTCGGCCAGCTCTCCCATAGAAAGCGACAGCTTATCAAAATCTTTCTCATCCAACCTGCCTGTTTTTAACTTCCAGGCATCAATATCCGCCTGTCCCACCAAAAGCCTGTCCACCAGCTCTTCCTGGCTCATCTCCAAAGAAAAAATACCCACCGGCAATCCGGCAGAAACTGCCACGAATTGGGCAATATTCAAGGCCATAGAAGTTTTTCCCTGCCCCGGGCGCGAAGCCAAAATTAGCAAATTTGAATTCTGCATTCCGGCCAATTTGGAGTCCAAATCCCTAAATCCTGTGGGAACTCCCCTCAGCTTCCCTGATGATTTTTGCAGTTCGTCAAGCCTGTCAAAAGACTCTGTCAGGGCATCCCTGATCGGCAAAAAATCCCTTGAAACATGCTCTTGTGAGATGGCAAAAATCCCCGATTCTGCACCCTCCAAAAGATCATCCAAAGACTCACCCTCATTATATGCCCTTTCAATTAGTTTGGTGGCCTGAGAAATCAACTGCCTTCTGACGGCATGTTCTTTGATGATTTTGGCGTAATGTTCAATATGAGCCGCAGTTGGAACAGCGTTGACAAGGGTTGTTAAATAGGCAGCTCCTCCGATCTTATCATAGGTCCCCGTCCTTTTTAACTCCTCGGTGACAGTGACCAGATCTATGGGTTCGCGCTTGTCAAATAAACTTTGGACTGCTGCAAAGATGGCTCCGTGTTGTTCGGATCTGTAAAAAGCAGCGGGCCGCAAAATTTCGGAGATTTTGACAATGGCATCTTTGTCTATAAGAAGTGATCCCAGAAGGGACTGCTCTGCTTCTATATTTTGTGGAGGCAATTTGCTGATTGGCTGCGCCATATGAAAAATGACAAAATCCAAATTACAAATGACAAATGAATGTCAAAATTTAAATTTTTAAAAATTTGACATTTAGATTTGATTTGAAATTTGACATTTGATATTTGATATTTGAAATTAACTCTTACTTAATACCACTACCATTGGTTCTTCAGGTAGCTTATCTTTGGTAATTGACAGCTTGGGCTGAACAACAACTCCTTCTGCCCCCATTTCTTTCAAAAACCCCTCCACCCCTTCCAGCTCAAACTTTAATCCTTCTATTTTGTAGTGCATGGGGATAATAATTTTAGGCTCAAGCTGGGAAACAATATCCGAGGCCGCCTTCCCGTTGATGGTGTAAATGGAACCTACTGGAATCAGCAAAATATCGGTTTCACCAATCTGGGCAAGCTGCTCCTCTGTTAATTTAGTCTGGCCTAAATCACCAAGATGTACAATATTCAACCCGTCAAATAGTAAATTAAAAATTGTATTTAAACCCCGCTGTGAGCCTTGCGCATCATCATGAAAAGATTGGATGCCGGTCATCACTACCCCGGCAACCTCATATTCACCCGGCTCTTTAAAAACCATCGGAGGGACGCCTGCAGGAGTTGTTGTGACAGCCTGGGAATTATTGTGATCCTGATGATTGTGTGTCACCAAAACCACATCCGCAGACAAACCTGCCCGTCCGGCCTTGCCTGCCGGCAGGCTGGCAGGCGGGCCTGCCCGTCCGGCAGGCGGGTCTTTGGGGAGTTTAAGACCGGTAAATTCCGGATCATAAGGATCTATCACCACTGTGGCATTTTTACCTTTTAACTTAAAACAAGCGTGTCCCAACCAGTAGATGTCCATAGGAGAATAGATTATGTCAAAATTGTCCAAAAAAGCAATATGCTAAAATAGATCTTGCTGATGAAATTAACAATACACCCCTCCTTCTTGGGCGATAAACCCACGTCCGGAGGCAAAAAACTGTCACAAAAGCAATTTATTGTTGCCCATATTTTAATCCTGATAGCCGGTTTATCTTTTCTTTTCGGGCTCTATTATATTTTAAACATCCAATACCAACAGGCTCAAAAACCCTTTGAGGCAGGGCCTGTTACCAGCAAGCCGAAAAGCTTTACGCTGGATTTGGATCAGCCTGCAGATGACAGCTTAACTTTCAGCCCCCAGGTCTTGCTTTCCGGAAAAACAGCGCCGAATTTGGAAATTTTAATTTCCACCCAGTCTTCTGATCAGGTTATCAAATCCAAAAGCGACGGCACTTTTTCCCTGACTTTAAATTTGGATGAAGGGGTAAATAATATTTCGGTCACCGCATTTGATGCAACAGGTGATTCCAAATCAGCCGAAAGAGTGGTTTACTTTTCAAAGGAGAAAATATAATGAAAAAATTTACAATTTACAATTTACAATTTACAATTTTTCTTTTGCTTTTTACATTTTACATTTTACATTTTACATTTTACATTACAACCGCTTTAGCGGTTGACTCCACTCCCTCATCTAAATTAAACCCTAAACTACTTGAGGAATTTAACAAACAAGTTGCTTCAAAAGCTGCTAAATTAAAGCTGGATATTGATAAAAAATTAACCAATAAGGCATACGTGGGCAAGGTTAAAACCAAATCTGCCTCATCCATAACTTTGGCCACTAAAACAGGTCCTAAAATAGCCAGCATCAATCAGGACACGGTATTTGAAAGCAAAATCAAGGGCAAAAAATACTCACAAAAGTTAATATCCGAGGAGGATGATGTGGCATCTTTGGGTGATGTTGATGACACTGGAGTGTTGATTGCCAAAAAAATTGTCTTACTAGACCCTAAACCCTATACCCTAAACCCTAAATCATATCTTTGGGGCCAAATTGTAGCCGCATCGGAAAAACTTCTCACTCTCAAAGACAAAACTCTAAAAAACATAGCCATAGCCATGCCAAACCAGACCAGTGTTAAAGTAGGTGATTTTGTTCTATTAAGCGGAAATCCGGGAAAAAATGATATTTTTAAAGCAGAATATGTTTATGTAATTCCCCAGGGAGGGATTTTAAAACCCAGGAAAGTATCCACCCCTTCTGCAAAATTAGCCACACCTTCGGCCAAACCCAAATCATCTACCCGTTAAAAACCTCGGCCACCTCTTTCTCTGCCTCTGTTAAATCTTTAACAGTATCCACCCCTCTCCAGTAATCTGTACTTTTGAAGACCTGAAATCTGTCTGAAGGAAGTTTGGGAAAAGTTTCTATCTCATGATCTCCTTCATCTGGCAAAAGTGGCTCAATCTCATTTGAAAAAATATAAATTCCCGGGTTAATCCAATGCGGCAGGAGCGGCTTTTCTTTAAAACCTAACACTTCATCCCTTTCATTAAACTCCACCACTCCATAAGGGCTTCTTAAAGGAACAACAGCAATAGTGGCTACGGCTTTTCTTTGCTGGTGCTTTTCCATCATCCCCAAAAGATCCATTTTCCAAAGATTATCCCCGTTTAAAACCAAAACATCTTCCCATCCTTTGGGTAATAAAGCCATGGCTTTTTTAATACCGCCACCTCTGCCCAAAGGCGTCTCCTCTACAGAAAAATGCACTTTAATGCCATATTTTTCACCAGTTCCAAGATGATTTTTCAGTGCTTCCCAATGATAACTGCAGGCAAAAACCACCTCATCAATACCAACCTTTTTAAGTTGTTCCAGCTGGTAAGAGAGAATTGGTTTACCACCCACCTCCACCATGGGCTTGGGCCTATCATTGGTATATGGCCTAAGTCTCTCCCCTTTTCCACCTGCTAAGATAATTGCGCTTTTAACCATAGGATTATCTTTTAGAAGATTTTGAAGCCCTTTTAGGTTTGAAGGTAATCATAAGATATAAAGCAATTATCACTAAAACAACAAATATTGGAAAACTACTAAAAATTTCTACTAAACTCATTTACTAATCCTTTTCGATCCAGATACGCCTCTAATTAATAGTAACAAAACTACAATGGAAAATACTACAATATTTGGTATGAGGCTAATAACATTTTCTATAGTCATTTTTTAAACTCCATTAAATAAAGTGATCAATATACACATAGTATACCACTACTAATATATTGAATTAAAGCCAGATTAACATAGGTATATTAAAACTTCCACATCTGACGTACACCCTTCGACCCATTCGATTAACACTCAGGGTCGTACTGAGTGGAATCGAAGTACGACTTCGCTCAGGGCAAGCCTGCGGTAACCGATAGTAAATTTGACAAATAAATTTTTTGTGGTATACTATCTTTACAACTGAATATTAAACCACAATCAGTTTACATGATTGTGGTAAAAGCGTTTTAAGTGAAGTCACGATTCACAAGCTGATCCCCAAAATGGGATACAGAAGTTTAACTGTATAAATAAAACAGACGATGTTGGAAAACCAAAGTCGCCGTCAAGAGCTGTAGTTTAGCAATAAATTATAGAAAACAGGATGGGACCGCGGGAGGTCCTTTTTTAATACCTCTCGTTCCTTGTGCGTTATTTGTCATCCCGTACTTGATACGGGATCCATAAAAATAATGGGCAAAGAACGGGAGGTTTTTTAGTGGGCGAAGCCCGCGAGCTTTGCTCAGTGGTTTGGTGGCTGTAGTTCAGTGGTAGAACATTAGCCTGTGGAGCTAATTGTCGGGAGTCCGATTCTCCTCAGCCACCCCAGTAAGAAAGGGGGTGAAAAAATATGACAAAAGAAATATTACGCAAACCGCAGATTGGAGTTATGGGCTCTGCTGCAGATTTGAACTACTCCAAAGAAGTAGAACGGATCGCTGAGGAAACCGGTTTATATATTGCTCAAGCAGGCGCAACTTTAATGTTTGGAGCTGAAAGAGATTATGACTCTTTATCAACAGCTGCATGCAGAGGCGCAAAAAGAGCAGGCGGGCTAACAGTGGGCGTTACTTATGGAAAGGGTTTGGATAATGTGGTTGCAGACTATGCGGACATTATTATTGCCACAGGATTAGAAAGAGGTGGAGGAAGAGAGTTTGTTCTCTCTTTGAGCTGCGACGCCATAATTGCCATAAGCGGAGGTTCAGGAACCTTAAATGAACTTGTTGTGGCCTACCAGGCAAATATACCTATGGTCGCTATAACAGGTACAGGCGGATGGAGTGGAAAACTTGCAGGAGAATACTTTGACGGGAGAAAGAGATTATTGGTAGAAGCTGCAAGAAATCCACGAGAAGCAGTAGACATAGCCATGGAAAAAATCCTGGCAAGAAGGGCTCAATAGAGAGCCTAACGCTTTTGAAAGGAGGTGAGAAATTATGGAAAGAAAAGAAAATATTATAGCAATACCTAGCAAAGATAAGTTCAGGGATGAAAGTCTGGAATTATTCTCAGACTCTAGCTTCCCTGTAAATCTAGCTGGAAGACAATTAACAGCAAACTTAAGCTTACCTGAGGTAGGAAGTTTCACTGTTGCCTTACTTAGGCCAAAAAATATCATCAAGCTGGTTGCCCAAGGTAAAATTCCTTTAGGGATCATTGGACTGGATACTCTGGAAGAATTTGATGCTACAAGAGATAGAACAAGAGCATTTGCTGGTATCAGCCCAGTACAAACATTACTAAAATTAGGAATTGGCAGATGCCGTTTTGTTTTAGCTACATCAGAGGAAAGTGATTTTCTATCTGAGGAAGAACTGAAAGAAAAAGTCAGAACAGGGGAAATGAAATGGCCTTTTAATAGAGGGATCTTTGAACAGTTTGCTGGAAAAACTATAGCCACCAGTAATCCGGGAATTGTTTCACGTTATTTCAGTGATCTGGAACAATCTATAGATGCAATTAACTGGATGGAATACGACCTTAATGATGATTTGGATGGTTCAGTTGAAGCAGCCATAGGTATGGGTATGGCAGATGCTATCGCAGATCTTGTGGAAACTGGAAGAAGCTTAAAGGATAACAAACTCAAAGAGATTACAACCCTACTTGAATCCGAAGGAGTTTTAATAACTGGCGAGTCAAATAGAAAAGGATCTAATAGATTTGTTGATGTTTTAGGAAGAAGAATATTTGAAACTCTTCTTCGCAGGAAAAATCCAGATGCAATCAGGATGCAAAGAGATTACAGAAGAATGGTTGCATCAAATAGGTTTATGTCCGGCAGGTAATCCGTTTTTCCAGCGGTTGAAGGGGTCGCACCCCTTCCCTGCCACAATATTTGTATAGATTCCTGCTTTCGCAGGAATGACAAGAAGGGTATAATCAGAATATTATGAGTAGCTATTATTATGTTCAGGATCCGAATTCAGAAACTGGTTTTACACCCATACCTGAAGATGAATACATTCAGGCGGTTTTTCGTGTGGCAAAAAATAAGGGTGTAAATATTTCCGGAAAGATGATTATTGAAGAGTTAAACAAAAAAAATCAAAAGAAAGGATATGTCAAGTGACTAAAGCACCGCCAACACCAAAAGGGTTTAGGGATATCAAGCCTGAAATGGCTAAAAAAAGGCGTGAGACAATAAGTAAAATTGTCAGCGTCCTGGAAGATTATGGCTTTGTTCCCATTGAAACCCCCACCATTGAGTTTGCCGAAGTCCTTCTGGGAAAATATGGAGAAGATGCAGATAGATTGGTTTATAAATTCACGGACCGCGGCGGCAGAAAACTGGCCTTACGCTATGACCTCACTGTGCCGCTGGCACGGTATGTGGCAACATACAACCCTCCTGTGCCATTCAGAAGATACCAAATTGGCCAGGTTTTCCGAGGAGAAAATCCCCAAAAAGGCAGATTTCGTGAATTTACCCAACTGGACTTTGATACTGTAGGATCTTCTGATCCAGAGGAGGATGCCTTAATTGTGGCAGCGACCATCAAATGTATGAAAGATTTAGGCTGCAAAGAGGCAATTATGCTTGTAAATGACAGAGTAAATTTTGCCAATCTTCCCATAGAAGCTGTGCGGGCTATAGATAAAATAAACAAAATTGGCGAAGACGGAGTTACTCAAGAGTTGGTGGGAAGTGGAATGAGTGAAGATGAAGCAAGGCAGAGTGTGGGGAAAATTAGATCTCAAAAACCTACTCAAAATTTAGAGCAGATTTTTAATATCTTAAAAGAAAAATATTCTTTAAAAGAAAATGTTGATTTTAAATTTGATCCCACACTGGCCCGGGGATTGGATTATTACACAGGAGCAATTTTTGAACTACGAGTTCCATCTTATGGTAACTTGTCTTTGGGTGCCGGCGGCAGGTATGATAACCTAATCGGTACTTTCGCTAAGAAAGACATCCCCGCTGTAGGATTTTCATTTGGTTTAGATAGACTCTTGGAAATCTGACCCTCACTTGACTAACTGGTAGTAAAACTGTCATCCTTATAATATCGTCATGCGAGGAACGCAGTGACGAAGCAATCTATTTTGAGATTGCCACGCCCCTTCGGGGCTCGCAATGAGGTCAGGAATTTTGTCCAAACCAATTCCCTATATAGCCTTAATTTTAGCCCACCTGATTTGGGGAGCCAATTTTGTGGTGGCCAAAGTAACTTTACAAGAATTTCCCCCCATGACCTTGGCTTTTTTACGTTTTTCTTTGGCCTCCCTCTTTTTGGCTCCGTTTTTCTTGGCTGAAACAAAAAAGGTTAAAGTCGATAAAAGTGATTACCCTAAGCTGGTAGCCATAGGAATTTTAATTATCACGCTCAACATAGCCTTCTTTTTTGAAGGAATTAAAAAAACAACCGCCATTAATGCCTCTGTTTTAACATTAATCATCCCCATGCTGTCAGTGCTTTTGGGCTGGTGGTTTTTAAAAGAAAAAATTTATCTTGTTAATCTTTTGGGAATATTTGTAGGCTTGATTGGGGCTGTGATTATCATAGGGTTGCCGGAAATCCTTGTGGGAGAATTCTTACCTCAAGCAATGCTGGGAAATGTCTTGGTACTTTTGGCGGCCACTTTTTGGGTTATTGGTGCAGTAATTGCAAGAGGGATGTTAAAAAAATATTCCTCCCTGGTGATAACGGCTATTGCTTTCATGACAGGTACAGTTACTTTTATTATTCCTGCCCTAAGTGAGTATTTTAAAAACCCCGCATTTATTTCACAAATTACCATACTTGGCCTTTTAGGCTTAACCTATATGACACTGCTCTCCTCCATTTCCGCTTATTTTCTTTTTGAATGGGGACTTGCCAAAGTGGGAGTGATCAAGGCTGATCTTTTGCAGTATATTGAGCCTTTTGTGGCTGCTGGCTTGGCAGTTTTAATACTGGGAGAACAAATCACTATTCCTTTAATAGTTGGAGCAATTCTTATTATTGCAGGAGTCTACCTTGGGACGCTTTCTCAAAAACCTCATCATAGACACCACAAGGCTCATAGGATATAATATCCGCGTATGAAAGCTAATTTACATCCAACTTGGTATCCTGAGGCCAGAGTTTCTTGTGCCTGCGGCAATACCTTTGTCACAGGTTCTACTCTGGGGGAAATCCGGGTGGAGCTTTGTTCAAACTGCCACCCTTTTTATACGGGAGCGCAAAAGTTTGTGGATACCTTGGGCCAGATAGACAAATTTGTAAAAAAGAGCGAAATTTCCAAAGTTAAACAGATTGAGCGAAAAAGGATTTTGGAAGTCAGAAAATCCAAAGTGGCCCAAGCTAAAAAGGACAGGCCATCTCTTAAAGATCTTCTTCTTCAGGCCAGAAAACAAGCAACTAGTTAGATCGTGGATTACCTTAAACAACAATTAACAGCAATCGATAGCCGAATAACAGAACTCCAGGCTTTAATGGCAGAAGACCCGGAGCTTGCAGATTTGGCCGGAGTGGAGATTGAAGAGCTTAACAAACAAAAACAAGAACTTGAGCAGTCTGCTGCCACACCCATGAGCCAGTCTGGCAACTCTGATACAAAGACCTACCGATCCACTGATACTCTGAATCCTAATGTGGCTATTTTAGAAATCAGATCAGCAGCAGGTGGTGATGAGGCAGGCATTTTTGCTCAGGATTTACTGAGAATGTATACAAGATTTGCTCAAATTAAGAAATGGCAAATTGAGGAAATAGATAGATCAGAAGGAAAGCTGGGACAGATTAAAGAAATTGTACTCAAAATATCTGGAAAAGATGTATATAATAATCTTAAGTATGAATTCGGTGTGCATAGAGTACAAAGAGTACCCACCACTGAATCTTCCGGAAGAATTCATACTTCAACTGCCACAGTGGCAGTACTGCCGCAAATTAAGGAAGCCCGCCTCATCATTAACCCGGCTGATTTAGAATTTGAAGCTTTCCGCTCCGGAGGCGCCGGCGGGCAAAATGTTAATAAAGTTTCAACCGCAGTCAGATTGAAACACAAACCAACCGGAATTGTGGTCACCTGCCAGACTGAGCGGTCACAGCTGCAAAACCGGGAAAATGCTTTAAACCTGTTAAGGAGCAAGCTATGGGAAATGGAGCAGCAAAAAAAGGTTGGCAATATTGAAACCCAAAGAGCTGCTCAGGTAGGAACCGGAGAAAGATCAGAAAAAATCAGAACCTATAATTTCCCTCAAAACAGAATTACAGATCACAGAATAAATAAATCTTGGCATAATTTAGAAGATATACTGGATGGAAATCTCCAACCTGTAATTGATACTCTGCTTCAATAATTTAAAATTTCAAATTTAAAGTTCTCAATGAAAATTAAAAATTTAAAATTAAAAATTAATCAAAATAAACCTATTCAATATCAAAAAGATTATGTTGAATTCTACAAACTCAAATTTAAAATAACCCCCAACGTTCTAATCCCCAGACCAGAAACAGAACTGTTGGTAGATGAAGTTTTACACTACTATACCCTATACCCTATGCCCTATACCCTAATTGATATTGGCACAGGCGCCGGTAATATTGCCATTAGTTTAGCCTGCAACCTTCGAGGTTGCAACGTCAATATCATTGCCACTGATATTTCCCCAAAAGCCTTAAAAGTTGCCAAACAAAATGCCAAGTTACATGGGGTTTCTGATCAAATTACTTTTATTCAAAGTGACCTCTTAGACTGTTATGATACACTAGTCTATCATAACAAAATCCATCCAGACGTAATTGTAACAAACTTACCTTATATTCCGTCAGCACGTATCCCCTATCTTGATCCTTCAGTTAAAGATTTTGAGCCGCTGATTGCTTTAGATGGTGGTAGTGATGGATTTAAGCTTTATCGGAAGTTATTTAAGCAGCTTGTTGATAAAAAGTGGAAACCCAAGCTGATTATAGGTGAAATTGATTATACTCATGGGGAATTAGCTTTAAATGAGGCACTTAAATACTTTCCTCACGGGCAAATAGAGGTTAAAACAGATCTGGCTCAAAAGCAAAGAATCTTAATTATTAAATCAGGCTCTGGGCTGTCCTATTACACCAAGCCTGCTTAAAGACCATCTTGAAACCCTAATTATTCCTCCAAGAATTATAAGATCCCACCAGGGATGCTCGGCTTTAGCTAACTCTCTTTCCAGTCTTGCCCTATTCCTTGCAGCATCCCTTTCAGCAAATCGTGCAAGGTTATCTGCTGAACTCGGTACTGACCCGCCTGCTGGTGGTTCTCCGCCTGACGGCTGCTCTCTTCTTTCCTGCATTTCCTTCACCCCCTTTCTATTAAACCAACTCTATTTTACTGGTTTGGCAACTCCTGTAAAGTGGCAGTTACAGAAATTTCTTTTCCCTCTCTAAAAATCAAAAGATCAAGACGGGCCCCAATATTTGATTTTGACACAATTTCTGACAGTTTATTTTCCTCAGAAATTAGCTGGCCGCTAATCTTAATAATAATATCACCCTCTGCCACACCTGCCTTATCTGCAGGGCCGTCCTTGACCACTTCCTGAATATAGGCCCCCTGGGGCACCTCATTTAAAATAGCCACATCTTTGGAGATAAATCTATATCTGATCCCCAAATATGGCCTGGACACAGTACCTGTTTTAACAAACTCATCAACAATTTGTTTAACAGCATTGACGGGTATGGCAAAACCGATGTTTTGGGCACCTTCTGTGGTAGCCACGTTTACTCCTATCACAAAACCGGCAGAATTTAACAGTGGGCCCCCCGAGTTTCCAGGATTAATAGCAGCATCAGTTTGAATCAGATTATCCAAACTCTCCACCACCCCTGTAAAAGGATCTCCGGTTACCACCCTTCTGCCCAAGCCGGAAACAACACCTGTGGTGACTGTGTTAGTAAATCTGCCTAAAGCATTACCTATGGCAATCACGGTTTGTCCTACCTTGAGTTTGGAGGAATCCCCCATCTCAAGAGCCGGCAGATTAGATCCTTCAATTTGCACAATAGCCAAATCCAAAATCGGATCCCGATAAATTCTTCTCACCTCATATTTTTGGTTGTCCCCGGTGACTACGCTATAATTTCCTTCACCAGCAACAACATGCTTATTGGTGACAATGATACCCTTTTTATCCACCACAAAACCGGTGCCTATTGTTGCATCCTGGCTTTTGGGAATGGAAAAAGGGTCAAACGGGTTAAAAACTCTTCTGGTTATACCTATTGCCACCACAGAGGGGGATACTTTCTCCACCACAGAAATCACCGCATTCTCCTCTTGTACAATGGTTCTGGTTTCCAATGGCTGAGGCTTGGGCAGATTAATATTATATGAGGGAATCAAACCTCTAACTTGGGCCTGATAAACACCGACTGCCGCCACAATTCCCAGTGCCAGCGCCATTAGTACCGTAGTTAAGTTCGGTTTTGGTAATTTTGATTCCATAATAATAGTCGTCAGCTGTCAGTCATCAGTCGTCAGAGATTTTCAGTGTCTGCATGGCAGGCGGGCTGAAGACTGATAGCTATTCAAGTAATTCCAATGCTTTCTCAAGTTGCAAATCCTTTATGGCATCCTCTTCCTCTTTATCTTTGGGTGATACTATTTTAACATCCGGTTCCAACCCTTCGGTATCATTCACCCACCTGCCTTCGGGGGTCAACCATTTGGCAACGGTGATATGAATACCAGAACCTCCCTCCAGATCCTGCGCCTCCTGGATAGTACCTTTGCCAAAAGATTTTTCGCCCACCAGACGGGCTCTTTTCCGATCTTGCAGCGCCCCTGCCACAATCTCGGAGGCTGAAGCAGAACCCTTGTTAATCAAAACAATCAGCGGAAGCTCTGTCAGCTTACCCTTCCCAGACACTTTAAAAGGAACCCTGACTCCCTGATTGTTCTCCTGCAGCACCACCTCCCCCGAAGATAAAAATTCCGAGACTATAAAAACAGCCCCTTCCAAAAAACCGCCGGGGTTGTTTCTGACATCCAATATCAGTCCATCAGTCTCTTTTGATAAAATCTGATCAATTCCCTCCTGCCACTCTGCTTCTGTCCTTTCGCCAAACCTGGACAATTTTATCACCGCCACATTCTTACCTCCAGTCGTCTTTTTAAAACTTACTTCCACGCTTTTGACCAGGATGGTATCCCTGATAAGCGAGTATTCTTTGGGCTCATCCATTCCTTCTCTCAAAATCGTCAATACCACCTCTGTTCCTTTGGGTCCCCGAATCAACTCCACGGCCTCGGGTAAGGTCATATTGGTAGTATCTTTACTATCTATCTTGACAATCAAATCCTCGGGTTTAATTCCGGCCCGCTCAGCCGGTGTTTTCGTAAGAGGGGCAATCACCACCAGCCTTTTATCCTTGTTAAAGCCAAGCTGAATGCCCACCCCGTCAAATGAACCGTTTAACTCTTCTTTGGAAACTTTTTGCTGCTTAGGAGGTAAAAAAACAGTGTACGGATCACCAAGGGAGGAAACCATCCCTGAAACGGCGCCGTAAAACATCTTTTGCGGATCAAGCGCTTTTTTGTCTATGTAGGAGCGGGAAAGCAGGTCCCAGGTATCCCAGAAAAGCTTAAAATCCACATTGGTACTTTGAGGAGGCTCTTTGGAAGAAACGGAAACGCTGGGTTTGTAGGACGACCAGCGCAGCTCAATATCTTGGTGTCCCATCTGCCATCCCAGCAAAAAGGCAATCAGTACTACTAAAACGGTTTTGACGCTAAAATATTGAAATAACCCTTTCATCATAAAAAAAGCGGATGTGTGATAGATTACAATATCACCTCGATATTGGCAACAGGTATTTGAATTTTCCTCCTGCTGGTTGCCACTGTTACCAAAACAGTATTTATGCCGGATGGTAAAAGTGTTGGCGAGGAATCAAGCGCTATTATTTTACCCTGCTCACCCAAAAATGAATTGCCGATAATCCTGACTTTCATGCCTTCCCTCACTTCCATTAAATCTTTGTCCCTGCTGTCCTTAAAATCCGCCTCCGCTTCCAAGGGCGGCAGTCTGGTCTTTCTGACAATCTCCAAACTCTTTGACTCAAATGAAGGCAGGTTGATCACGGCCTTGTTCCCATCGAGCGCGACAAATTTCCCTTCGTATGATGAAAGAACCTCAAATATATCCTCACCGATGGGGATGGAACCAAATCCCTCGGTCACAACAATTGAGATGCCGACATCGTTATCAATTTTTTTAGGAAAAGTAATTCTGCCTCCGGCTATAGCTTGGTAATCTTTGGCATTAATCCCACCGGTAATGATCCCATTTACTCCCAAAGAAATGGCGGAGGAGATGGCGTCTTTAAAAATCAGGCTGCCTCCCACCAGAATATTTTCATCGAACTGACGCTCAATCATTAATTTATCTATCAAATCATCCCGTTTGTTTAAGATATGCAGTATGCCATCCCTGAGTCCTCCCGAACCAAATATTCCGTAAATTCTACTCACCTGTGCCCTGAGAACAACAACCCCTCTTACCTCATCTATTGCCTCAACTATGCCAAAAACACCGGCCGGTAAAGGAGTTTTTTTAGGTAAAAATGTCATTCTCAGTTCACCGGTTGTGGGGTTTAAGAAATCCAAAACTCCATCTGTGGGAGAAATCACCAATCTTTTACCGCCAAAAATTGTACCGCTTTTAAAAGCCAGCAACTCACCGCGGTAAATCCTTTGGCCCAAACTTTTTGTCAAATATTTTTGAGCCTCAGGAGGAGGAACTGACAGCAGTTCGGATAAATTTATTTTTCTAAAACCTGAAGAAAGGGTGGCAACCCCAATGATCTCATCAGGTGAAACTTGCTGCCCTAAAGAGACATTCAGTTTCCCTTTTCCCCGCAGGGTTCTTTTAATCCTGATCACCTGATCTTTTGCTATTCTGAGTCTGCCTGCTGCGTATTGTGTATTCATAATCGCTCTGCGATTACATCGCGTCGCTTCTTACTGCGAAGCAGGAGCTTTTGCTCATAACGCGATGCGTTATAAATTTCTTCCGTCAACCATCAGCCCCAACTTCCCTCCGTAAACTTCCAAAGCTGCCTCGTTTTTGCCTAAAAATTTTCCTTCTCTTAACTTGTAGGAAATTTGGCATCTGTCACCCGGACAAGCCAAAACCATCAGGCTGCCCTGGCGTATTTTATACACTTTGCCCAAGACCAATAAGTCCATCCAGTCCTCATCCCCCCTAAACTGCGGGCGCAGTACAGATCCTGCTACCTCTTCCACATCCCCTGTTAATACAACTGTCCAAAGATCTGCAAACCAATCCTCTTTTTTTCTTGCCAAAACCAGCGCATCCACAAAAACCCAGACTAATTTGGGCAAATTTGGAATGAACTCTAAAAACCTTTGGGGTATGAGAATTTTCCGCAAAGTGATATTTAAGAATGGACCTAAACCCAATAACGTCTCTTTGGCAAGCTTGGGATTGTTTAACTTTAACGCTTCCCTTAAAATTGCCAAATCCACTCTCATATCCGGCTCGCTCAGCGGCAGTGATTTGGGGTATAAAATCTTATTTGCCAGGTAATTTTCCAGCTGTATTAAATTTGGCGTTGGTTTAAGCCAGAAAGCGATATTTTCAATGGGGATTTGGTCTAAATTATCAAAGGTGTCAAAAAGGGCTGTAAACTTTGCCATGGCAGGGTATTTTGCAACTTAATAATACTAAACCTTGGGTACGAATGGAAGAAGTGAAAGGTGGCGGGCGTATTTGATGTGCTTGGCAACAGCCCGCTGGTGTTTTGCACAAATACCGCTTCTAACTTTGGGCAAGATTTTGCTTCGGTCAGTTAAGAAACGTTTTAAGGTTGCTATGTCTGTATAGGAAGGACTTTTGCTATTTTGACAAAATAAACAGCCTCTTTTTGTCCTGCCTTCTTTGGGTTGCTCCAAAACCTCTTGTTCGTTCTCGATTTTCGGTGTTGAGGCTTTTGCAATCACCTTTCTGGTAATCTTTCTTTTTTCTGCCATTGGGAAATTATATAGTGTTTAGCTTAGAAGGGCAAGTCTTCGTCGCCTACTTCTTCTGTGGGAGCAGCAGGAGCGTCTTTTTCTTTGGCTTTTTCACCCTTTTCTTCCAGCTTATTCTTTTTCTCTTCCTCCGGCTCTTTCTTGTCCTCCAGCTTATCCGCGGATGACTCTTTCGCTTCCTCAACTACAGGTACTGCGGAAGGCGGAACTTCTTCTGCTGGAATATAGTCTCCTGTTACCACCTTAGGGGTCAGTAAAATCATATCCTCAATAACAATTTCGGTTGTTTGTCTGCTGATCCCGTCTTGTCCTTCCCAGGATCTGGTTTGCAATCTGCCGGAAATGAAAACTCTATTACCTTTTTTTAACAGCTGATTGCAAAGCTCAGCCAGCTTATTCCAGGCCACTAACCTGTGGAAATCCACCTCTTCTTTTTTCTCACCTTCAGAAACATAGGTGCGGTTGGTAGCCATGCCAAAAGTACAAACCGCGGCACCATTGGGGGTAAACCTCAGTTCCGGATCTCTTGTTAAATTACCTATTAGCTCTACTCTATTCCAGGATCTGCTCGCCATATTTTCTAGGGTAAAGCGTTAACGGGAAAGGGTGAAGTATTTTCCTTCTTTACCCTTTACGCTTTCCCCTTTACCCTTACTAAAAGATGTCGCAAAATATCTTCTTCTAACTTTAAACTTTTGTCAAGACCCCTGGCATTTTTAGGATCAGCTGCTAATTCATAGTGGGCATAAAAACCTCTGGTTTGTCGCTTTATCGGATAAACCAAATCTCTAACTCCCCATAAATCTTCTTTTTCGACTTTACCCTGATCGCTGATGAGTTTTTTTACTATACCATCCACCAATGCTGTTCTTTCCTTCTCTTCCAAATCCGGCTTTAAAACCAAAGTTAAATAATAATTGTTCATAGCAAGTTATTCTACCTCAATTCGATAAAAAATTTCAAGATTAAGTTTACTTCTTGACTGGTCCAGATTTTTTGTTAACATTTTTAACAATTACCAATTTGCACTATAGGTTTAATATGATATAATGTTTGATATGACAGTCTATAAGGAAGCAGTCTCATCATCTAAAACTGGGGAGCTTACCAGAAGATTTGGCGGTACAGATGATTATTCCATTACTCCCTTATTTGCACTTGATACCCCAAAACAAGCAATACCTGATAATTTAGCCGCTCTTTTAACTAATCAAGAGTACCCTTTAGTAAGGAAGTTTTATCAAAAGATAGGTCCCGCTATAGCAATCATAGATCAAAACTACAGTGATGCCACCCTGGAAGATAGAGTGAATGCTTTCATTGGTTTACTGTTTACAGTTGGATTTCATACTAGTGATACAAAACCAACAGGTCACAGAAATAATACAGCTGAAAGAAGCTTAAGCAGTCTAGCTGCACTGTTTTCTTTATCTGTTAAACAAGTTTCTCTCAGAAGAAATGCTGTCATCGATAATGCCAGATTTGGAATACATATTGAGTATATGGAAGCAGACTATTTAGCTCGATTAAAAAAGTCGCCAAAACAAAAATAATTAAGACCCTACTAAAAACTCTACTACATCTCCATCCTGCATGACATAATCTTTTCCTTCTATTTTACCCAACCTTTGGATTTTGCAGAAACGTGTGATCCTGCTTCAATCTCTGTTAGGCTGTTAGGGAAACTATTTTGTCTAAAATAAGGCAGCTTACTGACAGTTTCTACTTGGGCCAATGCAGCAAAAATTTCCTCTGGATGTTTAATCTCCACTACCCCTAATCTTCCTTCAGGCCTTTTTTCTATATGAAACCTGCCTAATGGAATACCTAAATGCCTTTCACAATTCCTGTAGATACTCTCAAGCTGCTGGGGATTATCCAGGGACAATCTGTCTTTTGCATCAAGTAATTTTATTACCATAAGACCAAGCAGGAAAGGAGGATATCTCAAGTGGGATAAAAGTATGGAACTTCCCACACTTCCCTCTTCTAAAAGAAAAGCAAAAGTACCATTATCCAAATATATCCTGGTCTTTTTTCTTATTCTGCTTCCCTGTGTTTCAGATCCTCTAACTTCCCCCCATTTGCCAAAAGTCGCTCTAAGCAGAGTGTGTTTTCTATTATCAGCAGATTCAGTTCCTACTGTGACATACCTATGCCCTGACCAATTGAGTGAATGAAACTCCAACCTCCCTAAAGATAAACCTCTGAAAAAAGCTGCTTCATTATCAGGTAAAGATTCCTTTCTGGCTTGAGGTAAGGGAATAGCTTGCAGCTTCTCCTTTCTAATGATCTCGTCTAATGTTCTTTGAGACAGCTGAAAAGTTGAAGATAATTCCTGAACAGATGGCCTTTTTCCACGAAGAAAAGTTAACCATTTAATTTGTTCAACCACTTGCGCTTGTTTAAATCTTTCTTGAACTTGAATAGCAGCTCTGCTTAATTTTGGATCTCCTTTAAAATGGGCTGCTTCCTCTTCTGTAAAAGGAGGGAATTCTTCTGTTCTAAACTCTCTCGGCCGGCCCATATTAAAGTGAGTGTAACATTCTCCCTAAAAAAATCAAGATAATTCTTAGCCTGGGGGCCAAATACCCTCAACAACCAGAATTGCAATTAATTACCCACTAAAAACTCTACTACATCTCCATCTCTCATAATATAATCTTTTCCTTCAGTTCTGATTAAGCCTTTTGATTTAGCAGCCACATGGGAATCGGCTTCGATTAGTTTTTCATATGCCACCACTTCTGCTCTGATGAATTTTTTTTCAAAATCAGTATGGATTACTCCTGCAGCCTGGGGGGCTTTGGTGCCATTTTTTATGGTCCAGGCTCTGACTTCTTTTTTTCCGGCTGTTAAAAAGGAAATTAAACCTAATAGTGTGTAGACCTTTTTAATAAGCCGCTCCAACCCTGTCTCCTCAATCCCCATCTCTTTCAAATAATCTAATCTTTCTGCCTCATCTAAATCAGCCAATTCTTCCTCCAGTTTTGCAGATATAATTAATGCAGTTTCATTACGTTCTCGGTCGAGAACTTTTTGATCATATTCCTGCTCCCCTACATTGTAAACAAAAAGCACAGGTTTTATGGAAAGCAGGGGTAAGGTATTAAACCATTTTTCTAATCTTTCTCCTACCTGATATTTTCCAGGAATGCTACCAGAATCCAGCTCTTCTTTTATCCTGTTCAAAATATCTAACTGTTCTTTTTCTAAAGTTTTATCTAAAACAAGTTTTTCCAAAACCTGCAGATCAGCTAAGCCTAATTCTGTCTCCACTGTCAGTTTGTCTTCATCGGGAGAAACAGATCCTTCTCTGACCACATCAATATCCCCAAAATCCCTAAGTACATGCACAATAGCATCCACTTCCCTAATATGAGACAAAAACTGATTTCCCAAACCTGCACCAGTTGCTGCTCCCTTTACTAAGCCAGCTATATCTACAAATTCCACAACTGCTGGGACTAAAGGTGGTAAGTATTTTTGTACCTCCACCCCAGGGGTGTCATCCTGAACTTGTTTCAGGATCTCCTGAGGAATCATGTTTTCTTCTTTGGCCACCAACCAAGCCAATTTGACCAATCTCTCATCCGGCACAGCCACCACCCCCACATTTGGCTCAACTGTGGCAAAAGGATAATTGGCAGACAAAGCCACTCTTTTTTTCAAAAGTGCATTAAAAAGTGTGGATTTTCCAACGTTTGGCAATCCAACAATCCCGACTTTCAGTCCAGAACCCATTATTTTGTGCCTCCTTTCTAATTGACAAAATACCTATAAATAAGCTATGATACAAATATCACTAGGGAGAAACGAACAATAGACTGCGTGTCTATTTGCAACGCCTCCCATTTTTATTGCTTATATTCAACCTTGTCCCTAAATTTAAGTTTTGGCTATCAATAAAAGCATAAATTTTTATTTTATGAGATTTTTGCTTCATTGGATAAGTATAGAGTAAAAAAGCTAAAATTCAAGGATAATTGGCAGAGAGTGCCATTCCCTTTTTCAAAAGAGCATTAAATAAACCAGCTTCCCACTTGGAATGTGGGAATGTATTTCAGACAAAATAGCACCCTCTGCAAACCCTAAATCCACCACCTCCAAAAACTTTAATTCAGAAACACTATTGCCAAATTCAGGAACGTTGCAAAGGAAACCCAAGCAAGATATGGCCAAAGCAACCGGGAAGCCAATTTATTAATTTTAGAGAAAGCTTTAATGGTTAAAACAATTGCTACCCATAAAGCTATTATATTTACAAAAGCTAGCATGGGATTTTTCATTCCAAAAAATATCATTGACCAGATTGCATTTAAAATAAGCTGAATCCAGAAAACAGTAGGGATAGACTTCTTTGTCCAAACCAGATACAAAGAAATTCCCATTAAGATATAAAGAATTGTCCAAACATGTCCAAAAATCCAGTTTGGTGGAGAAAAGAAGGGTTTATTTAAAGCTGCATACCAATCCGGAATTGCGGAAACTGTAAAAAATGAACCTATTATCCCCGCTCCTAAACAAATACCAATTGACAGAAGCAACTTTGGAATATTAACGGGCATACTTTTAGTATATCAGGTAAAATAAATTTATGGATGAAGGATGGTCAGTTGAAACGTATGAGTCTCCAGGTAGAGAAAAACCCGTTGATAAGTTTATAAAATCACTGGATGCTAGCGCCCAAGAAAAATTTTTAAGAATGCTAGATTATCTTGCAGAGTTTGGATTAGAAGGAGTTTATCAACATACTAAAAAACTAAAAGGCACTTCACTTTGGGAGCTTCGTATATTAGGAGCAACCAACATCCGTATTTTCTATATAACAATAACTGGAAAAGTGATCCTTTTGCTCCATGGATTTAAGAAAAAGTCACAAAAAACTCCTTTTAAAGAAATCACTACTGCAAAAAAGCGTTTAGAGGAATACCAATCTAGAAAAATTAGTAATTGACAGATATCGCAAAATTGCGATATAATTAAAATATGAGTAATTGGAAAGATCTAAGAAAAGAATTGCTAAAAGACCCTGAAGTCAAAAGACTTTATGAGGAATCACAACCCGAATACGAAATAGCACGGGCTCTTATTCGTGCAAGAATAGACAATAAAATTACTCAAAAAGAACTGGCAAAAAGGATGAATACAACTCAATCCGTTATATCCAGAGTTGAGCAAGCCAGGACAAGTCCATCTATTTCTTTTCTTAAAAGACTTGCATCAGCACTAAATACCACACTTCAAGTTCAATTTAAGTAAATTATTTCTCAACTTTGCACTTTTAACTTTTCACTTTTGTACTTAAATCCCCCCCACCTCCAAAAACTCTAAAAATTTAATTCTTGAAAAATAATTAAGAAATTCTTGATATTAAACTGGCTAACAAAATAAAAATGATAACAACAATGAACCAACTTATGAAATCTTTAAAACTTGCTGGATTAGGTTTTTCTTCACCACTCCAAATTGCTATTCCCTTTGCAATAAATAACAATAGAGTCTTTCCACCATCCCATAAAAACCAGGATAATCCATAAGAAATTAAAAGTGCTAATAATACATCAGTTAAGGAATAGGAATAATTGGAAAATAAATCTGAATACCAAATTCTAGTTAGAATAGCTGCAGTAAAAAGGAAGATAAAATATTTTTTCTTCATATTTGTACCTTACTATCTTTTATGATAAAGTTCAATTTTTTTAAGAGGGCCTGTCAGTCCCTAAACCACCCTTATTTGCAAAAAACCATAAAGTTCTAGGGATATATCCTGAATAACCTAAAAGCGTTATTAAAAACAAAATGAGGTCAATCCATCCTGCCTTGTAAAATATATCGCGCGGATCTCCAAAACAGATATGGCTTGATAGAAAATACATTGCAATTCCTCCAGTTATTCCCCCAATAATATGTACCCATAGGATATGCGCTTTTGTGAAATCATTTAATTGTTGAACTCTTTCATAATATTTATTTTTATAAGGAAAACTCCAGATTCTGTGATCATTATTTCCATAAAAAATACCTACACAAATTCCGGATAGAATAAAGAAAGGCAACTTGATTATATTAGCAGAATTAGGCAAAAAGAATGCCGCAGTAAACAGTATTGTACTTAAAATTAACAATCTTTTAATCTTCTCGTTATCTTGATCATTATCTTCTACTTCTATGTTATTTTTCACTGACTTAGTCTTTATTTGTAAAAAGAAAAATTCCATACTGCAAATGTTAGGACATTCAATATTAAATTACCAGATGCTAATACCGAGGATTTACTTCATTATGTTCTCGACCGAGAAGTTATTGAAGATGAACTTCCACCCCCTGAACTTCCACCCCCGGGGTGGAATTGTATTGACACCTGCGGATTTTTAAGCACTTGTGAGGCTAGACTAGTTCGCAAATTTTAGGACTTTCCAGATTAAGAGTTTATTTGCTACAATTAAATTATGACTTGGAAAGGAAATAGTAACTTATCTAAATTGTTTATTCCATTTATTTTCCTTTGGGGACTTTTATTTGGAGAAATCCTTCCGGTTTGCATAGAAAATAACTTGAATTGTTTCCCAAACACAACTGCGCCCGGCGGAAAAGAATCCATGTTTTCTTCTCTCTCTATGTTTATCCCCACCATTGTAGTTTATTCTATCTTGGCTACCCTTTTTTGGTTTCTTTACAAAAAGCTAAACTGGAAAATTGTGGCAATCATTGCCATAGTTTTAGGACAAGCTATGGAGTTTTTTCTGTTTAAACCCCAGGAAGGAAACGGGGTAAATGTAGTTACTAATCCTACGGGGTCATTCTTATTCTTTCTTATTATCTGGCCAATTCTTTTGGTTTTACCTTATTTTATATTCCATTTGTTTTACAAAAGAATTTCAAGATAAGGAAGGTGTAAAAGTCCAGAGTCTGGTGCATAATTAAAATTGGGTTATCCCAACAGCACAAACTCT
>CAYNFQ010000011.1:0-40267 GCA_964396715.1 uncultured Gammaproteobacteria bacterium
TCAGTTGCCTTTTTACTTGTCAAATCAACTTAAAAGTAGTTTTGCACCAAACTCTTATATATCAAATTTGACAAATAACTTATAGTATGCTATATTCTGCAGATTATGACACAATCAGGTGAAAGACAAGGTGGAAACCCACTTCAAGAACTATTTGAAGAGATTGCCCCAGAAGTTCGTTCTTTATAATGATGTCTCTCGAGATAATCAAGGACCAGTACTTCGAGTGTTTGAAAAAGCAGTACTTGCAATAGCTAGAAAACATTTCATGTATAGACAAGAGGATCCTTCAAAACCTGAATCTTCCGACGAAGCGGAATCAGCAAGGAGATATTTTATTTTACCTACCGGTAGTTTTGGTCAAGTATCGAGTCAAGAAGAATTAGATTTTCTAAAACAAACACTTGGAGTTAAAGAAGTAGCTGATAAACAGAAAAGCCTAGAGGGATTATTTGGTATAGTTTCTCAGGGTACTAAAGAATTAAATTATTTTGTTGATCCTGAGCGTTCTATTAGAGCCGTAGATTTATTCGAAGATATAATTCTTTACTTAGCTGATGCAACATTTTCTCCTTTAACGGAAGAAGCAGAGCTAGCTGAACCTAAATTTGTTTATCTACCAACTCACGTCGCATCAATACAAGTACCTTATGAGTCAGGATTAAGTTTTTTAGAACGACATTTAGGAGCAGTTCCAGTACCAAGATCAAGAGCTCATTTTACTAAAGCTACAAGAAAAGAATTCCCTTTTAGATAAATTTGACAAAGATATAAAGGTGGAGAAGTGTAATTTTACTTCATGGATCAGGTTAAATACAACTTGATTTAATTTGAAAATGATGTATAATAGTGATGTATGTTAAGGACACAAATTTATTTACCAGAAGATTTACGTCAGGATATTGACCGTATTACTAAAGATTCTAATCAGAGTCTAGCTGAGTATGCTAGAAATGCCATCGAAAAAGAAGTAAAAAAGGATAAAAAAAGAAAAGTTGATTTAGCAAAATTAGCATCTGATTTCATAGGTTGTTCAACCAGGACAGATGCCGAAGTTCAGGAATGGTTGGATTGGGTAAGAGAAGAAAGAAGATTATCTGATGAAGTAAGAGAAGAAAGATTACAAAGGGCTTTGAAGAAAAAGTAATGAAATATTTACCGGATACGAATATCTTCATAAAAGCTGCTAAAGGATACCTGCCCGAGTCAAAATTTTTAAATAAAATAATTAAAAATAAGCAGATAATAATTTCTACAATCGTGATGGGAGAATTTTTAGCAAAAGCAACAGCTCAAGAAGAAAAAACTTTTGAAAATTTATTAAATGAATTTACAGTCCTTTCTATAGATAGAGAGATAGCAAAAATAGCAGCCCAGTATAGAAAAGCAAGTTTAAAAGTTAAGAGAGGACAAATGCTTGATTGTTTTTTGGCAGCTCAGGCTAACATTAATCACTTGACTTTAGTTACCAATAACAAATCTGATTTTCCAATGAGAGATATTAAAATTATTAGTCCTTAAAAATATAGACGTAGACTATAATTTTCGTTACACTCAAATTATGGATAAGGTAAAAAAGTACATTACCAGAGCTACAGAGTTAACTGCTATTGCTGTTTCCAGGCTGATTAAAGAAAAAGGTTTTACTCCCCAGGATATTGTAGATGAAGAAGAGAATATAAAAAGAGAAAAGCTAATAGATCAGGCAGGGGTGGATGCTATGGCCGCTGCTTTGACTGATATTCCATTTACCCTGGAGATTGTGGGATCTGAAGGCAGAAAGCATATCCACCAATATGGAGAAGCTCTTCCAACTCTGATGGGCACATTTGGTTCTGGTAAGAAAAAGCTGGACATGGTTAATGATGTGGTGGAAGGGTCTAAAGCTGCCAAGCTAAATTCCCCCGGAGCTGTATCTGTGATTGCAGTTGGCTCAAAAAATGGATTAATGGGCACACCTGATGATATTGATTATATGGATAAATTATTCGGCCCGCCCCAACTTAAAGGAAAACTGTCCATGGAAAAATCTGTAGAAGAGAATTTAGCAGAAGTAGTTGATACTTTTAAAGTGGAACCACACAAAATTAATGTGGTAATGATGGATCGGGAGAGAAATGCTCATTATATAAATGCCTGCCAAAAATTTGGAGTTAATTTAATTTTAATTAAAGCCGGTGATTTTATGCCGTCAATCTTATCTTTTATAGATCCAAAAGACCAGGAAAAAGGCATACATCTGATTATGGGTAGTGGAGGTTTTGAAGAAGGAGTTATGGCTGCTGTGGCTGGAAAAGCACTTGGTGGAGCATGTGAGGGTAGAGGTTGGTCAGCTGATTTGGAAATTGCTAAAAGGTATGAAAAAGTATGGTCAGTGGATGATCTGGTTTCAGGAAAATTGAATGATTGTCTGGTTTCAATTTCTGCTATAACAGATGAAAACAAATGGTTTGACCTTCAAGGGGTAAGGGGAAAGGGTGAAGGGGGAAGTGAAGTAACTACCTTGACAGTTGATAAAAGTGGTGTAAAAATAAATAAACAAATTCATCGTTAAATGGATATTCAAACACTTAAATCTACAGCCCAAGCCATGATGGTTTCCCCTAAAGGTCTTTTGGCAGCAGATGAATCTACCAAAACTATCCAAAAAAGGTTTGATGCATTAAATATTGAGTGTACAGAGGAAAGCAGGCTTGCCTACAGACAGATGCTTTTTACTACAGAAGGAGTAGGGGAATTTTTATCTGGAGTTATTTTATATGATGAAACAATCAGGCAATCTATTGACGGAGACACTATCCCCGAGTATTTACAAAGCAAAGGAATTTTACCTGGAATAAAGGTGGATAAAGGAGTATGGCAGCTGCCAAATTTTCCAGGAGAAAAAGTGGCAGAAGGGTTGGATGGACTGCGGGATAGATTAACAGAATATAAAGAGATGGGAGCAAAGTTTGCCAAATTTAGAGCCACAATTGCAATAGGGGATGGTATCCCAACAGATACTTGTATTGAGGCCAATGCAGAAGTTTTGGCCCGCTACGCTGCTTTGTGTCAGGAGCAGGATATTGTACCAGTTGTGGAACCGGAAGTTTTACTGGATGGGGATCATACCATTGAGCAGTGTTTTGAAGCACAAGTTAGAACATTAAAGAAGGTTTTTGAAAGAATTAAGGCTCATAAAGTAGTAATGGAGGGGATGGTTTTAAAACCCAGCATGGTTTTATCAGGGAAAGATTGCTCTGTTCAGGCTGATTCAAAAACTGTGGCAAAAATGAGCGTTGATGCTCTAAAGCAGTCAGTTCCATCTGAGCTTGCAGGAATAGTATTTTTATCCGGCGGCCAATCTGATGAAGCATCTATAGAAAATCTTTTAGAAATTAGCAAAATTGGAGGGCCCTGGCCATTAACTTTTTCCTATTCCAGAGGCTTGCAGAATGCTCCCATGAAAATTTGGAGTGGTAAAGCTGAAAATATGAAAGCAGCTCAAGATGAATTTTACAAAAGATGCCAAGCAGCCTCCTTAGCCCGCCACGTTCAGTTGACATGAACGTGGCCCGCCAAGGCAAACTACGTTCATGACTAACTGAACGTAGCAAACTCTCCTGATTGGAATTGACTCCAGATTCAACTACAATTAATATTGTCATTCCCGCGAAGGCGGGAATCCAATTAACTTTTATTTGTATGGATCCCGTATCAAGTACGGGATGACAAGGAGGAGTATGAGTCAAAATTTGATTTTAGAGGTTAAAAATCTTAAAAAAAGCTTTGGTCCGCCAGCTGGCGGATTTGTAGCCATAGATGATATCTCCTTTGCAATTGAGGAAGGACAAATTTTGGGATTTTTAGGGCCAAATGGAGCTGGCAAATCCACCACTATTTATTGTATTTTAGGTTTAATTGATCCTGATGCAGGGAAAATCAGTATTTTTGGTGAGGATATTTTAAAAGCCAGGAGTGAAATATTGATAGATGTAAATTATGCTTCGGCAGAGTTTTATTTGCCCTGGAATTTGTCTATTTGGGAGAATTTACTGGTCTATACCAAGCTTTATGAAGTTCCGGAAGCAAAAAAAAGGATAACAGAACTGCTCGAGCTTTTTGAAATGGGTGAATTTAGAGATAAAGTCACCCGTGATCTTTCAACAGGACAGCGGGCCAGGGTCAATCTTTGTAAGGCCCTTTTAAATAAACCCAAGCTTTTACTTTTGGATGAACCAATGGCTTCCATGGATCCTGATGTGGTGGATAAAGGGATAAAATTGCTCAAACAGATTCAAAAAGAAGAGGGTATCACCATACTCTATACCTCGCACAACATGTGGGAGATAGAAGAAATTGCCAACAATGTGATCTTCATAAATCATGGGAAAATCATTGCTTCCGGTACGCCTCTCCAACTGACTCAAAAGGTGTTAAATATGGAAGCAGGGGAAGCAAACTTGCGTGATGTTTTTATACATTTATCAAGGACTAAATGATGAATTTTAATAGAGTTTTTGCAATCGTTTTAAGGCACATTTTTTTAACCATGCGTTCGCTGGAGAGGTTCTTTGATGTGATAATTTCTCCTGTTTTGGTGTTGATCCTGTGGGGGTTTTTATCAAAATATGTGCAAAACATCCAATCTTCGCAACTGGCGTCATTTTTACTCGGGGGGATGATTTTGTGGGTGATTTTTGAAAAAGTAAGCACAGATATTGGGGTTAATTTTATGTTTGAAGTTTGGGATCGTAATATTATTAATCTGTTAGCCTCACCGATTACATTTTTGGAATTTTTAACAGGGCTTTTGACAATTAGTTTTATTAAAATTATCATTGCTTTGATTTCAATGTGGCTGATGGCAGGGATTTTCTATGATTTTCAAATTACCACGCTGGGATTTGGTTTAGCCCTGCTTTGGATAAATTTATTTATCTTTGCCGTTGCTTTTGGGATCCTTAATGTTTCCTTAATTTTACGCTACGGCCATTCAATTGGGGCGTTGACCTGGATATTGCCGTTTTTTGTTCAGCCTTTTGCAGCTGTTTTTTACCCAATTTCCATTTTACCGCCTCTATTTCAAAAAATAGCCTATTTTATCCCTATTTCTCATGTGTTTGAGGGGATGAGGTATACGTTAAAAACCGGGCAGTTTGATTACAATTCCTTTTGGGCGGCACTGTTGCTTAATTTAATTTACATGGGTGCCTCACTTTTCTTTTTTACCTTGATATTTAAGCAAGCCTTAAAAAGCGGCAGATTGGTTAAATTAATTTAAATGCCAGCCATATTTTTTGCCCTGATTTCACTAAGGAGATGATAATTTACCCAACTTAAATCTAATAAGAATAGTTAGGAGTAGTGTGACTATCAAGATATAAATTGGCCAGGCGAAATAAGCGAAACTCCAGACTTTTATAGTTAATAACGTAATTGCAGCACTTGAAGCACCGAGAAGATATACTTTGTAATCTTCTGTTTCGGGTGCATGGTATGACTTAACAACTGTTGGTATGGCTGCTAAACCATCAGCAAGGATACTAAAAAGTATTGCTGTATTTCCAGTTTTTGTAATATACCAAAGCAATATACCAATTACAGAAAGAATGCCACAGATTATATCAAGATGGCCCAATCTCCAATAGGACTTTTTATTCAAAAATGAAGCAAGAAAAATCATAAGAGGGGTAAATCCAGTCATGAAAGTCATTAGTGATTGTAAACCAACTCCTTGTTTAATTTGAGCAGTAAAAGCTATAAAAGGTATTATTGACCAAAGAAGCCAGGTAACTCTATCTGGTTTTACCCCCCCCTTAATGGTAGCGATGAGATAGTTAAGACTACCAATAAGATTAAGGATCGCACCCACAATGACAAAGTTTTCATTTAACATATATTGATTATATGGAAAAAGTTACTACTTTAATAGGTATTGTGCTACTTTCTGTATTTAGTGTGTGATTGGTTATACAAGTTTCAAATTTATTGTGGTATATTACTATCTGAAAGAAGTAAGTCTTATGTCTAAAAATAATTCTCCTAGGACTCAGCAAAGAAAAGATATAAAAACTTTTGATTATCTCTTAAAGCTTGAAAAAGAATTTAAAGATAATACACAAGATAAGGTTTCAGTCCCTTACAATGTTAGCGAAGGAGATATGAGTTCAGTAAAACATGTAGATGTTACACCGGTATCTTTAAAGAATAAAATTAGTTTGGTGTAGGACTGAGTTGTACTTGTCTTACAAGAACACCATTAGAGTGTTCAACAAGTTTAACAATAGAAGTTTTATCTAATAATCCACAAGTTCTACAGTGAAGTTCCCAATATAGTCTCCAGAGAGTATCATTTTCATTTAGAATTTCAAGTCTTGATCTGCCAAGTTTTTGCTGAGCCTCCCGGCCATTTATTAATGCTTCATGAGGTCTGCTACCGTATAGGAAAAAGGAAACTATATCTTCTATAACCCCTCGATTTCGTTTAAACATTCCATTACTGAGAAACTCTCTAGCAGTTTGGTGAGTTTCTTTCACAGCATTATCACATATTTGGTAAAAGGGCATATCAAAACTAGCAAGAAGGGGATAAAATTCATGTTTCAAATTTCCTTGATCATCCTTAGAGTTTTCCTGTAGATGTTTAAAAGCATCAATATAAGACCAAGCTGGAACATATTGAATTTGTCCTCCGGAAGATCTAGGTACTTGTGGATCAATTGGTCCTAACTCTGAAGGTAAACCCATGGTTATCCTATCTGCTCCCAAAGCTATAAGGGTACCAGCTGATTTTGCTATCTCGGGGACAACAACTCTCAATTTATTTCTGCCCCCAACTCTAGCTCGAAGAAACTCAATAATTTGTTTTGCTTTCTGTGGTAAACCTCCTGATGTATGGATTATTAATTCAATATCACAGTTAACAGGTAGTTCCTGCAAAGTAGAGTAAATAGATTTAATATCCCATTGATTAATCATGACCTCTGTTTGTAGGGGGAATTCTATCTTTGAATAGTAGGTAATGACTTTAGTCTCTCTTTTAGATTTTCTCTTTCTCTCTTCTTCAATCTTAGTACACAAGGTTCTTCTTAGGCCTTGTTGTTCAGTTAAAAAAGCCTGTGCCAAATCTTTATTAAACTCATTAATTATCTCTTTGTATATAGGATCCAAATTCTTATCCATAATCTGATTATTATAACACCTGGTTTTTGCTGCTATAATTCATGCAATTAAAATTATAGATATGCCAGAGCTTCCGGAAGTTGAAACAATCAGACTTGGTCTGCAAAAGAAAATTATTGGATTAAAAATTAGCAAAATCCAAATACTTTCCCCTAAATCTTTTATTGGAAATCCTAATTTAGCTAGTGGTAGGAAAGTACTCAATATATGGAGAATAGCAAAGTATTTAGGTATGGATTTAGGAAAAAATACATTGTTATTTCACCTTAAAATGACAGGGCAATTAATCTATGACCCTTCGACTTCGCTCAGGGCAAGAAGATTTATTGGGGGGCACCCAACCCCTGATATGAGAGATCAAATGCCAAATTCTCATACCAGAGTAATCTTCAGTTTTAGTGACGGTTCTCATTTGTATTTTAATGATCAAAGAAGATTTGGCTGGGTCAGAGTGGTAACAAGTACAGAAGTGACAAGTAACAAGTTATTTAAAAACCTTGGGCCTGAACCTTTGGAAAAAGAGTTTACTTGGCAAATTCTTAAACAAAACTTATTAAGACATAAAAGCATGTCTGTAAAAGTGGTAATTATGGATCAAAGCGTAATTTCCGGTGTGGGAAATATTTATGCAAATGAGGCTTGTTTTTTGGCTGGAATTGATCCGAGAACTAAAGCGGGAGATATGGGAGATCGGGAATTTAAAGCCATACATAAAGGGGTGATCAGGGCGATCAAGGATGGGATAAAATATGGAGGAGCAACCAGGGTTCATTTCGTGGATGCAGAAGGTCACAAAGGTTATTTTTTGGATTATGCATATGTTTATGGTAGAAATAACCATAGATGCAAGGCCTGTGGCACAGCAATTAAAAAGATTCAGCTTGGAGGTCGTGGTACATACTTTTGCCCAAAGTGTCAAAAAAGCATATAATTGGGGCTATGGTTGAAAAAGTAACGTATTCCTCTGTTATCTCAAACAGAGGATTTTTAAACCTGTGGATAAACCAGATTTTAGTGCAACTTTCTTTTAATTCATTAAACTTTGCCTTGATTATCTGGGTGTTTAAACTGACAGGTTCCACTACCGCAGTTTCAGCTCTGCTGTTTTCAGTTTATCTGCCGGCAGTTTTACTGGGGTTGTTTTCCGGAGTTTTGGTAGATCTGATGGATCGCAAGAAAATAATCATGATAATAGATATATCTTTAGCGCTTTGTTTTTTCAGTTTAATCTTTTTTAAAGATAGTTATCCGGCCATACTGCTGATTACCTTTTTGGTTAATGCCTTGGGACAATTTTATGCGCCGGCTGAAGCCTCAGCCATACCTTTGATTGTTAAAAAAAACCAGCTTATTACTGCCAACTCCATATTTTCTGCCACGCTATATTCCTGTTTTCTTTTGGGTTTCGGCCTGGCAGGGCCTTTGATTAACTACTTTGGCATAAATTTGGTATTCGGCTTCGGAGGAACCGCTTTAGCTTTAGCATTTGTACTGGCGCTTTCTTTTCCCTCAATTGTGGCCAGGCCTGATGAGGAGGGTGAAAAACTGATTACTGCTTTAAGAAAAAGAAGACTGGCAGATATTAGAGATATAGGCATACTGGAGATTATCAAAACAGTCAGGCTGATCAGAGGAAAACTGATAGTTTTAACATCAATCGGGATTCTGGCAGGAGTGCAGATGGTGGTGGGTATTTTGGCAGTTTTGCTGCCCTCCTTTTTGGAAAACGCATTGCGGATTAAAGCAACAGACGCCTCTTATATTTTGGTTATTCCACTGGGGCTGGGGATTGTGACAGGAGGGATTATTTTAGGCAATTTTGGGCAAAGATTAGTCAAGAGGTTACTGGTGGGGAGAGCCATTATTTTCGGAGGATTGCTTTTTTTCCTGGTTGGCATCTCACCGATTATTTCACCGGCTATCCAGTATTTATCCAAACCTAAGCCTTTACATTTTTTAACCCAGCCGTCTTTATCCTCAGTTTTAATAGTTGGCTCATTTCTTTTGGGCATTGCCATGGTTTCAATCCTGATTCCATCCCAAACAGTTCTGCAGGAAAACACCCCGGATGCTGACAGGGGAAAAGTGTTTTCTGTACTGGGAGTGGCTATGGCCGGGTTATCTTTAATACCGGTGCTGCTGGTGGGGGTCTTATCTGACATATTTGGCACCACCCCAATTTTTATGGGGATGGGGACAGTGATTATGCTGATAGGCTTTTTTGGATTAAAACCTGCCCTGTTTTTTTCCAAAAAAGAACTGCCTCTTAATATCAGAGAATTTTTAGGATTAGGACACTGGGAAAAGAGGTAATTTACAATTTACAATTTACAATTTACAATCAAGCCCCAATTAAACAATTTTCAAAATTAAAAATTAAAAAATTGAAAATTCCTTGAAAATTGATAATTAATAATTGAAAATTTTTGCAATGTTTTTAAAGAATTTCAACCTAACCAATTTTAGGAACTACTCTCAACTAGAACTTGAGTTTGACACTCGCCCTACTATTTTTGTGGGCAATAATGCTGCAGGGAAATCTAATATCTTGGAGGCTGTTTATTTACTGTCTACTACCAAATCCCAAAGAGTGGAAAATGAAGACGAGCTGATAAAGGAGGGAGAGGAGTTTTTAAAAGTTGAAGGGTTTACAACTGATGATCTGATGGCAGGCGGAGATACAGAGCTGCTAGTTATTATCAATAAGCCCACCTCTGAGGTAAGTTTTAGGAAAAAGGTTTTGGTTAATGGAATTTCCAGAAGAACAGTTGATTTTATAGGAAATTTGCCGGCAGTGATTTTTTACCCTTCTGATATTAATATGGTGACTGGCCCACCATCTTTAAGGAGATGGCATTTGGATTTGGCCTTGGCACAAATTGATCCGGGATACAAAAAGGCTTTAACTTTGTACGAGCAATTTTTAACAGCCAGGAACAGAGTGTTAAAGCGGATTCGGGAAGGGCAAGGCCGGTCAGATGAATTAAAGTACTGGACAGATGAGCTGGTAGAAAAGGGTGAAGGGGTAAGGGTAAAGCGTGAAGAGTTTTTTCAGTTTATCAATAGTTTACAGACTCCATTAGGTGAATTTAGGTTTGAATATAGACAAAGTCCAATTTCTGTGGAGAAATTACAAGAAACAAATGGCAGAGAAGTAGCTGCTGCAGCCACTTTAATTGGACCACATAGGGATGATTATGCTATACAGCTGGAAGGAAGAAATCTGGCGCACTTTGGTTCCCGCGGAGAACAAAGGATGGCCACATTGGCTTTTAAACTGGCCCAGTTGGAATATATGGCCAAAATTTTAGGTAAAAGACCAATACTGCTTTTAGATGACGTTTTTTCAGAACTGGATAGTGATCATCGGGCCCATGTAGTGAAGGTGGTGGGACGTCAGCAAACCATCATGACAGGGGTGGAGCTGGAAAATATTCCTCAGGATTTTTTACACTCCTCAAGAATTTTAAGAGTAGAAGAGGGGAAGATTATAGACGACAGACAAAAAATCGAAAATTATCTAATTTAGTTTTAGGCAAGGTCAGAGTAAGGTTTGTTGCAAAGCAGATAGCCTTTAATTATAGCATGGTATAATAGAAATTATTATGACTGTTACAATTCCTTCTAAATTAACCAGTGGTAAAGAGTTAGTTGTTATTCCTCTTGATGAGTATGAGGCTCTTATAGCACTAAAAACAGCTTATGAATTCCAACCAACCAAGTCCCAAAAAAGAGCCTTAGAAAAAGCTCGCAAAAATAGAAAAAAAGGAGATCTTCTGACTTTAGGTGAACTCAAACAAAAATTGGGTCTTACAGATTGATCCTGCTGTTTTTAAAAGTCTGCAAAGGTTTCCTCAAAAGGATTCCAAACGCACTGTGGCTGTCATCGAAAGTTTACAGAATAATCCTTTTAGCGGTGATATTCAAAAGATGAAAGGTGAAGATAATGTCTGGCGCCGCAGAGTTGGTTCTTACAGAATATTTTATGAAATCTTATCAGCAGAAAATATTATCCATGTTTTCCATATTGAACGGAGGACTACCCAAACATACTAATTTTAAAAGTAAAAGATGAAAAGAATAATTATTTTTTCACTCCCCATCTGGAAGCTAGACGGGAAAGCTGGTAGGTAATTAAAACCGCAAAGGCGGTAATCAATATGGCATAGAGGAATTTGGAGATCACTCCGGATTGAGCAGGGAAGTATTGCTCGATATAGTCTTTAACAAAAGTCTGAATAGCCTCATTCCAAGCCAAAGCAGCCACCAGACCAAATCCTGAAGTTGAGAGAGTAACCAGTTGTTGAATGAGTTCTTTACGAAATGAGCGATCTTTTTTGGTCACTTTGGCCATATTGACATATTAAACTATTGTGGTTAAACTATGCAAAGGTTAATGAACAAAATTAGAGTTTTTGAGCCAGATTTAATAGTTTAGTTGATCCGCCAGGGGGCGGATTTTTTTGACAACAAAAATATAATCTCTTAATTTTTGTTGTCATCCCGAGCGAGCGAAGCCAAGTCTGACTTGGCGCAGCGAGTCAAGGGATCTATCTGATGAATAAATTAACTTTTAAAGGTAGGGATATTATAGATATCAATGATTTCTCCAAAGAGGAGTTATTATTTATTTTAAAAACAGCCAAAAAATTTGATCCATTTTTTGTCAAAAAAGACAGATCCAACTACACCATTGCCCAGGGAAAAATTGCCGGACTGTTATTTTTTGAGCCCTCAACCAGAACAGAACAATCTTTTAAGTCAGCAGCCCAAAAAATCGGTATGGGTATAATCGGCTTTGATGATCCTGAGGCAACCTCCATTCACAAGGGTGAGTCTTTTGCTGACACGATCAGGATTATGGATTCATATTCAGATGTGTTAATTATCAGACATCCTCAAGCTGGAGCTGCCAAAGAAGCTGCGGAGGTGGCTCAAATTCCAGTGATTAATGCCGGCGACGGCCCAAACCAGCATCCTACCCAGACCATGCTTGATCTTTATACCATCCTCAAAGAAGCAGGGAAATTGGATGGTCTGACTGTGGCATTGATGGGAGATCTAAAATATGGCAGGACTGTTCACGCTCTCTGTATTGCTTTAGCACATTTTAAGATAAAACAAATTTTTATTTCTCACCCAGCTCTCTCCATGCCCGAGGAATATTTAAAGGTTTTAGATCGCAAAGGAGTAAAGTATGAACAGTATGATAAATTACCGGATAATTTAGCAGCTGATTTTCTTTATCAAACCAGAGTGCAAAAGGAAAGATTTACTGATTTAAATGAATATAAAAGGATCAAGGACAAATTTATACTGGACGGTTCTTTTAAAAAGTACCTGGATAAAGGGATTAAACTGATGCACCCACTTCCCAGAGTTAATGAAATTGACCCGGGTTTGGATGCTCACCCGAATGCCATTTATTTTGCCCAGGCCAGAAACGGGCTTTATATTAGAGAAGCATTACTGGCATTGATTTTAGGCAGAATAAAGTGACGCTTGCGTCATCCCAAACTTGATTTGGGATCCATAAAATTATTTGTATAGATTCCGGATCAAGTCCGGAATGACAAAGGAGATTTATGCAAGGGAAACTGATTCTGTCCGATGGGACAGTTTTTTTAGGGGAATCTTTTGGCCTGCCTGCCCTGACTGCCGTCAGGCAGGCCGGCAGGCAGGGAGCAGATCTTACTACCTCCGGAGAGGTGGTTTTTAATACCGGCATGGTGGGCTATCCGGAATCTCTGACAGACCCTTCATACTATGGTCAGATTCTGGTTTTAACTTACCCTTTGGCAGGAAACTATGGAGTGCCGGATAAAAAATTTTGGGAATCGCAAAGAATTCAGGTGAAAGGGTTAATTGTGCAAAATTATATTGACAATCCCTCACATTTTGAATCTGAAAAAACTTTGTCTGAGTGGCTCACGACAGAAAGAATTCCGGCTTTGCAGGGAATTGATACCAGAGCTTTAACCATAAAATTAAGAGAACATGGGGTGATGCTGGGCAAGCTGGAAGTTGGAGGACGGAAAGTGGAAGATGGAAAAAAGATTTATGATCCAAATGCGGAGAATGTTTTACCTAATGTCAGTGTGGATAGTGTTCAGGTTTATGGAGATGGGAAAAAGAATATTGTACTTATTGACTGTGGGGCCAAGGAAAATATTATAAGGAGTTTGGTTAGAAGAGGAGTAAAAGTCACCAGAGTGCCCTGGGATTTTAATCCTTTGACTGCCAAGATTGATTTTGATGCTGTTTTAATTTCTCCTGGACCAGGAGATCCAAAGCAGGCCGCAGTGACTATCCAGACAGTTAAACAGCTACTAAGGACAAAGATCCCCATTTTTGGCATTTGTTTAGGCAGCCAGATTTTAGCTTTGGCAGCAGGAGGAAATACATATAAGTTAAAATTTGGTCACAGGGGTCAAAACCAACCTGTCCAAGATGTAATATCCAAAAAAGCCATTATCACTTCCCAAAATCACGGTTTTGCTGTGGATATGAAATCATTGAGCAGGGAGTGGAGCGAGTGGTTTGTTAATTTAAATGACGGCACCAATGAGGGCATCAGACATAATAAAAAGCCTTTCATGGCAGTCCAGTTTCATCCTGAGGCAAATCCCGGGCCATTTGACGGGGGATATTTATTTGATGAGTATGTAAAACTACTATGAAAAAGTTTAAAAAAGTATTGGTACTAGGTTCTGGAGCATTGAAGATTGGGGAGGCCGGGGAGTTTGATTATTCTGGCTCTCAAGCCTTAAAAGCTCTAAAAGAAGAGAGCCTGCCTGCCCTGACTGCCGTCAGGCAGGGTATAGAAACTGTTTTAATAAATCCCAACATAGCCACTATTCAGACCTCAAAAGATTTAGCAGGAAAAATTTATTTTCTTCCAGTTACTCCATATTTTGTGGAAAAAGTGATAAAAAAAGAAAAAGTGGATGCAATTTTTCTTTCATTTGGTGGACAAACAGCCTTAAATTGTGGTTTAACTTTGGAGAAAAATGGGATACTTAAAAAATATGGGGTAACAGTCTTAGGCACACCTGTTAAGAGCATTGAAATAACCGAGGATAGAGAATTATTTGCTAAAGAACTTGCCAAAATTGGAGTAAAAGTTCCCAAGGGCGGTTTTGCAAAGTCTTTAAAAGAAGCTGAAAAAATTGCCCGGAAGTCAGGTTTTCCCCTGCTTGTCAGATCAGGATTTTCCTTAGGAGGATTAGGATCTGGGGTGGTTAATAATAAAGAAGAATTAGTAAAGATAGTTAGTAGTGCTTTAAAGCATACCCCTCAAGTTGCGGCAGAAGAGTACCTGAAGCATTGGAAAGAAATAGAATATGAAGTAGTTAGGGATAATAATGGAAACAAAATCACAGTATGTAATATGGAAAATTTTGATCCTTTAGGTATTCACACTGGTGAAAGTATAGTGATTGCTCCATCTCAGACTTTAAATAATTATCAATATCATATGCTCAGGAGACTATCTTTACAGGTGATTGAACATTTAGGCATTGTTGGGGAGTGTAATATCCAGTATGCCCTAAACCCTGAGAATAATGATTACAGGGTGATTGAGGTGAATGCCCGTCTTTCCAGATCCTCAGCTTTAGCTTCCAAAGCCACCGGTTACCCTTTAGCCTACATTGCTGCCAAAATAGGGCTGGGGTACAACCTGCCTGATTTAAAAAATTCCCTCACTTGGTCCACCTCTGCCTTTTTTGAGCCGGCTTTGGATTATCTGGCGGTGAAAATACCCAGGTGGGATCTGCAAAAGTTTGTGGGGGCACAGGAGCAGATTGGCTCTGAGATGAAATCAGTAGGTGAGGTAATGGCTATAGGCAGAAGCTTTCCCGAGGCTTTGCAAAAGGGCATCAGAATGCTGGAAACCGGCCAGGATGGACTCTTGGGGAATGGAATAGATGATAGCAAATTACTGCCGACCACAGAGCGTTTATTCGTCATTGCTCAAAGGTTTGCCAAAGGAGAGACTGTGGAGCAAATTTATCAAGCTACAGGTATTGATCCCTGGTTTTTATACCAGATAAAGGAAATTGTGGAATTTGAGCAAAACTTGGGTAACAAGGTACTGGCGACAAGTGACAAGTTATGGGTAGCAAAAAAGCTGGGGTTTTCAGATAAACTGATCGCAAAGAAGCTAAAAACTACAGAAGAAAAAATAAGAGAGCTCAGAAAGAAATATAAAATACTGCCAAAAGTTAAACACATTGATACTTTGGCAGGAGAATTTCCGGCCAAAACCAATTATCTTTATCTGACATACAATGCAGATGAATCTGAGGTGACAAGTGACAAGGCACCCGCTTTGCCCGCCTTTGGCTCGCCTCGCGCTGCTGGCGGAGCGGGCGTGGCTTCGCGACTTTCGTCGACGCAGGCGCGAGGCGAGCAAGTAACAAGTGATAAAGCAATAGTATTAGGATCAGGCCCATATAGAATCGGTTCATCAGTGGAATTTGACTGGTGTTCTGTGACAGCTGCCCAAACTTTAAGAGACAAAGGAATAGAAACAATTGTCATAAACTGCAATCCCGAGACAGTCTCCACAGATTATGATATTGCAGATAAGCTTTATTTTGAGCAACTTACCTTTGAGAGGGTATCTGACATTTATGATATAGAAAAAAATGCTTCTCTGGTATTAAGTTTTGGAGGACAAGTTCCCAACAACTTGGCCCTTAGATGTTTTAAGGCAGGATACAAAATCCTGGGCACATCACCCCTCTCCATTGATAGAGCAGAGGATAGAGACAAATTTTCCAAAACCCTGGACAAGTTAAACATAGAACAGCCGGAGTGGATGAATGTTAAAAGTGTTGATGAAGCCATATCCTTTGCCAAAAGGATAGGGTATCCTGTTTTAGTCAGACCGTCGTATGTTTTATCAGGCTCTGCCATGAATGTGGCGCATACACCTTCGGAGTTAAAAAAGTACTTAAAAGAAGCATCAAATGTATCCCAAGAATATCCGGTGGTAATTTCCAAGTTTATAGCAGGGGCAAAGGAGATTGAGATAGACGGAGTAGGGCAAAAGGGCAATTTGTTAATTTACGCTATCTCAGAGCATGTTGAAAATGCCGGTATACACTCGGGTGATGCTACCATGGTTTTACCGCCCCAAAGATTGTATCTGGAGACTGTCAGAAAAATAAAAGGTGCCACCAGAAAGATTTTACAGGAGCTTAGCATCAGCGGCCCGTTTAATATCCAGTTTATTGCCAAGGATAACGAGATTCGAGTGATTGAACTTAATTTACGAGCCTCCAGATCTTTTCCTTTTGTTTCCAAAGTGACCGGCTATAATTTTGTGCAAGTTGCAACCAGAGTCATGCTGGGAGAAGATTTATCAGGGGACTTTAAAACTTTGGATTTAGACTTTGTGGGAGTCAAAGCCCCCCAGTTTTCTTTTCATAGAATCAAAGGAGCAGATCCCAGACTCAGGGTGGAAATGTCCTCAACAGGGGAGGTGGCCTGTTTCGGAGAAGATTTGCCAGAGGCTTATCTTAAATCAATCATTGCCACCGGATTTAAATGGCCGAAAACATCCATCTTCCTCTCTATTGGAGGGAACAAAAATAAACTGGATTTTTTGATTGCTGCCAAAAAATTATCTAAATTAGGCTTTAAGATTTATGCCACCGAACACACCCACCAGTTTTTAAAAGAGTCTGGAGTAAATAATTTCAGAGTTTATAAAATCTCGGAAGATCAACATCCTTCGGTTTTGGATCTTTTACAAAAAGAGGAGGTAGATTTGGCTATCAACATCTCGGAGGACGGAGGGCAAACAGGCGAGACAGACGGCTATATCATCAGAAGGAACTGTATTGATTTGGGGATTCCGCTGGTTACCAATTTACAATCAGCACAAATCTTAATTTCCGCTTTATCTTCTAAAAAAATGGCAGATTTACAAATCAAAAGTTGGGATGAATATGTAGGTTTAGATAAATAAAAATCTTTTAAAAATTTCTCCAACTCCAACTTCATAGTTGACAATTTGGTATACGATCGTACAATGAATTGGTATGAAAGTTTACAAAAAGAGTTTGACTAAAGCGATACTTTTAGTATTGGAAAAAGCAGTTGATGGATATGTTAGACTTGAGGATTTTACCTACCACCATTATCGTTACCATTATGGTTACCCTAACCTTAAGAAATCCTCTTTATCTCAAGCCCTTAAGAGATTAAGAGAAAGTGGTTTAATTGAGCAAGTAAAGCTAAAAAATGATGTAATAATCAAATTAACTCAGACTGGTAAGGAGTTAATTAGCGATGGATCTGATGAAAAAGAATGGGATGGGAAGTGGAGGATTGTGATTTTTGATATTCCAGAACAAAAAAGAGTTATAAGAAATCTGTTTAGGAGAAACTTAAAGAAATGGGGATTTAAACATTTACAAAAGAGTGTATGGATAAGCAAAAGAAATGTGTTTGATAAGTTAGAGGTTTACATTAAGGAATTAGGAATAGAGCAATGGGTAATAGTGATGGAAGTTAATCGCCTTTCTGGTTATACCATTTCGTGATGCGATCGTACAAGCAAATGGTATAAATGAGTATAGAAAGGAAACTTGACAAAGATAGAGAGTGAGAGTTTAATTGGAATCATATGGTAGGTGAAGGCTCAGAAAACGAAGCTTCTGTTCAAGAAAGATTTACAGTTAGAATGGAAGAAAATACTAAGTTAGGTAGATTAGCAGTTTCAAGACATAGAGAAACTATTGAGAGACTCAAACTCATTGACAACATAGAACATATAGAATTGGCTAGAGATTATGGAAAGACTAGTGAAGCAGGAGAAAAATTTACTAATGATTCTCAATGGGTTTGGTCTTTAATTGAAGCAGGTGTCTCCAAAGAGATGATACTCAAAGCTTGGGATATAAAGGATGAAAAAAATAGGAAGGCTGATGATCAGGTTAGAGACATGCGGGATCAAAGATAGAAAGCCCTAGATCGTTCCACTCTTAATTAGATTTTTTGCGGGAAATATGCGAGAATGAGGTAGTCGTTAGCTATCAGCTGTCAGTCGTCAGACAAATTCAAAAAGTCTGAAAGCTGAAGACTGATGACTGATATCTATTCCATGTTTATCCCCAAATACACCATTACCAACAGGATTCTAAAAAATATTGGTATAGTTGAAGCAGCCCGTGAGGTGATAATGAATGCACCACTCGTGCCTGCATGGGAGGCAAAGTTCAGAAAAGAGGCCATGGAGCGAACTGTCCATCACGGCACCCATCTGGAAGGGAATCCTTTAACTGAGGAGGAGGTAAAAGATGTTTTGGACGGGCAGGAGGTAGTGGCCAGAGATAGGGATGTGCAAGAAATTATCAATTATAGAAATGTTTTAAAATTCATAGATAGCGTACAAGCTCAAATTGGTACCTCTGGTGCATATAATTTTACAATAGAAACAATTTTGGAAATGCATAAATTAACAACAGAAAAAACACTGGACCCTGCTTCTTGTGGCAAATTTAGAATCAGGCAAGTAGTGATTAAAAATACCAAAACAGGTCAGGTTTCTTATACCCCCCCTCCTGCTGTTGAGGTGCCGTATTTGGTTGAAGATTTGGTTAATTGGATTAACTCGGATGAGGCAAAGGGGGCTCACCCTGTGATAAAGACAGGCATTATCCATTATGAGCTGGCCAGAATCCATCCTTTTACAGACGGAAACGGCAGGGTGGCTCGTTCTGTTGCGACGCTGGTGATGTTTTTGGATAACTATGATATCAGGAAGTTTTTCTCTTTTGAGGAATATTTTGATGAAAACCCCATGGATTATTATTTAACTTTACAGGCTGTTTCTAACCAGTTAGTTTTAGATACTCACGAGCGGGATTTAACTCCCTGGCTGGAATATTTTACCCAAGGTGTGGCAATTGAGCTAAATAGAGTAAAAGAGAAGGTACAAAGAATTTCCACAGATGCCAGAATTAAAGATAGGTTAGGGGAGCAGGTGATGTTAAATGAACGACAAATGCTGATTATGGAATATATTCACAGGCACAAGGGCTTGTCTAATAAAGATTTCAGAAAAATTTTCCCGGATCATTCCGATGATACGGTACTGCGGGAACTGAAATTTCTAAGACAAAAAGGTCTGGTTAAAAAGAGCGGCGGCACCAAAAAGGCTATTTATGTGTTAAAGTAATGGCAGACCTTCAAAAACCACTTTGTTGCGTTCCATTTTGGCTATCTTCAGTTGATCATCAGCTCGTCTGAGAAGTGTCTGAGCATTATCATTTGGTTGAATTGTAACTACTCCCATACTGACAGTGTTTTCTAAGTCCGGCATGTTTAGACTACTTTTAACCCTGTCAGGTATAGTTGTTCTGACTTCTTCAAATATTGCTTTTGCTGCTTTAATATCTACACCAATCACCAAAAGCATAAACTCGTCTCCCCCAAAACGACCCATTAGGAATGGTATATCTGTATGTAAAGCTTCAATCTGTCTCATTGTCTTTGCATAAGACTGAATTACTTGATTGCCTGCTAGCTTGCCGATAGTATCATTAATTTTTTTTAGCTTATCTCCATCGAAAAAGCCCAGATAAGCAGGTATATTGTATAGTTGAATTATCATAAGGTCTGCAGTTAGGGCATCAGCAAAGCCCTGATAATTTAATAAACCTGTTAGTGAATCATGGTCGGCTTGATCCTCCAGCGCTATTTCCCTGTCTGCCCATTCTGCAGCCAGTTGTTCTGGGGGTAATTCACCTGAGCGTACTTTTGCTAATCGAGCTGAATTTCTCCTTACCAGATACTCTCTGTGAGGGTTTGATTTAGGTTTTTCAGTTTCAGGATTTTGGTCTACCATCTCTCCTTCAAGATACCGCATAAACGCGTATTTTACAATAGTTAGGGAATCTATTACAATCCAGGTATGACTTTTGGGAAACTTTCTCAATATTTTGAAAAACTTGAAGCAACCTCTTCCAGACTGGCCTTAATTGATATTTTGTCTGATCTTTTTAAAGAAGTTAAAGCCTCGGAGATTGCCAAGGTTTGTTATCTGATCCAAGGTAGAGTGGCCCCATTTTATGAGCCAATTGAGATTGGGATGAGCGAAAAGCTGGTGGCTCAAGCCATAGCCAGGGCTTATGGGGTAGAACGGGAGCAGGTACTACGAGAATATGGTCGGATGGGAGACTTAGGGTTGGTGGCCCTTCGACTCGCTTCGCTCGCTCAGGGTAAACTACCTAAAGGATCGGGTTTAACTGTAAATGAAGTTTTTGAAACGTTAAGAGAAATTGCGCAAACTTCCGGTGAGGGGACTGTTGAGAAAAAAGTTTCTGCTCTGGCTGGTTTACTTAAAAAAGTTGATGGAGTAGGTGCTAAACATTTAGTCAGGATTCCTTTAGGAGTATCGCGTTTAGGCATTGGGGACCCTACTATTTTGGATGGTTTTGCTAAAAGTAAGCTGGGGGATAGAGGGAAGAGGAAGAGTTTAGAAGGAGCTTATAACAGAACCTCGGATCTTGGTTTGATAGGTGAGACTCTTTGGGGTGGTGGAGTTAAAGCTGTAGAAAAGCTGGATGTTAGCGTTGGAAGGCCGATTAGATCTCAGCTGGCAGAGCGTTTACCTGATCCCAAAACAATTTTGGAAAAATTTGGAGGAAAGGCACACGTACAGTTTAAAATGGATGGATTTCGGGTGCAGATTCATAAAGACGGGGATAAAGTCAGGCTATTTTCCAGGAATCTGGAAGAAACAACTCTCATGTTTCCGGATATTATCAAAGGAGTGCTGTCTCAGCTAAAGGCTAAATCAGCTATCCTGGATTCAGAAGCATTGGCTTTTAATCCGGTATCTGAGGAATTTTTACCTTTTCAGGAAACTACCAAGAGACGGCGCAAGTATGACATCGAGGCTATGGCAGCCAAATTACCCCTGAAAGCTTTTGTGTTTGACGTTATGTATTTGGACGGCAAATCCCTGATGGATTTGCCGCTAGATACTAGAATCAAGAAGTTAGAAGCTAGAGTTCATGGTAATGAAATACTAATTCCTCAACCGGGTGAAATAACTGATTCAGTAGAAAGAATGCAGGAGCTTTTTGATGATGCTCTAACCAAAGGTTTGGAAGGATTAATTGTTAAAAGAGTGGATAGTAAATATGAAGCAGGAGCCAGGAATTTTAATTGGGTGAAGTTAAAAAGACACTCTGCAGGTGAGCTTGAAGATACCATTGACTGTGTGATCTTGGGTTATATTTATGGCAGAGGGAAAAGGGCTGCTTTTGGGGCAGGGGCACTGTTGGTGGGAGTTTATGATGATCAAAAAGATGAATTTGTGACTGTTTCCAAAATTGGGACCGGTTTAACAGATGAGGAGTGGAGAGAAATACACAAAAGAGCAGATAAGATAAAAGTTTCCCACAAACCAGCCAGGATAAATTCTATTTTAACTCCATCAGTCTGGATAGCGCCGGAAATAGTGATTGAGGTTTTGGCAGATGAAATCACCAGATCTCCAAATCATACAGCAGGCAGAGATCAAGATAACATAGGCTATGCCCTAAGATTTCCCAGGCTTATTAAATTCCGTGGAGCCGATAAAACCGCAGAAGATGCTACCACTGTTAAAGAGCTAATTGAGATGTATAAGTTACAATTTAAAAAATGAACATAGATAATAGGGAAGGAAATATTCCAAAAGAGACTGAGAAGTTTAATGTTAGAAATTCAGCCCCAATAGAACATTATTCTATTGGAAGTACCCCATGGATAAGAGTTAATGGGCAAGATCAGCCCATGAATGTAGAAGCCCTTATTAAAAAGGCCTCAGAAGGTGATGAGGAAGCACTAAAAACATTATTAACACCTATAGCTTTGGTCGATACTGATATAGCTCAAATAGAGTTAGAAAGAGAGTTAGAGAGACAGAGAAAAACGAGAAAAGGTTTAGGAATAATATTTACAGAAGGAGAGGGACTAAAAAAGATTAGAAGAGGTGGTACATCTATTTTTATTGAGCCTAGTAGATTAGATTTACAAACTGGTTTAGTAGAACCTCGATGGAATATTTATCTAGTTGATGTAAATGGAAAAAGAGTTGATAATCAACGAATAAGACAGGCTTTACAAGAATTAGCTTTAGATCGTGATCCCCAAAAGCCTGATGATATGTGGTTCTACAATCTTAGCCAGATAAATCCAGATGGATCAAAAACTTTAGTATTTAACCACCAAAGGCAAAAGTGATAGAATCATCAAAAATATGGCCTATGTAGCTGATTTGCATATACATTCCAGGTTTTCCAGAGCATGTTCACCAGCTTTAAATGTTCCGAATTTAGTGGAGTGGGCCAGGTATAAAGGTATTAATGTTTTAGGAACCGGAGACTTTTTACACCCACTTTGGCTAGCTGAATTAAAAAATAGTTTAAAAGAAGATGGATCTGGCTTTTTAGTCCATGATTCATCTGATGTTAAATTTGTTTTAAGTGTAGAGGTTTCTTCTATTTATTCTCATAAGGGTAAGGGTAGAAGGGTGCATAATTTGGTTTTTATGCCTGATTTTAAATCAGCTGAAGTTTTCCAAAAAGCACTGCTTTCCAGGAGGGCAAATTTAGCATCTGATGGCAGGCCTATTGTGGGAATTTCTGCCAAAGATTTACTTTCACTGGCTCTTGAGGTATCTGAAAAAGCCCTGTTTATTCCAGCTCATGCCTGGACCCCCTGGTTTGGGATTTTTGGATCAGAATCAGGTTATGATTCATTGGAAGAATGTTTTGAGGATTTGAGTGAATATATTTATGGAATTGAGACTGGTTTATCATCAGACCCTGCTATGAATTGGCGGGTGAGTGAGTTGGATAACAAGTCTATTATCTCTTTTTCAGATGCACATTCTCTGCCAAATTTGGGCAGGGAGGCAACAGTATTTGCCGGAGATATAAATTCAGGGTATTCGGGGATGTTCAGGGATATTAAAGAGCAGAGAATTGCCGGAACAATTGAATTTTACCCGGAGCAGGGAAAATATCACTATACCGGGCACAGAAACTGCAATATTAAATATACCCCAGAGGATACAAAAGCTAAAGGTACTATCTGTCCTGTCTGCAAAAGAGGATTAACGGTGGGGGTGATGGAGAGAGTAGAGAGCCTCGCTTCGCGAGGAAATGACAAATTACAAATTACAAATGACAAAGGAGTAATAAAAACAGAAGCTTCTCCAAACAGAGCTGGATATAGGATGTTAGTGCCGCTTTATCAGGTTATAGCAGAAGCATTTGGTAATGCTCCAACAAGCCAAAGGGTAATAAATGAGTATAAAAAGTTAGTTACCACTTTGAGAGGAGAAATTAAAATTTTAACTAAGGTTTCCATAGATGAGATAGCAAAAATATCAGGAGAAAAGATTGCTGAGGGAGTGGACAAAGATAGGAGAGGAGATTTGGTGATAGATCCGGGCTATGATGGAGTATATGGAGTGGTGAAAATTTGGGGAAATGAGGGAAATCAGGATCATAAGGGTGATCAGATGAAAAAAACTCCGCAATTAGGTTTATTTGATTGATGAAAATTTTCAAAGATAGACAATCTGCTGGAAAAATACTGGCAAAAAGACTTCAGGATATTCAGGGAGTTCGGGGAAACAAGGAAGCAATTGTTCTGGGAATTCCCAGGGGTGGAGTGGTAGTTGCTCACGAGGTGGCAAAGGAATTGAAACTGTCTTTGGATATTATTGTGACCAGAAAAATTGGCGCTCCCATGCAGCCTGAACTGGCTGTGGGAGCAGTTGATGCGGATGGGCAAGTGGTATGGGATTACCAACTGCTTAAGCAGTTGGAATTTCAAATTTCAAATTTCAAATTTCAAATTGAGGAGGAAAGGAATGAAATAAAAAGGAGAGAGCAAGTATACCGGCAGGGCAGGTCACTATTAGACGTATCAGACAAAACAGTTATCCTGGTGGATGATGGAATAGCCACAGGGGCAACCACCTTGGCTGCTATCAGGTTTTTTAAAAGACACGGTGCCAGGAAAATAATTTTGGCTGTACCTGTGGCCAGTAAAGAGGCGCTAGACAGGATGGTCGGGGAGTTAGGGGAAGTTGGCCCGCCTGCCGGCGAGGCAGGGGAGATAGTAGTTTTAGAAATTCCGGAACATTTTCAAGCAGTGGGTCAGTTTTATGAAGAATTTGGGGAAGTTTCAGATGAAGAGGTGGTACAATTACTCAACAATGGATGACCAATTTTTAAAAGTAGCCAAGCAGGCAGCCTTAGAGGCTGGAAAAGTAATTAAAAAATATGCTGGAAAAACCTCACAAAAAAATGTCAAACATGGAGATATGTCTGATTTTGCCACAGAGGCAGATATAGAGGCAGAAAAAACAATTGTTTCAATTATATCTAAAGCTTTTCCCAAACATAATATTATTGCTGAGGAGAATGAGAGAACTCATCAAGGTTCAGAATATACCTGGGTAATAGATCCTTTGGATGGCAGTTTTACCTTTGGACAGAATATTCCTTACTTTACAGTATCAATAGGTCTTCTCAAGCACAATAAACCTGTTTTAGGGGTTGTCAATCACGTTGGTTTCAATAATTTATACTGGGCAGCCGTTGGTGGCGGAGCCTTTTTAAATGGCAAACTGATCCAGGTAAGCGGCAAAAAAAATTTGGATGAGGTAGCAGCAGTTTTGGACTTTGGTCACAGAAAAGGCAGGCAAAATAAACTAGATTTATATATAAACTCTTTAATTAGCAAGATTGGATATCCTTATTCTTTTGGTTCAGCGGTGGTAAGCTTAATACTCATTGCTGAAGGAATTTTAGATTTAAATGTCAATCAAGCATACCTTTGGGATTTTGTCGCAGGGGTTGTGATTATAAGAGAAGCAGGAGGGAAGGTGACTGATTTTGAAGGGATGGAGCCTGACTGGATAAAAGAAAGATTAAATATTGTTGCATCAAATGGGTTGATTCATGAGCAGATCTTAAAGGAGTTAAGGTAACTTCTCGCTAATCGCTCGAAGAGTAATTATTGTTCGAACAGAGTGAGAACATACCATTAAAAACTATGAAGCTTATTGTTGGTTTGGGAAATCCCGGGGAAAAATATGCAAATGTCAGGCATAATCTGGGATTTATGGTGGTGGATGAGTTGGTCAAGAAGTTGGATGTTGGAAGTGGGAAGCTGGATTTTGAAGTTAGAAGTTGGAAATTTGAGAATAAATTTAAAAGTGAGATTCTTCGCTTCGCTCAGAATGACAAGGGGGGAGTAATGCTTGTTAAGCCTCAAACTTATATGAATAATTCCGGGCTTGCAGTTAAACTACTTACTACCTACTATAACCTACAACCTGTTGATATCATAGTTATTCATGATGAGCTGGACTTGCCGCTGGGCAAGATCAAAGTCAGAATGGGAGGGGCTGCTGCCGGCCATCATGGGGTGGAATCCATCATCAAGGCTTTGGATACAGACCAATTTATCAGAGTAAGATTGGGAATTGGAAATATAAAAACCCAATTAGCTGAGAGAAAAAGAGAGCATGTCAATGCAGAAAAATTTGTGCTGGAACCTTTTATGCATTCGGAAAAATCACAAGTGAAACACATGTTAAAACAGGCTATTAAAGCCTTAGATCTCCTTTTGGCAAAAGATTTAACAACTGCCCAAAACCAGTTTAACTAGTTGACATAAAGTCTCTTTGCCTGTAAACTGCAATCCACAATGGATCGTCCCACCTCCTTTTTATCTACCCCGCTTGCAATTCTGTTGGGTTCATTTGTGGTTGCTGTGGCTATTCTGATGAACGGAGGCATTATTAAGATAGGTAAGCCCACCACAACCACTGCTCCTCCAGCTGCTCAACCTCAACCAGCTGCAGGGCAACCTCAGCAGGCTAAGACCGAGACTCAAATTGTGGATGGTTTAAAGGGTTTAGCCGCTAAGCTGGGGTTGGATGCAAGTAAATTTAATTCATGTCTGGATTCCGGTGGAAAAGCCTCTTTGGTTGCCAAAGATTTGAATGATGGGAGTGCTGCTGGCGTAAACGGCACACCGGCCTTTTTCATCAATGGTAGACTAATTTCCGGGGCAGTGCCTTTTGACCAATTTAAGAGTGTGATTGATGAGGAAATTTCTGGATCAGCACCTGCCACCACCCAAAGAGTGACTGTGGCAAATGGTGACTTACCAGTGCTGGGTAGTCAGAACGCCAAAGTAACTATGGTGGAGTTTTCTGATTATCAGTGCCCATTTTGCGGCAGGCATTTTACTCAAGCAGAACCGCAGCTAAAATCAGAATATATAGATAAAGGTTTGGTTAAGTTTTACTACAGGGATTTTCCACTCTCTCAAATTCACCCCGGAGCACAGAAAGCAGCTGAAGCAGCCAGATGTGCCGGGGATCAAAACAAATATTGGGAATATCACGATTTGGTTTTCCAAAATCAAACCTCTATCTTCTAATGAAAAAATGGATCTGGATTGGGCTGGGAATAGCTGCCCTGGGAGCTTTTCTAGCTTGGCTTTTTGTGGAATCTTCAAAACCTTTACCTGGGACAAAGATTGCTGATTTAGGAACGGAACATGTGCCAGTTGGTACAAAAGTTGAGTATAACTCTGATCCTCCAACATCAGGCAAACATTATGGGGAATGGATTAGATCCGGGGTTTATGAGACCCCCAAAGAAGACGGGTATCTGGTCCATTCCTTAGAACACGGATATGTGATTATGTCATATAACTGTGAGAAGAGAGTCGTCAGTCGTCAGTCGTCAGTCGTCAGTATAGTGTATGCTCATGGAACAGAGGAAGAGGAAGCAACCTCTTCTGCTGGTGAGGCTACAGAATCTGGGATGTTATCCGAGGCATTTAGATCAGATGAATGTCATAAACTGGTTGATCAGTTGATCTCAATTTATGAAAAAAAAGGAAAAACAAGAATTATTGTACTCCCCAGACCTAATCTGGATACCAGAATAGCCTTAACAGCCTGGGACTATATAGATAAATTTAACGATTTTGACGAACAACGAATAACGAGCTTCATTGATGCCCACTTAAATCAGGGCCCTGAAAAGACCATGGAATAGCTGATATAATTGCAGCATGGATATTCTTTCCTACATCATTATATTTACTCTGATAGGTAGTGTGATTTCTTTGATTGGCGGAGTGCTTCTTTTAATAAAAGAAAAATTTGCTCTTAAAATCTCCCATTTTTTAACTGCTTTTGCCGCAGGCACTTTACTTGGCACAGCTTTTCTGGATCTTTTACCGGAAGCATCAGAAAGCGCGGGCGCAGTAAATATCTTTTTTTGGGCTGTTTTGGGAATTTTGGCCTTTTTCCTTTTGGAGCGTTTTATCCATCATCATGGTCATGGTAGTGAGATTGAGGCCAAAAGATCGGTGGTTCCTTTGATTGTGGTGGGAGACAGTGTCCATAATTTTATAGACGGAGTGGCCATTGCTGCCACTTTTTTAATCAGCATACCTTTGGGAATTGTCACATCAATGGCTGTGGCAGCCCATGAAATTCCCCAGGAAATTGGTGATTTTGGGCTGATGCTGGGCAGAGGGATGAAGAGAGGAAGAGTACTTTTAATCAATCTTTACTCATCTTTAGCTGCGCTAATTGGTGCAATCATGACCTTTATTTATCAGGATAGCCTGAAAGGATTTTTACCTCTAATTTTATCTGTCACTGCAGGATTTTTTATTTACATTGCTTTGGCAAATTTAATTCCTGAAATACACAGCAGGGATGATCAAAAAGTGGCTTTTTGGGAATCAGTAATGCTATTTATGGGAGTTTTGGTTGTATATTTTGCTATCTCTGCTTTGGAGGGTATTCATTAGATGGGGCAAATAATTTTAGCTTGTGATGATCAGGGAAATTTTGAGGAATATATACCTAAAATGGTTGGGCATACAGGGCAGGGCAGAAGACATTTAGCCATCACTGTTTTAATCTACAATTCCAAAGGAGAAGTTTTACTCCAAAGGAGAAAACATAAAGTTTTTGATAATATCTGGGATTTTACAGCCTCAACTCATCCTCTGCATAAAGACGATGGAACAGATGAAACGCTTAAGGAGGCAACCAGACGCGCTCTTTTAGCTGAATATGGAATGAAGGAGATTGGGGAAATTAGGGTAATTGGGGAATTTAATTATTTTGCCAAAGTAGGTGAGCTTTGTGAGAATGAACATGATTATCTACTGATTGGGAAATATAATGAGGAAGTAAAGTTAAATCTAACTCATGGGTATGAATATAAATGGGTTGATAAAAAAGAGGTATTAAAAGATATGGAATCAAATCCTAATAAATATACTGCCTGGGCATTGGAAAGCGTAAAGGTATTAAAAGAGAATGGTTTTTTTGATTAACCTCTAATTCTTATAAATTTTCTTTTGAAATTTTTACCTGATTTTAATGCTTTTAGGATAACCTTCTTTTTATTTGGAACAGATTCATCTTTTAAACGTAGAAGGATTACTCCTGAATGGATTAATTTTTCTTTAAAAACTAACTCACCAAAGTCTTTATCAGTTGTGATAAGAATTCTATTTTCTTCATTTGCAATATTTAGAATATCTGGATCAGGCTTGCTTAGGGCAACATCTATTACAGAAATAACATTATAACCTAAATTTTTAAGGAATTGAGGGATTTGAATTCCAAGATTTTCATCTGTGATAAATTTCATGAAGATAGCTTACTGCTTGAGGATCTGGCTTTGCAACCTTTTTGGCAGCATATTCCACAGCTTCTTTGATATCAGATTCTTTAAGCTGGGGGAAATCTTCTAAGATATCTTTAATAGTTAGTTTTTGAGCTAAAAGTCTTAATATTTGCTCAACAGTAATTCTGGTACCAGCCACCACTGGTTTTCCCAGCATAATTTTAGGATCGGTTATAATTTTTGCCATAAATAAATTATACCACAGTAATTATATGGTTAATATTAGAATAAGTGGTTTTTTGACAGTCTAGTTCCTTCTCCCGGAGTATTTACAATAATATTTTTTACAAAATCCAGTTCTTTAAGTTTGTTTTTAACTTTTTCTACATTTTTTTGCTCAACAATAAGATGAATATCCTGACCTGTGTTGATTGTGAAATAAACAGGGATACCTTTATTTCTCCAGTGACTACATAGTTTCATAATTTGTAAAGTCCCCGGGGTCCAATAAATTAAAGGAGGATATTGAGTGAGCATAATTGTGTGTAACTCCAGTGCTTCCTGTTCAGTTAATTCTCCTAAAGCTTTAAAATCTTTATTTTTAATATATTCTTTAACTTTTTTATTTTTATCCTTCATGCCGGATAATCTTAATTTCATAAAAGGGGAGGATTGGGCCACTTTCATGCCGGCTGTTGAGGATATTTCTTTTTTTCCTTCAGAAACAATTGCCACCACATCAGCTATTTTCCAATGATTTGGCGGGAAAATCTTCTTGGCATATGAAGTATCCGAAGTATTTCCATCCAACCATTCCACAAAGCCTGGCTGAGAGATATCCTTGGTGAAAATTCATAAGTTCACCTACTGCTTGAAAATCATTATTTAATAATTTCTTTTTGGCTTGGATAACAATTTGTTGTACGTGCGTAAAAATGTTATCTATAATTTGTTTTCCCAATGGTTGCCAAAGATAAATCCCGTATTAGGGTTATTCCATCTGCCTCTCACAGCAAGAAAGATTTGGATTTTGGCATTAAAATGTTTGAAAAAATAGGAAAAGAATTTAAAATTATTTCTTAAACTATTAAGCTGCTAAATCAGGTTCTAATCTATCATAAATAAACCTGTATGCATCCATTGCTTTGTTTCCAGAACCAGCATTCAAAACTAGCACTTTTTCTGTAGTAGTTAGTGTCATAGGTGATCTATCCATAGTCACATTAATAACCAGTCTGGGTGCAACTTCAGCTGCAGTATATCCTGTTGGGTCATTTATTTCCCCAAGCCTTTCTTGCCTTAATATATTAACCTCACTAGGTATACGGTTTTTATGGAAACGGGTTAAACCAATAATCATGTTTCTTTCAGCTGGGCCAATGGCTTTTTGGCCTTCACTTGTTGTAACTACAGCCATGTCAGCAACATAAACTGAATCTTCGATTCTATATTCCCTGAAGCCTTCATATCCGGGCATGCTGCGTAGCAGCTTTGAGCCAAACCTAACCCCGCCAGCCTTACTTAACTCTTCTTCTTTACCCCTTAAGTGTTTGGGGGTAACATAAACCCGCCTATTTGGTTCTTTGATTAAAGACAGGTTTATGTATTCTTCCAACCCTAACTTAGTCCTAGCCTTATCAAAGCGAAAAGCTGCATAGCGCAAGACCATTTTGACGTAGTTTTGAGGATTAATACCTTGTATAGCTCTTTCTAAATCAACGCGTTTTATCTTAAACCGTTCCAATAAAATACCAAAGTTGGTAGGAAGTGTAATGACAGTATTAGTGATATAGTCAGTTTTCATTGGATCACCTTGGTCATCAGGTTTTGTATCTTCCAACATGGTGGCCATGACAGGATTATTTAAGACCTCTTTTGTAATCCAACTCAAGGCTCTAATTTCAGCAGGGTCTGCCAGGGTTTCAATCTGCAGCTTTGCACTTTCTTTTGAAGGATAAACTAATACTCCGCCTCCCTCAGCTACACCAAAAGCCTTAATTCTATTTCCGCCTTGAATGACAGGTTTCAAAATGTCAGTAGCTTCACTTTAGCCTAATGATAGAGGCTATAATTTTTGATTATGCCAGGACTATAGTAAATCCTGAAGCCAATCCACCCGCACTTTATCCAGATGCTAAAGAAGTACTGGAAGATTTAAAAACAATAGGAGTTAGGATGGCTTTAGTCAGCAGGGGGCAAAATGAAGATCTAAGGAGGCATGATATTGCACAATTAGGGCTTACAAAATATTTTAATGTAGTATATATTGTTGGCCAGGAGGCAGATAAAGATTTTAGACCAGTTATTGCTCAGTTGGGAGTTAGTGCTACAAGATGTATTGTAGTAGGAGACAGGGTTAAGCAAGAGATTAAATATGGTAATCTTGTTGGGGCTAAAACAGTGTGGTTAAGAAGAGAGGGAGAAAAATTTACTGAAGAATATCCTCAGACTCCGGAAGAGGAACCCAAAAATATTATCTTCTCATTGGAAGAACTTATCCCTCTAATAGAAGCTGCGTAACGATGTCTGAATTAGATGAAATTTTAGAAATTGTTGATGAAAATAATAATGTAATTGGACAAGCAACCAGGTTGGATTGTTATATAAAAGGATTACGTCATCGGGCTGTGAATGTTTTTCTGTTTAACTCTAAAGGAGAAATTTTTTTACAAAAGAGGGCAGCTAAAAAAAGATTTCCTAATTTTTGGGATTTAAGTTGTTCTGAGCATGTTAAACCTGGAGAGAGTTTTGAAGATGCTGCAAAAAGGGGAGTTAAAGAGGAGTTAGGAGTAAATGTTGAAGTTGAACAGATGCTTCCTATACATAAAATAGATAATTGGGATGAGAGTGAAACTTACCTGGATAGTGAATTAATGGTTACTGTTAAGGCTATTTTTGATGGGGAGTTTAGATTTAATCCGCAAGAGGTGGCAGAAGGTAAGTTTTTTGGTATTGATGAACTTCCCCAACCCCTGACTCCCTGGTTTTTAGAGGACTGGAGATTATCAAACTATTGACATATATGTAACTACTATATATACTTTGGTTACATATGCAAACAGTAATCCATTTAAAAGCTGATAAAGAAGTTAAAGAGAATGCCCAAAAAGCTGCTAAAGACTTAGGGTTAACTCTGTCTGATGTCATAAACGCAGCACTGCGTAATTTTATCCGAACCAGAGAGGTAATTTTTTCTGATATTCCTCAAATGACACCGGAGTTGGAAAAGAGACTAGAAAAGGTTGAGGATGATATAAAACATGGCAGAAACCTTTCCCCTAGCTTTAAAAATATGGATGAGGCAATTGCTTACTTAGAAAAACAATGGTGATTAATTATACAAAGGACTTCATTAAAGATTCCAAAAGGTTGAATATCAGGCAAAAAGAAAAACTTAAAATAAGATTAAAGCTTTTTGAACAAGATCAATTTAACCCTATTTTAAATAATCATTCTTTAACAGGGAAATATAGGGGGTATAGAAGCATTAATGTAACAGGTGATTTACGGGTAATTTTTAAGAAAAATGAGGATACTGTTATTTTTGCGGATATAGATTCACATAGTAATTTATATAAGTAATCTTAAAACAGGTGATTTTCTGAAAGTTTTGTACCTTCGCCAGGTTTGTTAATAATAATATTTTTGATTCCCTCCAGTTTTTTCAGCTCTGAAACTAATTTTTTAATATTTTTACCCTCAACAAATAGATGAATATTTTGTCCTGTATCCACTGTAAAGTAGACGCTTAATCCTTGATTTCTCCACACTCTGGTTAACTTCATAGTAGTCAGTGTTCCAGGAGTCCAATAAATTAAAGCCGGGGTTTGAGTTAGGGTGATGGCATGAAATTCTAAAGCCTCTGATTCTAAAAGCTCACCCAATTTTTGAAAATCTTTTTGAGCAATTATTTTTTTAAGGCTGTTATTTTTTTGCTTCATCTTAGAAAGCCTTACTTCCATAAAGGGAGAAGATCTGGCCATCTTTTGCCCGTCACTACTACTAACATCTTTCTTTTTCTCACTAAAAATTGCCACCACATCTGCTATATTCCAGCAGTCAGGTGGAAAAATCTGCCTGGCATAAGAAGTTTCAGAAGTGTCCCCATTTAACCATTCCACAAACCCTCCTGGGATAGACCTGCAGGCAGAACCAGAGCCTTGTCTTGCCAATATAGATAGCTCTTTTTCTGATAAATCTAATCCTGCAGCAGATGTAGCTGCTAAGCTTAAGGCTGCAAAACCAGAAGCAGAAGAGGCCAGACCAGTACCTGCAGGAAAATTGTTTTTGGAAACAACTTTCGCCTTTACGTTCCCACTTCCGATGTGGGAAGCTAGTTTTCTGACTCTATCTAGATGTTTAATAATTCTTTCGGCTTCTCCTTCCTCAATTCCACCACCATTAATGATGATTTGGTCTTTATGGTATTTATCAGAAAATTCTACAGTAGTAGTGGTTAATAAATCAGATAAAGTCATGGAAATGCTACCATTTTCAGGCAGCCTTAACTCCTCATCTTTTTTACCCCAATATTTGGTAAAAGCTATATTAGATGGAGCAATAGCTGTAGCCTTCATAGGGTGAAGCGTTAAGGGTGAAGGGTAAAGCGCATTACCGTTCCTTAATCCTTTCTATCATTACATATAACATCTTCATTATTTCCGTCACTAATGATTCTGCTTCTAAAAGATCTATCTTACTGAATTTAGGTAACGATTTACATATCAAAATTTGAGTTTCTAATTCTGCAGCCGAACTCAAAGATATAGAAAGAAACTGCACATATTCTTTTCTATGACCACGTAAATATCCCTCAGCAATGTTACTAGGAATTGCTACTGCAGCACGTTGCATTTGTGAGGCAAGTCCATAAATTTCATCTCTAGGAAACTGTTCAGTTAAAAGATAAACTGCCTTTACTAATTGCATCGATTTTTTCCAAACTAATAGTTCTTTATATGAATTTATCATAACTTTTCCCTTTCCGCTTTCCCCTTTCCCCTTCCACACGTACTCCTTCTACATTTGTTTCAACATCTATTATCTGTCCGCCAGCTCCAGTTATAGCTTTTTTAACATCTTTTTTCTTTTCCTGCGAAGCTATAGCAATCATACAATCTCCACCTCCAGCCCCAGACAGTTTTGCCCCATATGCTCCTGCATCTCTTGCTGAGTGGATCATGGATTCCAGTTTACTGCTACTTACCCCCAAAGCTGCTAAATATCCCTGGTTAAAGTTCATCAGTTCCCCGGCAGTTTCCCAGTCTCCTTGTAAAATGCCCTTCTTTGCTGAATCAACAATTTTACCAATTTGGTCATAAATATTATCTATTACCCGGGGGTATTTTTTGGCCCTTTCTTTTACTTCATTAATTAAAGTAACTGTGTCTGCCTTAATTCCAGAATATCCCACAATTAGGGGAAGAGAAGGGAGGTTAAGTGATTTTATGACCTTGCCTCCGATCACGAAATATAATGTTCCTCCATATACTGCTGCAGCTACATCAAAGCCAGATCCTTTCCCCTGAATATCCAAAACAGTTTTGTATGATAAATTAAAGATTTGTTTATTGGAAAGTTTAGCTCCAGTTAGTTCTGATAAAGCTTTAATTACACAAACTGTTGAAGCAGAGGAGGAGCCAAAGCCGAATTGGGAGTTAAACTCGGATTTGGTGGTAACTTTTACACCCCATTTGTCATTCCCGCGAAAGCGGGAATCTATATTTATGGATCCCGTATCAAGTACGGGATGACGATTAAGGAAGTTTTTAACAGCCCCCTCCACAAACTTGGCTCCCTTAGGTATTTCTCCCACTCCTGCATCCTCAATTGGTTTTTTATAGTTCTCAACTTTTACATCAGGGGCTTCAAGCTGGAAAGTTGGTTCCTCTGTCAGTTCAACTGTAACTTTCATTCTTTGCCCCACAGCTGTGACTATACATGGTCTGTCGTAAACCACTGCATGTTCTCCAAAAAGCATTAGTTTTCCGGGTGCTGAGACTGTGATTTTTTTATTTTCCATATGCTTAAGCATTACATAATATTCAACGATCGTGGAACGTTATGTAATGCTTAATCTTACTCCTCCTACCCCTAATTTGGTTTTAAAATAGTTTAATTTATATGATTTGGCAATTTGTTGGATGATGGATGGAGTGGGGTGGTAACAAAGTAAAACTCCTGTTGGGCCTTCTGTTGCTCCGGCCCCACAAATTTTGGCTGCACCGCCCATCTTTTCAATCTGCCTGATTACTTTGGCAACAGTTGGAGAGCAAACTCCGATTGATTCCAGATTTTTTTCACCTTCCCTGATAATTCTTATTACCTCTTTCTCATCAGCATTTTTGATGGCAGAAAGAAGTTCTCTGGTCAATTTTTCCTGGAGAGTGAGAAATTCAGACATAAGTTTGGGCTTTTTTTCAAACTTGGCTGTTATTTTGACAATCATTTGCTTGGTTGTCATTTTTGGAGTGCCGGTGTTTATCAGTATAAAGTTCTTGGATAATTTGGATGGGATGGAAAAGGGAAGTTTTTCAATAATTTTTAAATCCTCTGTTTCTTTTCTATACCAGACTAACCCACCATACACTACTGTGGAATTATCCGCTCCGGAAGGATTACCATGAAAAACTTTTTCTGCCTCATAGGCTAATCTATTAACAAGTTCCAGATCCCATTTAACATCTAGAAAAGTAAGTAAAGCTGCAATATAAGTGGCAGAAACAACTGCAGATGATCCCAAATGAGCCCCCATGGGAATTTGGGAGGTAATTTCTAATTTATAAGGAGGAATTTTTTTGAGCTTTAACTCTTTTTTAACAATCGGTTCAATGATTTTGCGTAGTTCGGTGGACTCCGAATGGAGAGCAGAGGAAATGGTGGCAGTTATTCTTAGATTCACTGTGGTTAAAAGCGCAGGTTTTCCCCACACCACAGACCATTCACCCAAAAGATGAACTTTACACGGAGCGGATACCCTGATCATATTGGTTTAACTTTTAAACCATATTCAATCACATCTTCTGATTTGGCTTTGCCAATTTTTCTGATGACAGTGATCACTTTTTGGTTGACTTTTAAATCTTTTTCCTCGCAATCCACAATTTGAAGAGGCATTCTGTGGTCTTCAAAATCCACAATCCCCACCAGATAGGGAGTTTGGTGCTCAAAACCGGTTGGGGCTACAAAAATTTTGGTCCAAACTATTAATCTACCCCTTTTGTTTAGATAGTTACTTAAGTTTTTATGACTTCTCCAAATTTGTACAGGACTATTCATATTTTTAGGGTAAAGCGTTAAGGGTTAAGGGTAAAGTTTTAATTTACTTTTCCCTTTCCGCTTCCCCCTGTTATGTCTGCAACACGTGAACTACTACAGTTGCTCCACTACCTCCTACATTATGTGTTAAACCCACTTTGGCTTTCTCAACCTGTCTTTTGCCGGCCCTTTTTTGCAATTGGTGGGTAATTTCAATAATTTGTTTTACCCCGGTGGCAGCTACAGGATGACCACAGGCTTTTAATCCGCCTGAAGTATTTACAGGCAATTTTCCGCCTAATCTGGTATGGCCTTTTTGAACAAACTCTCCTCCCTCACCTTTTTCACAAAAGCCCAAATCTTCCATGGCCAAAATTTCGGCAATGGTAAAGCAATCATGGACTTCTGCCAAATGAATATCTTTGATCTCAACTCCTGCCATGTTTAAAGCTTTCCGGGAAGCTTCTTTGGTGGCTGCTATCTCTGTTAAGGAAATTCTTTCGGCTAAATCAACTGTGTCTGTTGCCACAGCAGAGCCGGTTATGAATACGTTATTGGTATGGATCCCGCCTTCCGTCGGGATGACAGAAGAAAGTACCACTGCTCCTGCTCCATCCGTAATAGGGGAGGCATCAAAAAGTGTAAAAGGGGAAGAGATAAGCGGGCTTTCCAAAACCTTCTCCATAGTGATCTCAAATGGGAATTGGGCTTTTTCATTCATGGAAGCATGAAAATGATTTTTAACAGAAACATGGGCCATATGATTTCTGGTAGTACCATATTTTTGCATATGAGCTTTGGCCATTAAGGCATAAAGGGCTGGGAAAGTCAGACCGGCTTTCCTTTCATCCGCTGAACCTGCTCCCATTAAGGCGGTGGAGATTTCAGAGGCCGTGGCATCTGTCATTTTTTCCGCGCCCACTACTAAAACATTTTTATAAGTACCAGCCAATAAAGACTGGATGGCTAGATGAACAGCCAAACCACCGGAAGCACAAGCTCCCTCTACCTTGAAAGAGGCCCCCTTAATCCCCAAACCGGAAGCCACCAAAGCTCCCAGATGATCCTGGCCGGACAGCTTGCCATAAATCATATTGGCCACAAAAACAGCATCAATACCATTTTTCGTTAATCGTGATTCGTTAATCGCCTGGTTTGAAGCATCAAAAGCCAGATCCAAAAGATCTTTATCCCACAGCTCTCCAAATTTTGTCAGTCCCGTGCCCAATACTTTGATTCGCATATCTATTCCTTTGTCATTCCGGACTTGATCCGGAATCTATATAAATATTTGTATGGATCCTGAATCAAGTTCAGGATGACACTTTGTGTCACTTTAATTTTCATTTTAAATCTTATATTTGGTTAATATATTTTTTGCTATTAATGAATAATCAATATACTCTTTATTCTTAATTTGTCTTGCTACAGTTGCCTGATTTCTTTTCTGGTGGGTTTTAATTTCCGGGGTGACCTCAAACACAAAAGCATCTGATCCGGCGCCTGATCCGTATGAGCACATAAAAATTAACTGGCCATTTTTTGCAACATCAAGTATGGCAGCCAGTCCTACCATAGATGAGGCAGAGTAGGGATTTCCTATTTGTTCCACAATAAATCCTGCTTGAAGTTGTTTTGGTGTAAAGCCTAATTTTTTGGCAGCCTCTTTGGGGAATTTGGCATTGGGCATATGAAATACGCAAAAATCAAAATCAGTAGGCTTCATCTTGACCTTTTTAAGCATCGCTTCCGATGCTCCTAATACATGAGCAAAATAGGCCGGAGAGCCGGTAAACCTGCCGGCGTGAGAGGGGAATTTTTCGCTGTCTTTTCTCCAGAAATCAGGCGTGTCGGATGAAAAAGAGGTGAAATCTATAATATTGGCAATGACATTTTGCTTGCCTAAAACAAAAGCTGCGGCGGCAGATGAAGCAGTATATTCCAAAACATCAGCCGGACGGGATTGGGCTACATCTGAACCGATGGCCAAAACAAATTTAGTCTTGCCTTGGGAAACTAAACCTGATAAAAGCTGGATGCCGGCAGTACCGGCTTTGCAGGCAAATTCCAAATCAACTGCCAGATAATCCGTTCCCATGCCCAAAATTTCCGCCACAGTGGTGGAGGAAGGCTTAACAGCATAAGGGTGAGATTCTGAACCAATGGTGATGCCGCCAATTTTGGTGGGGTCTATCCGACCATTTAATAAGGCATTATTGGCTGTTTCAATGGATAAAGTAATAGCATCCTCGTCATATGAGGCAACTGCTTTTTCAAACACTCCCAAAGATTTTTCAATCTCTAACTTGTCCTTACCCCAGGTTTGGGCAATTTGGGATGGTTTTATTCTGTATTTGGGGATGTAGGCCCCGTATGAAACAATGCCTATCATAATTTGAGATTAGATGTTAGAAACTGGAAGCTGGATATTGAATTTGGAAATTCGAAGTTTGATTTCTAATTTCAAACCTCTAACTGCTTTCTCTATCTTCTAACCTCTAACATCTAATTTCCTTCTTCCGAACTTTTCATGGGCTTTGGCTAAACTTCCTTCTGCCAAAGAGGCAATTAAAGACAGTTCTCCAGCCAAAACTGCAGCTCCTATGACCATTGCAAATTCTAGCACATTTTTTATCCCCAGTATTTTAAAAGCCTCAGTTTGGGTAGGTAAATGAGTGCCTCCTCCAACTGTGCCAATCTGAAGAGATGGCATGAAAATTGAAAAATACAAACTGCCATTTTTTTCTATCTCTGAATCAGTTATTCCCAAAGAACCTTCCACTATATGAGCCAAATCCTGTCCGGTGGCTGCAAAAATAGCGGCAATTATATTAGCAAAGTGGGAATTAAATCCAAGTGAGCCGCTCATGATAGAACCCAGGTGAGTTTTGCTTTTTACAACTTCTACAATTTTTTCAGGAGTTGTTTTTAAAACGTCCTTAACAATCTTTTTATCCAAAATAACTTCAGCCCAGACTTTTTTACCCCTGCCTTCTATAAAATTTAACCAGGCCGGTTTTTTGTCTAGGTCAAAATTGCCGGCCAAAGCAATGCATTTGGCCTTAGTTTTTTGCTCAATCAGTTTGACTGCCGCCTCTGTGGCAATTGTCACCATGTTCATACCCATGGCATCTGAAGTAGAGTAGGAAAATCTGACAAATAAATTTTTCCCTACCATGGCTGTTTTTAAATTTAACAGCTTAAGATGTGAAGAAGTTTTCTGGGTGATTTGGGAGATCAGGGGGATATGGGACTGGATCCAGTTTTTAACTTTTATTCCATGCTCTAAATTATTTACTTTAAAAACAGGGCCTCTGCTCATTCCCACATCCTCTACATATACTTTTGCTCCACCAGCTTCAGTTACAGCCTTGCAGCCTCTGGAAATAGAAGCCACCAATGCTCCCTCAGTGGTGGCAAGGGGAATGTAATGAGTTCGTAGTGGGTAGTTGGTAGTTCGTAGGGTCAAAGGGCCAGCAATACCGAGTGGTATCTGGGTGGCTCCAACTAAATTTTCTATATTCCGGCCGCTCACCTCATCTTCTGTAAAGATAAAATTACTTATAGAGCTTAAAGTTATATTTAGTTGTTTTTCCAAAAATTTTCTGCGGTCATTGGCAGAGGGAAAATCACGCAAAGATATTTTTTTGTTCATCGAGTGCCAATTCTACCAGTTTGAGCCCAAATATGCCAATGAACAATTTAATACGATCGTACGAGCATTGTAAAAAAGATTTGATTTTGTTTGGTAGAGAGAGTAGAACTGTGTTCATAAATGGATTTTTAAAGAGAATCCTAAAGGAAAGAATTAGTCAGAGATAAAGTTGATAACAGAAATAAAGAAAATTCAATGGGAATAGAATTCAGTAATAGAAGATACATAGGACTTGGAAATGTGCCTGTAGGCGTGGGAGCAATAATAGTCATCCCTGCGAATGCTCGCCTCGTCTCCGAGTCGGAGCGGGCAGGGATCCACAATTAATAACTCACGGTCGGAATTGGATTCCCGCCCGCCTGCCGGCCTGCCTGACGGCAGTCAGGGCAGGCAAGGCCTACGCGGGAATGACACTGGGAAGAACTGAACTCATACACCATGTAATACGAACTCTCAATAGTAACAATTCTAAGAACTCTGAAATGTAACAGAC
>CAYNFQ010000012.1:0-38824 GCA_964396715.1 uncultured Gammaproteobacteria bacterium
CAGTTGCCTTTTTACTTGTCAAATCAACTTAAAAGTAGTTTTGCACCAAACTCAAAATAGACAGTTGATTTATGAAAGCTGGAGTAGTATTATACTAATTGAGGCGAAGGGCTTGACCCTGACCCCATTATTGCACCTGCATAAAGTGGAAGACGCCTCACAAAACTATCATTACTGAAAAGAAGTATTTTTGTCCCTGCATAGTTTTTGATCGCACAACCACTTTTATTTTTCTTCCTCCAAGATACCCAACAAAAGCAAAATAGTGCCCAAGATGGTCTTTTCTGTGCTCCTGAAAAGTTTGAGCTTCTTCCAATAATTTTCTTGCAAGGGGTAAAACTTCAAACCTTCGAGCTTGTTCCACCTTAGTCCTTTTGCGGGAAGGGTTTATTAAATGGTCCCAGCCTGATCGAGTAACGTGCACTTTTTGTCCGAATGCAGGCGTTATTTTTTCGTTACCACGCCACTTATTAAAATAATAATTGTAACCCTTATCTCTTGCTTTTTCATATTTACTTTTTTTGTGCTTAGCTGTCATGGGTTTATTGTAGCATTTTGATTAAAGCTAGCACAGCAAAATTATTTAGAGTTTTTGGAGATCGTGATTATTTTAGGGATACTTGATAATCTTGATCATTTCCCTGGCCAAAATTACATGGGTTTTTATCCCGAGACTCTTTACTGATGATAATATTTTCCAAAGTGATACCTTTACTTTGATATTCATTTAAAACAGTATCAGACATATGATAAAAAGGTGAGTCAAAAATCTTCGGTCCACCAAAGCCTTCAAACTTTTTTAATCCCATATCAAAATTCCCTCCCTCACCAATAATTAAACCATAACCTAATAGCTGCCCCGCCTTTACCTTATCACCCTTTTTAACCGACGGCTCAAGATGGAAAAAGATAAATGCCCAGTTTGGATTAGCATCAGGTCGCAGCCAAACTGAATAGCCTCTTTCAGGTAGCTCAATTGAGGTAACCTGCCCATCAAATGGGGCAAAGGCTTTAGCTTTTTGGACCTCTGGTTTTAAGCTGATATAGTGTTTCATTGAACGGTTAGTTTCAGTCTCACCGCTGGTATTTTTGCCACTAGAATCATGCCCCATACAGCTTCTAAATTGGGACAGGGAGGTAATTTCAGATAGATCCAGAGGATTTGCCACTATGAATTTTTCTTCAACTGGCCCTGACTGGCTACCTCCTATGGGAAAACCAGGGGGAGGTTTCCCTTTTCCGGTAATCATTCCAAAGGCCATTACCCCAACTACTAAAAGTACAACTCCAATAATTATCTTAGGCAGCATATATTCAGTTTAACACATGTGTTACAGTTAATTAGTGCACTTTAATTGGAAAAGTGATTACAAGCTGCCTTTAAGTTTTATTATATTTTTTGTGCTGATGTTTTTCCTGTTGGGTGAACAGCTGCCGGCTTTGCCGACTTATTTATTGGGAGTAGAAAACGTAGGAGATGGTCCTGCTAAACTTCATATATTGGACCTTGGTTTAAGTGATTCACTTCATCGCCCAGTGGCCTATTTGATAATTGGTACAGTAATTTGGATTTTATATAGAGTATTTTTTTGGCCAATTGCTTGGTTTGTGGGAGCAGTTCTTTGGATATTGGAGCAACGGACATTAACCCCGCTGGATCAACGCCCGACGCTTATTAATACGATAATTTTTACATTTACTTTCTGGATTCTGCTTACCTTAGTTCCATATTTTATCTATAGATGGGTAGATCAAAAATGGGGAGGAAAAGGTATAAGAGGTGCCATCCTGATTGTACTGGTGATAAACCTTTTAATCTTTGGTTTTTTTGCTTTTCAAATTTATGTTTTACATAATTCTTACCGTGGTCTGCACAAAAATACAGAACAGCAGGGAGTTTCATCAAAAGTGCTTCCTCCAAATACCTGTCCTGACCGTTTGATTACAGAAAAAGATAAACAGACAGCTGTCTATTGGGATGGAAAGACCCTTCCGGTATCTGCCGATGAACAAAAATGGGTAGAGCAAAATTGCCCGGGAGCACTACAAACTCCCTAGGTGTCAACTTAATCTACCCCCCAGGTGTATTTCTCATATTTCTCACAGAATTTAAAATTTAGAGTTTTTGGAGGTGGCTTAATTTAGGGTTTGCAGAGGGTGCTTTTGGAGCCGCTTTTTGAAGCGGAACAACTCACTCTATTGTTTTAATTGTTCAATTCTGTTATACTACCCACCTTGGTAAATTGACCTTATGACTAATCTTTGTATTAAGTGCGGGAAGCCCAGGATGGATGGTAAGAGCTGGAAAACTAAATCCGGAAATTCCACAGTATTTTATACCCAAACAATTTGTCCGGATCCTATTTGCCAAAAAATTGTTGATCAGGGGATTGCAGACAGAAAAGAAAAAGCAGAACTGATTTTAAGAAGGAAAGATGAAGCCAAACTGGCCAGGGAGAAACTTTTGGCAGTCAGCTAAACCTCTACAGGTTTGATATACTAATGCTGTGAGGAATAAAAAAGTAGTTCTAGTCGGAGGCTGTTTTGATGTCTTACACCCCGGTCATGTAATTTTCTTGCAAAAAGCCAAAAAAGCGGGGGATCAACTGATAGTTCTTGTGGAATCGGATGAAAAGATCAAGAAATTAAAAGGTATCAACCGGCCGGTGCACACGCAAAAAGAAAGGGCGCTCATTTTAAAAGCCCTCAAGTTTATTGATCGGGTTATCCTGCTGCCGGACATGAAAGATGATTCTGATTATGCAAGAGTGGTTAAAAAGATTAAGCCGGATATTATTGCCGCAACTGAGGGGGCAGAAGATAATCATTATAAAATCAAGGCGGCGAAACTGGTTGGCGCCCAATTTATTTATGTGACCAAAATGATCGGTCATCACTCAAGCTCCAAAATTTTGAGAGGCCCGCCTTGATAGTGTAATATTTAAGAGTGAACTTTCTTAAAAAATTTAGCATTTATTATTTGCTGATAATTTTCTTGTTCTCTCTTTATCTTGAGGGATTTTTCCAGTTTGGGTGGCAGAAAGTTTTACCCCAACTTATATTTGCAGCTTCAGGAGCTGTTGCTTCGGGTATCTTCTTTGACTATATCGAACTTAAAAGGTTTCAGCTACCGCTGACCCCTTTGATCACCGGCTTGATTATTGGGCTAGTTGCCCAATTCGGTGAGCAGCCGCTGATTCTTTTGTCAATTGGGGCAATTGCCATGTTGGTCAAATTCGCAGTTAAATTAGAGGGTCGGCATATATTTAACCCTGCAGCAGGAGGGCTTTTAGCAGGACTATTGCTTTTTAATTCTGCGCCTTCCTGGTGGGTGGGAGGGGCAAATTTTTGGCCTTTTTTAATCTGGATTCCCATTTTTCTTTACAAATTTAAAAGGTGGGCGCCAATGGCAGGGTTTTTGTTACCTGTGGTAATTGTAAATGGAATAAACGTACTACTGTCCTCTGCTTTGCTCTTTTTCATCTCTGTCATGCTAATTGAGCCTAAAACCTCTCCTGCAGAAATAAAATTGGGGTTAATTTATGGATTGGTGGTGGGTATAGGTTATTCAATTTTCAATTATTTTGATCCGCTGATTACGTCTTTGCTTATTGGTAATTTAGGGGCTAGACTTTTGGCAAAATTTATATTATAAATATTTATATGTCGCGTAATGCAGTAATCGGTGTGGTTGCCATATTAGTGTTAGGCTTTATCGGCTGGAATATTTTAAACTCCCAAAAGAGTGCAACCAAAACTTCTCCTTCGCCAACTTCGGCCCCAACTTCCAAAGAATCCATTGCACCTTCAGCAACAGAGGGTGGGGTAGTGGTAGAGGAGTCATCAAAGAGTAAAAGCGTTGTTCAAATTACCTCTTCAGGCTTTACACCTCAAAATATTACAGTCAAAGCTGGGGAGTCTGTAACTTGGGTAAATGAAGATACAGAAAGCCACCAAGTCAACTCGGCAGTTCATCCAACCCATCAGGTATATCCCAGGCTTAATCTAGGAGTCATAAAACCAGCAGAGACAAAAGAGCTCTCTTTCCCTGATGCCGGTTCCTATAAATACCACGACCACCTCAACCCTTCCCTTACCGGCTCTGTTACTGTAGAATGATTCTACACCAGTGAGGATCAAATTATTTTTGCTCTCTGCTATTTTTTTGTCCTTTTTTACTTATTTTTCCTATACTGTGGCTAAAGAAAAATGGCAACAGTTTGATTTTGACTCAACAGTTAAAATTCAAGACCATCTACCCAGAAAATATGATCAAATTTTTTCCTACTTTTCCCTTTTAGGTTCTGTTGAGGTGACAGTTGGAATCTCAATATTTTTTGCCCTCCTTGCTCTTCTAAAATGGAGATGGTGGGTAATTTTAGGATGGTTAATGATACTTCCCGCAACGCTGGCTGAAGTTTTTGGGAAACTGGTCCTTTTTCATCCAGGTCCGCCTGTTTTTTTCCACAGAAGCCTGCTGCCCACCTCTTTACCATCTTTTTATGTGCATACTGATTTTTCCTATCCTTCCGGTCATATGACTAGAACCATTTTTATTGTTACCATCTTTTTTTGTATGGTGCTTTTTAGCTTCAGGAACAGTTCATTACTAAAAGTTTTGCTTATTTTTATTCTTTTATCACTTGTTTTCCTGATGGCCCTCACCAGGATTTATTTGGGAGAACACTGGTTTTCCGATGTTTTAGGCGGAACCCTTTTAGGTATCAGTTTTGGATTGTTTGCCTCGGGGTTGATCCTTCGACCTCGCTCAGGATCAAGCCTGAACTAGTTGAAGGATTGATCCTTCGACCTCGCTCAGGATCAATCCTGAACTAGTTGAAGGATTGATTTTGCCTGCTAAAAAGGTTTAAGATGGTGGTGCCTGCCTGGGGGAGGTGAAAACTTGTGAATGAGCAAAAGCTCTTCATGATTTTATCATGAATAGAAATGTATCTATTGTGGTAGTTATATTGGTATTGGTGGTGATTGCAGGATACCTGGTTTGGCTAAGAACTAAATACCAGCCGACAGTTTCACCACAGATTCAGGAAGTTGTCGCTGAACCGACCCCTGCTGCATCGACAGAAGAGGCAACACCTGCTGGTAAAGAAGCAACTGGATCAGGTACAAAGAGCGCAACTTCCAGTTCCATGAAAAAGTAGGTCGCTCGTCACAGCATAAAGCACCACTCGGCTAGTATTGCTGTCACTAAAGTATTTCTCTAGCCTCGCTATGTGAAGATTTTGTGATAAATATCTGCATACAAAATCTTCAAATTGCTTTGTTGCTTGTGACTGCGCTCCCAATTCTTGTAAGATATTAATATGGAAAATTCCCAAGTTGAAAAATTAGTCATTATTGGTTCCGGCCCTGCCGGACTAACTGCAGCCATTTATGCTGCCCGGGGAGCTTTGGATCCTTTAGTTATTGCCGGCAGGGAAGCAGGAGGACAGCTTACTCTAACCACAGATGTAGATGATTTTCCCGGCTTTGAAGAAGGTATCCAGGGGCCTGATTTAATGGTCAAGATGAGAAAGCAGGCCGAAAGGTTTAAGGTTAGGTTTATAAACGAAGATGTGGTTTCAGTTGATTTAACAACCAGACCATTTGTTATTCAGTCTGAAAGCAGACGACTGACGACTGATAGCTTGATTATTGCCACCGGCGCATCTGCCATGTGGCTGAATTTGGAATCAGAACAAAGATTACGGGGTAAAGGAGTTTCTGCCTGTGCTGTTTGCGACGGATTTTTCTTCAAAGATAAAGATGTGGCAGTGGTGGGAGGAGGGGATACTGCCATGAGGGAAGCCCAATATTTATCAAAGGTTTGTAAAAATGTGACAGTTGTTCACAGAAGAGATAATCTAAGGGCTCAGAGTGCTCTGGTAGGGTTAGTTAAATCAAAACCTAATGTTAAATTTGTCTTTAATTCAGTGGTGGATGAGGTATTGGGAGAGGATAAAGTAACAGGAGTGAAGCTAAAAAATACTCAAAATGGAGAAATTAGCACTTTAGAAGTTGCTGGAGTCTTTATTGCCATCGGTCACAAGCCAAATACTGACTTTTTAAAAGGACAAATTGATTTAGATGAAAAAGGGTATGTAGTGGTGACCAATGAAACCCATACCAAAATACCAGGAGTATTTGTGGCAGGGGATGTGGCAGACTATCACTACAGACAGGCAGTCACTGCCGCCGGCGCAGGCTGCATGGCAGCGCTAGATGTAGAAGAATATTTGGAAAATTTAAAGTGAAAATTAAGCTATCTGATCACGCTAAAAAACAAAGGATTGATAGGAAAATTCCTTTAGAGCAAATAATTAAAACTGTTAAAAATCCAAAGAATAAGGCAAAAAGTTTTAAAAATAGGGAATTGAGACAAAGAGAATTTGGTGGTAAAATATTAGAGGTAGTTTCAATTAAAGAATATAATATTACAATAGTTGTTACCCAATATTATCTGGAGGGAAAATAATGAAAATCACATACGATAAGGCGGTTGATGCTATGTATATAAAATTAAGAAAAGGTCGCTACGATCATACTAAAAAGGTGACTGATGATATTTTAGTGGATGTATCCAAAAAAGGAGAAGTTTTAGGCTTGGAGATTTTGGATGCCTCTAAAAATGTTGGCAAAGTAAGAAGAGAAAAAGTAGCAGTTGATTTTGCAGGAGTATAACATGTATTTAGTTAGACATTTAATTAAAATCTTGCCTACTAAACCTATCTATGCCCATTGTGATATTCCTTGCGGGATTTATGATCCTCACAGTGCTCAAATGGCCGCTCAAACAGTTTTAAAGATGGTCCAAAAGATAAAAGAGTTGTCCACAGAGAATCCATCAGTTGATGACAGAAACAACTTTGTCAGGATGGTGAAAGTTAAAGAAGAGCATGCAGAACTTTGTAAAAGAGAAGTTTTAATTCTCTGGACAGATTATTTTAAAGCTGAACACCTGGAAAAATTCCCTGATCTGCATGATTTAATCTGGAAAACAACCAAATTATGCAGTGACAACAAAAGAGCAATAGATGAAGCAAGAGCTCAAGAACTGGTAGCATCAGTTGATAAAATAGCTGAAGTTTTTAATCAGACTAAAAAATGACACAAAGTGTCATCCCCGCGAATGCGGGGATCCAATAAACAGAAATATTTAATTGGATTCCTGCCTACGCAGGAATGACGAGCTTAATTCCCTTTTCCAGATTTACTGTACATGGTAATTCTATGCTTCCTACCTTAAGACCAGGCCAGGATGTATTGGTTTGGTGCTGGTTTTATAAATTAAAAGTAGGAGATCTTGTGGCCATCAAAGTTAATGGTAAAGAAATGATCAAGCGTATTGAAAGTTTCAACGGCCGTGGCATTTTTGTTTCAGGGGATAATGAAAGTGGAAGTACTGATAGTAGAACTTTTGGACCAATAAAACAGAATCAAATTATAGGTAAGGTAATCTGGTATTAATAACCGTCAAAACGATCATAGCGGATATTAGTTTTACCCACCCCTAGAGCTAAAAGCATCTTTTCAAAATCATCCACCATTTTAGGTGGGCCAGCCAGATAAAAAATAGCTTCAGTCTTTACACTATCTTCCACGATCGTTGCAAATTGTGTAATGTCCAGATGGTCTTTTTGGCCAGTATTATGGAAAATGATTTTTAATTTAGGATACTGTTTCTGCCATTTATCCAGCTCTTCTTTAAAAAGAAAATGACTATCAGAGTTGGAATAAATTAAACTAATTTAAGCATAGACCTAAATGGGGTGATTCCTATTCCTCCTGCCACAAAGATGGCAGGTTCTGTTTCATCTAAAATAAATGTTCCTGCAGGATGGGAAGATGCTACTTTATCACTCACTGCTAGCTGCTCTATGAATTTTTTTAACTGTCAGTTGCATGGGGTTCAGTATAAAGATTTGGAGTATATGAGTAAAGCCTTCATGCTATACTAAGCACATATGGATGGTGCTGCCCCAAAAGAGCTTTTACAACCGGCTGAAGCAGATACAGATCAACTGCATCAAGTAGTAAAATCTCAACTGGGGGAGCTGGGTCATATTGCAGATACTAAACCTGCTTCACAGCAGCCCTTTCCATTGACTGCGGAGATCAAACAGCTTGGAGTTGATGCAAAACATATAGCAGATAGCGCATTTCATGATGTGGTCACAGGGGCAAGTGAGGAGGCAATGGTTAGGGAAACAGACAACAGGACTATACTTTCTATCATAAAGGATAGATTTTTACATAGAAAAGCTGCCTAAATTATGGAAGTAACACAAAGTAATCAATTGGATTTTATAAGCTTACTAACTGTCACTACATTTATAGCGGCAATTAGCCTGATTTTTGTTGGACTCTTTTTTTATTGCCGCAGGTTTGTTATTGGCTGGATAAAATACAGGGATAGGGAAAAAAATTCTTTGCAGTTTGTGCTTTTGCAAATTAAAGTCCCCAGGGGCAATGAGATTAAAATTGATGCGGCCGAGCAGCTTTTCGCCACTTTTGCCGCACTTAGAAAATCAGGAGGGTTGCTATCCTCTTTTAATCCCCAGCCCCAGCTTTCTTTTGAGATTGTGGCTACCCATGAGTCAATCAAGTTTTTTGCATCAGTTCACAAATCCAGCCAGGATCTTTTGGAAAAACAAATTCACGGTGCCTATCCTGATGCGGAAATTAAGGAAGTTTCCGAATATAATATTTTTTCCGAAAGCGGCAAAACAGCCTATGCCCAACTTAAGCTCAAGAATACCGACTATTTTCCCATCAAAACCTTTAGGGATTTACCCACAGATCCGCTATCCAGTATAACTTCGGCACTGGCTAAAATGCAGCCAGGGGAAGGTGCCGCAGTCCAACTGCTTATTTCTCCATCCGGGAGCGGCTGGAAAGATAAAGGAGCGGCATATTTAAAGAAAGAAAAAGATCCCGGGACAGAGAAAAATCCCAAAGCCCCTCCTGATGCCAAAAAAATAGAGGCGGTGGAAGGAAAAATTTCCAAAAGCGGTTTTGAAACCGTGATCAGGATTGTAACTTCCTCAACCAGCTCGGAATCTGCCAAAGCGCATTTGACCAACATCAAGTCCGCTTTTGAACAGTTCTCAGGACCGTACAATTCATTTTCCGGAGCCAAAGTGTATTCTGAAAAAGGGTTTTTAACTGATTTTATTTATCGGTACATGCCCCGCTTTTCCTCTGGCTCCATTCTTACCTCCGATGAGCTGGCATCTGTTTTCCATTTTCCCAACAAATCAATTGAGACCCCCTACATCACCTGGCTTTCTTCTAAAAGAGCTCCGGCTCCGGAGAAAATTCCCAAATCAGGATTATTTTTGGGCAGATCAATTTTCAGAGGGGTGGAGCGGCCGGTTTATCTGTCTGAGGATGACAGAAGACGTCATATGTATGTGATTGGCAGGACCGGTACCGGCAAAACTGAGTTTTTAAAATCGCTGATGCTGCAGGATATTTTGGCTGGGAAGGGGATTTGTTTTATAGATCCCCATGGTGATGCAGCAGAAGAAATGCTGGAGCTCATTCCCCCTCAAAGAGCGGAGGATGTGATTTATTTTGATCCATCAGACATGGTCCGCCCGTTTGGTTTAAATATGCTTGAGGCCTATACCGAGGAACAGAAACACTTTGTGGTGGCCTCCATTATCGGGCTGATGTACAAACTTTTTGATCCCAATAAAACCGGCATTATCGGCCCGCGGTTTGAACACGGAGTTAGAAACGCCATGCTGACTGCCATGAGCAAACCAGGGGCAACTTTTGTGGAGGTGGTGCGTATTATGACGGATGCGGAGTTTGTTAGAGAGCTTTTGCCCGGCGTTTCCGACCCGGTGGTGAAAAGATACTGGACAGACCAGATTGCCCAAACCACAGACTTTCACAAATCCGAGGTGTTGGATTATACGGTTTCCAAATTCGGCAGATTTGTCACCAATAAAATGATGCGCAATATTATCGGACAATCCCAATCATCTTTTGATTTACGAAAAGTGATGGATGAGGGCAAAATTTTAATTATGAATTTGTCCAAAGGGCGGATAGGAGAGGAAAATTCCAATTTCCTGGGGCTGATCCTGGTGCCGAAGATTTTAGCAGCAGCCATGTCCCGGGCTAACATGCCGGATGAAAAGAGGCGTGATTTTTATTTGTATGTTGATGAGTTTCAAAATTTTGCCACCGATACTTTTGCCGATATTTTATCCGAGGCCAGAAAATATAGACTTAATTTAATTGTGGCCAATCAGTTTATCGGACAAATCGGGGAGGATTTGAAAAATGCTGTTTTTGGCAATGTGGGTACTTTGGTAGGATTCAGGGTGGGAGTAACAGATGCCAATTACCTGCAGCATGAATTTTCCCCGGTCTTTGCTGAAGCAGATCTGGTAAATGTAGAATCACCTCATGCTTATATTAAAACCATAGTTAATGGTGAGCCGGTGCCACCTTTTTCTTTGGATACCACCAAAGATATGAAAAAATGGAAAGCTATGCTAAATCCTCAAATTGGCCAGGCCATCAGGGAGTTATCCAGATTGAAGTTTGGTAGAGATGTAGTCCAAGTTGAGGCCGAAGTTGCCTCAAGAGCCAAATTATAAGGTATCAAAGGTAGGAAAGGTATCAGAAGTATCAGAGGTGAGAAACAAAAAAGAAAAAAGTTATCATAAGCTATGAATATGGCAAAGACTTAAGGAGTTTATTAAGCTGGTTTATGCTTTGACAGAAAAACTCCCTAAAAGTGAGGAATTTGGTTTAAAGCCGCAAATGAGGAGAGCAATAGTTTCTACTATTTCAAACTTTGTTGAAGGATATTTAAAAGTAAGTACAAAACATAAGAAGAATTTTATGGAAATTGCTAATACTTCGCTTTTAGAGTTGGAAGCCCAGGGAGAGATTTGTAGGATTTTTGTTATTTCGTTATATGGCTAAATTGAAGTGATTATTGTCTTAAACTTTTGATACCTTTGATACTTCTTATTCATTTGATACTTTTAATTAGCATACTTTTTATTCTTTTGATACTTCTAGTAGGCTTTGCTATAATTCCTATTAGGCCCGTCGTATAACGGTTAATACCTCATTCTTATACAGTGATGACGAGGGTTCGACTCCTTCCGGGCCTACATTTTGAGTCCAGGTCCGCCCACCATATACTTAAGGTTCTAGAGTGATTTGTTCTGAGATTGCAGTATGAATCCTTTTATATCTTTCGCTACCTAATTCAATTAATCTCACAAAGGGCATCTCATGAGGTTTTATTATTGAATATGTTAACTGTGAAGGAAGTTCACCTGAAGCTATAGCATCGACAAAAGCAAAGCCGCTGGGGTCACCTCTTAATGATAGAGCCCAACGATTTAACAGTATATGGCCTTCAGCTGCTGCAACTTCCGGTTGATCACCCATTAACACCATTTCAGCACCGTAACGATCGATTGACGCACTTAAACCTTCCTCTACAATACCTTCAGAGCTTAAATGCTCTTCAACTATACCAATACATTCTGGTGCATAGGCGTACAAAGTAGAAATAGACAGTTCATCTGGTGGTTCTGGTATTTCAGGGTAATGGCGAAAAAAATTTTCAATATAAAATTTTTCAAAGTATTCTGCCTCTTGAGTAATTGCGTGGGCTATAGATCGGGGTAGGCTAAATCCTTCTTTTATCCACTGTCTGATTACTGATATTGCATCTTGGGAAGGAGGCGAAGCTGCATATTGTTCCAAACTAGGGATTACTTGAGTTTCATATAACTGGCTATATAACTGATAAAGTTTTTCTGAAAGCTCAGAATTCTCAGGGGTCATAGCTCTTCTAGTTTTACCTTACTATCTCCGTTGTGGTTTTGGATAAATTGAAGATATCTCTCGGTAGTGGTTAATCTTTTGTGTCCTGCTAATTTGGAAACCAACATCATTGGTACTCCTGCAGAAAGTTGGTGGGCAATCCAGGTGTGGCGCAGATCATTTACCTTTGCTGCTTTAATTCCTGCCAGCCTGAAATATCTGTCTATGGCTGTTCTGATGTTTCTTATTAACAAGGGTCTTCCTGTTTTAGTTATAAAAAGTGAATGAGAGGGAGTTTTTGGCCTGATTTGTAGATACTCGGCAATTGAATCTGCAACAGCTTTATTTAAAGGAATCATTCTCTCTCTGGTATCTTCAAACGGAGGAACATGCACTGTTAAGTGCTCTAAATCCACATCTTCCACTCTAATTTTAGCCAGCTCTCCAATCCTGATGCCTGTCTGAAGCAGCAGCTCAATCACTGAGAGCATCCTGATATCAGCTCTGGCAGTATCCCTTAAAGCTCTATATTCCAACTTTGTTAAAATCCTGGGTGGTTTATTTTGAAATTTGGGATGAGAGAGCCTTGATGCGGGATCATCCACAATTATGGCTGAAACTTTTAAAAATTTAAAGAAAGTTTTGGTAGAATTAGTTTTTCTGGAAATTGATTTGGCTGTATAGTTTTCTTTGGCCAATTTATCCATAAAGGCTTGCAGATCTTCGGTGGTTACCTGCTCTGGATCGATTTTGCCAAGGTTTTGTAAGTAGTCCACCAGTTGAGAAATATCCTTGCCGTAGGCTAAGATAGTAGCAGAGGCACGGGATTTATCCTTAAGGTGGTCTATAAACTCGCGGTGAGCATCACTTAAAGTAATCATTAAGTACACATTTTAATGTTATAGGATAACTTTGTCAAGTTATCCTGCGAGAATTAAACTTTTCTAAGGATATCAATGTTAAGTGTCTATTAAATTATGATTAGAAAGATAGTAATCGGAGCGATTATTTTCATTATTTTACTGGTAGCTTATAATCTAATTGGACAAATTACGGATGCCCTTCGCTCCGGAGAAAGGCTTTCCCAGGCAGCGGATAAAGTATATCAGCTGGAGGTGAAAAATAAGCAGTTGAAGCAAAAACTGCTGCAAATTGGCTCCTCCGAGTTTATCGAAGAGCAGGCCAGGAATAAACTGGGGCTGTCCAAAAAAGGGGAGACAGTGGTGATAATCCCTGAGGATAAGTTAAAGCTGGTGATGGGGGCCTCAAACTCTGCTCAAATCAGGCTGCCCAACCCTCTGGGTTGGTGGAGGTTGTTTTTTAAGTAAACAAACGCTACAATATGCACGCGGGGAAGTGTAACGGCTGCACATCAGGCTCATAATCTGAAGGCAGCGGGTTCAACTCCCGCCCCCGCAACCGATTCAACTCGCTTCGCTCGCTCAGTGCAGGCACTGAATGATTGAAACGAGTTTTTTATTGGAAAAATTTGATAGGATCGAGAGAGTCGAAGTGCCCTGAGCTTGTCGAAGGGCTATAATAACCATAGTCATGATACTGGCCGGAGCAGCCACACTATATTCACTTTTTGTTTAAATTCGCTTTTTCTGATAAAATTTAGCCACGTTCATGTAAACTGAACGTGGCAGCGTAGCTCAGTGGTAGAGCGGAGCCCTCATAAAGCTTAGGTCGTTGGTTCGATCCCAACCGTTGCCACAGAATAAGGTATTATTAAACTATGAAAATAATTGTTCTAGCAGGTGGTGAAGGCAAAAGAATGTGGCCGATTCAAACTGATAAATGTTTAATTCCTTTTTTGGGGAAACCTCTTTTGTATCATAATTTAAAAAAAATCAAAGAAAATGTTGAAGGCGAATTTATCATAATTTCTTCGCCTTCCAGTAAAGATGGAGTGGAAAAAGTAGCGAAAGATCTGGAATTAAGTTATAAAGTTGTGATCCAAAAAGAGCCTAAAGGTATGGCTGATGCTATTTTATCCGCCAAAGATTTGATTGAAGGGGCAGTACTGGTTTTAAATGCCGAGGATCAGCTAGATCCCAAAGTCTATGGGCAGGTGATAAAAGGCGGGGGAGATGTGGTGGTAGCAGGACTGAAGATGGATAAGTACTTTCCAGGAGGATATATAAAGGTTACAGGTAACAGTGTACAGGGGATAGTAGAGAAGCCAGGAGAAGGGAATGAACCTTCAGATATGGTTAAGCTGGTGGTAGATTACTTTAAAGATGGAAAAAAGTTAGTGGAATATCTGGAAAATGCCAAATCAGAGGCAGATGATGTTTATGAAAAGGCGCTAGACAAGATGATTACTGATGGAGTAAATATAAAAGTTTCACCTTACGACGGAGTCTGGATTCCTTTAAAATATCCCTGGCAGATTTTAGATATCCTGGGTGCTTTATTATCCAATATTGAACAACAAATTTCCCCGGGTGCAGATGTGTCTGAAAAGGCCATAATTTCTGGAAATGTAGTTATTGAAGAAGGAGCCAGAGTATTTGAAGGAGCTGTCATTAAGGGCCCTTGTTACATAGGTAAAAATGTCATTGTGGGAAATAATTCCATGGTTCGGGAATCTAGTCTGGAGGAAGGTTGTGTAACAGGATTTTCATCAGATATTACCAGGTCCTATATTGGAGCCAATTCCTGGTTTCATACCAATTATATTGGGGATAGCGTAATTGAAGGGGATTTTGGGATGGGTAGTGGAGCAGTTTTGGCAAATTTAAGGCTTGATGATCATACAATCAGAGTACATGTGAATGGAGAATTAATTGATTCAGGAAGGCACAAGCTAGGGCTGATTGTGGGGAAGGGCTCAAGAGTGGGAGTGAATGCTTCAACCATGCCAGGTAGTAGAGTGGGAGCTAACTCTTTAGTTGGACCGGGAGTGGTGTTATATGGGGATGTGAAAGAAAACAAAAAAGTTTTAGTTAAACAGGAATTGGAAATAACTGAACATACTCCTGCTTTAACAAGCTATGATCAGTTTAGGAAGAAAATTTAGTACTTAAATCAGGTCTGTACACCTCTTAAATAACTGATATAATACCTTTCTAAAGTGAATAATATGGCCGAGAGACCTTCTAATTTTATAGTCCAGTGCATCTCAGATATTCCAGTTAGTGATATTCCTAAAATTCTAGATAAAGTAGTAAAATTAGAAAAAGAAGTTTGGCCAGAGGAAATTCAAGCGTCCAGGGAAAAATTTGAGTCCAGAGCAGAAGTTTTTCCTCAGGGATTCTTAATGATATCCTTATCAAATCTTGGTTTAATGGGAGTTTCTACAGCTGAGATCATCAACTATGATCCTGAAAATCCACCTGTGTCTTGGGAAGAGATTACTGATAATGGTTGGATTAAAAAAACTCACAATCCAAGCGGTAACGCTTTATATTTAGAATCAGTCGGAGCAAAATCTGGATATGGTGTTGGGAGTGAGTTAGTAAAACAGCAGATTGAGCTGGCAAAAAAACTTAATTTAAAGTATTTAGTATTAGGCTCGCGTATTCCAGGCTATCACCAATATCATACTGAGCATCCGGATGTATCTATTGATGGTTACCTTGTTCTTAAAAGAAATAATCCAAATAACGGAAAAGAGACATATGATCCGGAAGTACGATTCTATGAAAGATGTGGACTGAGAGTGGCGAAAGTTGTAACAAATTATATGGAGGATGATCCAGAGAGCGAAGATTATGGTGCTGTGATGGTTTGGGAAAATAAACAAAATACTTAGCACCTTTTCTAATTATGCTTCTTTATGAATTTGAAGGAAAAGAACTTTTTAAAAATTGCGGGATAAATATTCCAGAATCTCAGTTGATCGGTGTATCGGATCGATCAGATGAAATCAGAGTTAAAGCACCCCTGGTCTTGAAAGCACAGACACTTTCTGGGAAAAGGGCAGAAGGTGGAGGAATAGTCATTATTAAGGGTGAAGGGGAAAGCGTGAAGGGAGAAGTAGAAAAATTGTTTGGGAAAACAGTAAATGGGGAAAAGGTAGAGAAAATTTTGGTGGAGGAGATGGTGGAGATAGAGAAAGAATATTATCTATCTTTTTCATATTCCACAGAAACCAGAGGGCCTGTTTTAACTTTTGGAGCAGGAGGAAGCGGAGTGGAGGGAAAAGGAACTCAAACTTTTCCCGTTGATCCCATCAACATTACATTTCCTTCAACGATCGTGGAGCAGAGTGTAATGTTGGGAGAAGTTTTAAATAAGCTTTGGGAAGTCTTTATTAAATATGATTGTGAACTGGCAGAGATTAATCCACTGGTTGTTGCTAAGAACCCTTCGACTCGTCTTCGACTCCGAGGTCGCTCAGACTCGAGGAGCTCCGCGGTTCGACTGAGCTCACCGTCGAAGTCTCGCTCAGGGCAAAGCCATATAATGGCTTTGGATGCCAAAGTCATCTTAGATGATGATGCTGATTTTAGAAGAGAAACAAAATTCTCTGAAAGGAATTTGTTTGGTAGACCTCCAACTGAAAGGGAAATTGAGGCCAGGAAAATAGATGAAGGAGATCACAGAGGTACAGCAGGATCTGTTTATTGGGATCTGGATGGAGATATTGCTGTTATAGCGGCCGGAGGCGGGGGGTCTATTGTTAATATGGATGCACTTTTAGCATATGGTGGCAAACCTGCCAATTATACTGAACATTCCGGAAACCCTCCCAGAGAAAAAATAAAGAAATTGACAAAAATCGTGCTGTCCAAACCTGGTTTAAAAGGTTGCTGGTTTGTGGGAGGCACAGCCAATTTTACTGATATTTATGAGACTTTAATGGGATTTGTGGAAGGATTAAGGGAATTAAAACCAAAACCCAAGTACCCTATTGTGATAAGACGTGGTGGACCAAGGGATAAAGAAGCTTTTGAGGCTTTAGCTGAAATTGGCAAAAAAGAAGGCTTTGATTTTCGCCTCTATGGTCGGGAAACACCGATGACCTCTACAGCAAAGGTTATGGTGGATTTAGCATATGGAAAGGAGGCACAAGTAACAAGTAACAAGTAACAAGTTATTTCTTGTGCCTTGTTACCTTTACTGTACTAGTTACCCAACATGGCAATATTGGTTAATGAAAAAACCAAAGTTTTGGTTCAGGGAATAACTGGTAAAGAAGGCTCAAAAGTGGCCTTACAAATGCAAAATTATGGAACTAAAGTTTTGGCCGGAGTCACTCCTGGAAAAGGCGGACAAGAAGTACACGGGGTTCCTGTTTATAACTCTGTAAAAGAGGCATTGGATGCTCATCCAGGTATTAACACTTCCTTAATTTCTGTGCCTAATTTTGCAGTATTTGGAGCAATTAAAGAATCTATTGAGGCCAGGATTCCTTTAATTAATGTTTTTACAGAGCATATTCCTATCCAAGATACGGCAAGGGCTATTGCCCTTACTAAAAATGCTGGAGTCAGAATTGTAGGCCCATCATCTATTGGGATTATCTCACCTGGTTTAGGAAAGGTAGGTAGTATTGGCGGTGATGATCCCAGAGGAGTTTTTAGAAAAGGTTCTGTGGGAGTGATTTCTAAATCTGGAGGGATGGCCTCAGAGGTTTCCTGGATTTTGACTCAAGCTGGAATGGGGCAGAGTACTGTGATAGGGATCGGAGGAGATGTCCTGGAGGGATCTAGTTTTGCAGATTTACTAATTGAGTTTGAAAAAGATCCTCAAACAGAAAGTGTGGTAATTTTTGGAGAAATCGGGGGAACATACGAGGAAGATGCAGCAGAGCTGATAAAAAGTGGAAATCCTTCGACTCACTCCGCGGTTCGACTGAGCTCACCGTCGAAGTCTCGCTCAGGACCAAGGTTTACCAAGCCGGTGGTGGCTTTTGTCTCCGGTTTATTTGCAGAAACTCTGCCTCAAGGTACCAAATTAGGCCATGCAGGGGCAATTATTTATGGGGAAAAGGGTTCTTATAAATCAAAGATAAATTCTTTAAGAGATGCTGGAGTAAAACTTGCCAAAACTCCGGATGAGATACCGCAGTTGTTAAAATAACATGGTATAATAGACCTAATATGAAAGTATCCCAAGACCCTAAAAAGCTAGAGCAACTTTCTGATAAATTGTATGAAAAATACGGTAAACCCTTTGAAAAGGAACATTGGGGGGAATTTCTGGCTGTTTCTCAAAAAGGTAAAACAATTTTAGGGAATAATCTTTATGAGGTTATTAAAAAAGCCTCGGATACTTTTGGTCCTGAGAACTTTGTTTACAAAGTAGGCGAAATAGCTGTTTGGAAATGGCGATAAGACAATACTTAGTTAGTTCTCATTTTCCTTATATTCCTATCCATGTTCAGGTACAAGGGAAAATAAAAAATTTTGAGGCCTTGATTGATACAGGCTTTGATGGGAATATTATTATACCTCGGCATGAACTTATGAATGGAGAACCTCCTGCAGGATACCTGCCCTGTAAATTAGCTGACGGTTCCAAAATTGCCGCCCCTTTTTATGAAGGTATAATCAAGATAGGCAAACTACCATCATTGACTGTTATTATCTTAGCAATGGGCGACGAAACCTTAATAGGGAGAGGTGTAACAGATAAATTTAAGGTTATTTTTGATCATGGAAGGAAAGTTATTGTAGAGCAATAATTGCCAAAACTCCGGATGAAATACCAGAATTACTAAAAGGGTAACAAGTACAGAAGTGACAAGTAACAAGTTAGAAAATAAATCATTGTTCGGATATAAAAAATTAATAGCTTGGCAGAAAGCTAATGAACTAGCTCATAAAGTATATGACTTAGCTTTAACCTTTCCTAAGGTAGAACTGTTTGGTATAACTTCTCAACTCCAGAGAGCAGCTTTATCTGTACCGACCAATATGGTAGAAGGTCATGCCAGAAATAATAGAAATGAATTCAGAAGATTTTTATCCATTGCTTTAGGGTCACTGGCTGAAACAGAATATCTGTTAGAGTTTGCATACGAGCGTGGACTAATTAAAGATGATAAATTTAATGAGATATCCTTGCTAAGAGAGGAAACAGGGCATATAATTTGGAAACTGTATATTTCGCAGAAAGAATTGTAACAAGTACAGAAGTGACAAGTTAGAATAAAAATAACTTGTGCCTTGTTACCTTTACTGTACTAGTTACTTGTTACTATGAATGATAAAAAGTGGAAGACAGCTATAGCTGGAATTGTGGACCTGCCTGCCCTGACTGCCGTCAGGCAGGCCGGCAGGCAGGGTGGGGAAACTTTAATACATGGTTATAAAATCACTGATTTAATAGATAAAGTTAGCTTTACAGACGCTATTTGGCTGGAGTTAAAAGGGGAATTACCTACAGATAAAGAAAAAGCTATGCTGGATGCAATCCTGATTTCCACCATAGATAATGGCATGGGTCCTCCAAGCGTGACCAATGCCAGGAATTCCGCATCAGCCGGAAATCCTATGCAAGCTGCAGTTGCAGCTGGTGTACTGGGTGTTGGGGAATTTCATGGAGGGGCAATTGAGGAGTGTGCCAGACTGCTTCAGATGGGTTTAACAGCTGAAAAACTGGTGGAAAAAGTTATATCTTCAGGTGATAGAATCCCGGGCTTTGGTCATAAAGTCTACAAAGATGAAGATCCCAGAGCTACCCAGATTTTTGAAAAAGCCAAGGAATTAGGATTTTATGGTGAACACTGCGAATTAGTTCAAGAAGTGGAAAAGGTTTTGGAAGAAAAAAAGGGCAAAAGCATTGTGATTAATGTGGATGGAGCTATTGCGGCAGTGGTTTCTGACATGGGATTTGACTACAGATTAGGCAAAGGGTTTTTTATTATTGGCAGGGTAGTGGGATTGGTGGCTCATATTTTTGAAGAATGGGTGCGGGAAAAACCCTACAGAAGAATTGCTGATGAAGAAATTGAATATGACGGTGTGCCTGCCAGGCAGTTAAAAAAATAGATACTTGACATTTAATAAAAAATTTTAGATTATTTAGTTAATAATAACAGCCTATGGGTTGTTTTTTGCGTTTAAAACTATGAATGAATTAGGACTTTTTAATTTTTACAAAAGAATTGCCCTCCTTATTGGGGGAAGCGGCACTGTGGGCTTAAGTCCAGAAAGAAATAAGGACTAAAAGTTCCCCTCAGGCCGCCTCCTAATAAAGGCGGTTTTTTTAAAGGAAAAATATGAGAGCCGAGAGTTTAGAAATAATCAGTCAAGGATTAGATGGTTTAAATTTTAGTTCTGTTCCTATTTATCAATTAAGTCGGGAAGAGGCAGATATTCCAGCTATGGTTGATTATGCCCAAAGCACATTAGTAAAAGAGAGAAGGCAAGCTCTTGCTGCTAGTTTAGTATCAGGAATTTGGAGTGATGAATATCCTTCAGTGCGGAGTTTCGGCTACAGGAGAATATACAGAGGTTACTCTCTTAGAGATTCTAAGCGTGTCCATGTGCTTGAGCCTATGGTAGGTTCTATTAATGTTCCTGCTGACAGGTTAGGCACCTCACCATTAGGGGATTTTTTTACTCCTTTACGGAGGAGGAGTGAAGGAAATTTTATTCAATTGCGTGGTTTAACTTACCATGTTTCTCAAGATCATAGTAAAAGTACTCCGGCCAAAAAGTTGGAGGTAATGAAAAAGGATATAGCAGAAGGACTTAATGCAATTATTTCTGTTGATCGCAAAGGATTAGATCCAGTAAGCTATTTATTATACTTAGGAATATTAGATTATTTTAAAACACACTCCCTAACTGCTTTTCATGTACTAACTTTTCATGAGAGAACAGGTCTAATTCCGGATGATGCAGAATACATGGGTGCCAGAAAGGAAGCACAAAGACTAATGCTTACAACTACAAGAGCCTATTATCAGGCAATTTTGGGGCAGCCTTTTGATATGGAATTTAATCCGTCATATATTAGAAGCGCTATGGAAAAAGTTTCAGGCTATATTGTAAGTAGTGATCACTCGATTGCTCACTTCACTTTTGCTGAATCTAACAATCCGTTAACTATTATGTTAGGAGCATATGAAGCTGTAAGCAAAAAGCCTCAGCAGGATTTAATTATAGGTATTCCTAGTGGAGGTACAGAAGTTGCAGTGGCGACAAGTTTAGCATACGAATTACTGTATAGAGATAGAAATATTCCAGATATGGTGTTTATACCGCTATCATTTCATTATCACGACCAGCATGGGATTGATCCTGATAGGTTGGTTGCGATATTGAGATCATCAACTAATATAGAAGGAAAAAGTGTATTGATAGTTGATGATAATTCAAATACAGGGTCTACTATACAAAGGATGGTAGATGCAACTATTACTGCAGGAGCCAGTAATATTAGGGTGCATATAGCAGAGATTGATTTTGGCAGGTTGTTGGCCAATGCCAGGAAGGAAAATTTTGCTGATTTTGGTAAAGCTAAAGTTGTTAATTTATACCACGGAGATTTTAGAACAGCTATGGGTACAGCTTGGACTTCAGATAGTGGAGATGATTTAAGAAGAAAAGATGCAGGGCGGTTTGTACAAAAGACGCATAGAAAAATAGAGAAAAAAACAGCCGGATATAATAATCCTTAAGTAGGGGACTCTTTTTCTATTGTTCTAAAAAACAAAGCAGCATTCCGGATATACCCGCGGGCTCTGTTTATGCTAATTGGAGTAATTAATCCTTGCTCGGATTGTACTCTTAAGCCACCCTCTGCATCTATGCCAAAATTAGAAGTTGCCACTGTTTGTAAAAGTACCCATAATCTAGTTCTTACATTTCTTGTGTTAAATCCACCAGCAAATGCCAGAGGTAAATCTGGGTGAGCTTTCCTAATTTGATTGTGCAAGGGTGCAACTGTATTGATTTGAAATACTCTATTCCTTCCTCCTGATGGATCAATTAACGCATAATCAATAAGATCTACATAAGGGGTTAACTTAGTAACTATATCTTCCGGGCCTTCGGTTAAAACACTGGGTCCCAGTTGTAGGATAATTTTTAAATCGGGAAATGTTTTTTTTGTTTTCTCTACTGTATCAACAGGAGGCCATCGCAAATTAAGCTGAACACCGTCACAAAGTCTGTCAGAATAAAGATGGGATCGATCTAAAAGTTGTTCCAGTTGTTGAGTAAGATCAGATTCGCGGTAAGTATGGTAATGAAGTGTATTAAAAGCTTTGCCTTGTGTCACCCCAAATATTTGGCGGATTTGATCCAAAGCTGGATATTTGATTCTTTCTCCAGCTCGTGGGATAAGACTTCCCTGGTCAGCTAATATACCAATCATGCCTACATGATTATTTTGTTCATTGGTTAAACCCTCATCTACAAAGGTTTGAGCAATAGCTGAAGCTTCACCAGGAGTGCTGACCCCGGTTACCCCGATATAAGGTTTTTCTTTTAAATATTCCATTAATATCAATTATAACCTATAATTTTTAAAATTCCAATTTAATAAAATATGATAGAATAATAATCTAAAATGCTTTGATCCGGAAGGTTGGATCAGGGGAGTAAAAGCATAATCCGCGCAGGCGGATTTTTTAATGGTAAAGTGGGTATTTGACAAGATATCAGCATACTAGTATAATAGTACAAATGTTAAAGAATAAATTACTGTCAGAGTTAATTGATTTATTATTAAACATTAAGAATAGGGAAGAGATGAAAAATTTTCTTTTGGGGATTTTAACTCCAAAAGAGTTGGAAGAAATACCCACCAGGCTGCAGATTGTGAAGATGCTTAAAAAAGGCACATCTCAGCATGAAATTGCTGAAAAATTGGGAGTAGGTATTGCAACTGTGACAAGGGGTTCTAAAGAGATACAAATGGGAAGGTTTAGAGTGATACGTTAGTATCATCCCGTATTTAGTACGGGATCTATATTATATAGATTCCTGCCCGCTCCGACTCGGAGACGAGGCGAGCTTTCGCGGGAATAACAGAGGAATATTATGGAAAAGATAAATGATAGAAATATAGACACAAGGACCTCTGGTTCCTCAGTTGAGGGACAGGGGTCAGTTTGGCTCGCCCCTGCAAAGAGAGCGAGCTTATAGAGCCAGTGATAGCCTCCCCTTTATAGACCAAAGAGTGATAGATGATGTAATCAGAACAATCATGGTTGGTATGTATTCCATAAAAGATAGAGCAGGCAGTGTAATTTATCCATATGGTTTATCCCAGCCCGAAGAAAAAGGAGTAAGAAGGGTTTTACAAAGGCATAACTCCGGCTTACTTGCAAGAATAGATGGATTTGTTCCAGTCAGATTAGAAGAGGGAATGGGAACAGAAATTTTAATTAGAGAGAAAAGAAGGAGGGGAATATGAAACAAGCAATTTATATATTAGATGGAATGGGACCTCAGGCAGGAGGCTATCTATATAATACACTTATTAGGATGGCTGTTGAGAATGGTGTAAAAAATAATGATGATTTTCCAGAAATTATATTACACTGCATTCCAGTGCCGGATTTTATTTCTAGTGATCAACAGCGAAGAAAAGCCTTAAATATGCTTATAAATAGAGTGAGAGATGCAGACAAACTAAATGTTTCCTGTTTATCAATTGCCTGCAATACTGCACATATTCTTTTAGACCAATTAAAAAAAGTTTCTCAATCTCCATTTGTTTCTATAGTTAATGAGGTAGTAAGTAGCGTTACACAAAGTAAAGTTAAAAAGGTTGGGGTTATAGGGACTCCTTCGGCTTTAAGGTATGAAATTTATCAGAAAGCACTAAGAAGGGAAGGAATTGAATCTATAGTTCCAACTAAGAATCAGATAGATATTTTGGAAAAAATCATCAGAAATGTGTTAAAAGGTCAGAAGAATAAGAATAATCAGAAACAATTAATCTTAATTGCTGATTCGTTAAAAAATCAAGGTGCCCAAGCAATTATTTTAGGATGCACTGAATTGCCTTTGGTTTTTCCATCAAGGTATCATTTGCCAGTTTATAACTCAGTTGAGATCTTAGCTCAAGCTTTATTGCGTAAATACTACGGAGGTAATACAATAAGAGCGTAAAAAGAATTTTAGCCCTTGACATTTGTAAGACAATGTATTACAATGTTAATATGCTAAAATAAGTTCATGGATGTGGAGATTGAAGAGTTAATCGTTGAGGAAGACAGGCCCGAGCATATTGCCAAACACAAAATTACTATTAAGGAAGTATTTGAGGTTATAGCCGGGGATTATTTAATTTTGAAGGGGAAGTCTGATAAAAGTTTGTTAGTGGGAAAAACAAAGAAAGGCAGGTTAATTACTGTGGTAGTTGGACCAAGAAGTGGAAAAAATAGGTACGGACTTGTGACTGCAAGGCATACCAAGAAAAAAGAAGAATTATTATATATGGAAAATTTGGAAAATTTTAAAGGAGGCGAAAAATGAAGATAAGATTTGTTAAAAAGGGAACTATCAAACCAATGAAGCCATTTAAAACCTTAAAAGAGGAGGCTGATTTTTGGGATAAACATGATGCCGTAGATGTTTTCGGTAAGGATATAAAAGTTGGTTTCCACCGTGCAAATAAAACTGATACATTAACCATTCGGTTTGAATCTGACGATATTCAAAAGCTGCGCCAGAAAGCAGACCATCTGGGTATAGGACCAACCACTCTTGCCAGGATGTGGATTATAGAAAAATTAAAAAAGGATACTGATAAAAGTAAAAGCTTATGAAAAGAATTTTGACAGGGGATAGGCCAACTGGAAAGCTGCATTTAGGCCATTATATTGGCAGTCTCCGCAATCGCGTGCGTTTACAGGATGAATATGAATGTTTTTTTATTATTGCAGATTTGCATACTTTAACTACCAAACCTGAGCAAACCGGAGAGTTAAAAGATAATATTTACCAGATGGTTTTGGATTATCTTTCTGTGGGTATTGATCCTCAAAAAGCCACCATCTATGTCCAATCCCAAATTCCGGAAGTAGCAGAATTGGCTGTAATTTTTGCCAATCTGGTTTCAACCCCCAGGTTGGAACGTGTGCCAACCTTAAAAGATGTAATGAAAGATGCTCATATCACCATTCCTTCATATGGATTACTGGGTTATCCGGTTTTGCAGGCAGCTGATATTTTAATGGTCAGGGCTAATCTTGTACCAGTAGGCAAGGATCAGGTTTCACATATAGAGGTAACGAGAGAGATTGCCCGTGAATTCAATCGTTTATATGGGGAAACTTTGCCTGTGCCGGAGGCTCTGGTGCCAGATGATATCGGAACTTTACCGGGAACAGACGGGAAATCCAAAATGAGTAAGTCAAAAGGCAATGTAATAAATCTATCTGATTCTCCTGAGGAAGTTGAGAAAAAGGTGATGAGTATGTATACAGACCCTACTAGAATTAGGGCTACTGACCCTGGGCATGTAGAAGGCAATCCAGTCTTTATCTATTTAAATGCATTTTGTACAGAAGGTGACAAGGCACAAGTAACAAGTTATGAAAACCAATACAGGCAAGGCCAAGTAGGTGATATTGAGGTTAAAAAGTATCTGGCTAAGATTTTAAATAATTTCCTGGATCCAATCCGAAAAAGACGGGCTGAATTTGAAAATCAACCAGGATTGGTAGAAAAAATCTTAAAAGAAGGAACCCAAAAAGCCAGACAAGAGGCTCAAAAAACCCTAGCTGAGGTCAAAAAAGCAATGAAGTTTGATTATTTCACTGGACAGTTCAAAATTTAGTGTGTATAATTAGTGTGTATTAATGAGGCTAAAATGCAAGCACAAAGATTAAATATTACATTACCATATGAAATAGCCCAGGATTTTAAGAGGGCAATTCCTGCTAGAAAAAGAAGCAAATTTTTTGCAGATGCAATTAAAGAAAAACTACCAAAAAGAAACCTGAAAAAGGAGTTAATTAAAAGTTTAAAAGCTAACAGGGAATTTTATAGAAAAGTTGCTGAGGAATGGAGAGCGACAGAGGTTGAAGGATGGCCGGAGTAATTAAAAGGGGTGATTTTTGGGTAGTTGACTTGGAACCTGGATTTGGCAGGGAAATTCATAAAAAAAGGCCTGGTTTAATTATTTCTGCTAATAATTTTAACAAAGTTACCCCTTATATAATTGTTATCCCGACCACTGCAATAGTACCAAAGATAGTTTCAGAAGAGATACTGATTTTGGGTAAACCGAAAGGATTTGACCAAAAATCAACTTTATTACCTCTTTATATTAGAAGTGTTGATAAAGCAAGGTTAATCAAAAAGGTAGGTAAAATTTCCAGGGAAAAACTAATGGAGGCAGAAGAAAAACTGAAACTGGTTTTGGAGCTTAAGTCACTTTAATGATTAATTTTGATGATTTTGTAAAAGTGGAGCTTAGAGTAGGCACTGTTTTGGAGGCAGGAGAGATGGAAGGATCTGAAAAGCTGATAAAACTTAAGATAGATTTGGGTGAAGATGAGCCAAGGCAAATTCTGGCCGGGGTAAAGCAGTGGTACAAGCCAAAAGATTTTGTGGGTAAACAGGTAGTAGTAGTTGCTAACTTAGAACCAAGAGTTATGATGGGACTTGAGTCTCAAGGCATGATGCTGGCTGCTGATTCTGAGGATGGCCCGGTTTTCCTGACAGTTTCCTCAAAAGTCCCTCCAGGTACCAAAATCCGTTAGAATCTGGTACAATTTCCCTCATGGCAAACGGTAAGAAAAGATTTAAACCAAACAAGCAGCTGTGGGGCTTTTTAAAAGGCCTGGCAGTTTATATCTTGATCGCTTTTGCTGCCTTGATGTTTTTCTATCAGGTTTCAGGCGGTCCCGCTACATCCGGCAACGAAGTTCCTATTTCCCAAATCATCAATCAGACTAAAGAAGGAAAAATACAAAAGATCTCAATAGAAGGCGACAGGGTTATTGCGGAAGCAAAAGATGCCCCACAAAAACTTATCTCTCACAAAGAATCCGGTGAATCAATCTATAAAATTTTGGATTCTTCCGGAGTTGATCCTAAGGGGGTGACAATTGAAATCAGAGATTTATCCTTCCAGCAGGCCTGGGTGGGAGTTTTATCGGCAATTTTGCCGGTTCTTCTTTTGGTAGGGTTAATGTTTTTGCTTTTCAGAAATGCCAGAGAAGGGGCACAAGGTATTTTTTCTTTTGCTCAATCCAGAGCAAGACTTTTTACCAAGGATCAACCCCAAATTAAATTTTCAGATGTGGCAGGAGCAGAGGAGGCCAAAAGGGAGCTTTCCGAAGTAGTGGAGTTTTTAAAAACTCCGGATAAATTTAAAGCATTAGGAGCCAGAATTCCCAAAGGGGTGCTGATGGTAGGCCCGGCTGGAACAGGTAAAACCTTAATTTCGCGCGCTGTGGCCGGGGAAGCCGGAGTGCCATTTTATTCAATTGCCGGATCTGAGTTTATGGAAATGTTGGTCGGAGTCGGGGCAAGCAGGGTTAGAGATATGTTTGCTCAGGCTAAAAAGGCAGCTCCGGCAATCATTTTTATTGATGAAGTTGAATCCATTGGTAGGCAGCGGGGAATGGGTTTTTCCGGAGGTCATGATGAAAGAGAACAAACTTTAAACCAGATCTTGGTAGAGATGGATGGTTTTACCCCAAATGAGCGAGTCATAGTACTGGCAGCAACGAATCGCCCTGATCTTTTGGATGCAGCACTGATAAGACCCGGCAGATTTGACAGACGTGTTGTTTTGAGTCTGCCGGATCTTACGGAGAGAAAAGCCATTATTGAGCTGCATATGAAAGGCAAACCTTTTACCCAAGAGGTCTCAACTGAAAAGCTGGCCAGGCGCACAGTGGGGTTTTCCGGAGCTGATTTGGCCAATATGCTAAATGAGGCAGCTATTTTGGCAGCCAGAGAAGGGAAGACGGCTATAGACAATACAGATTTGGAAGAGGCTGCCACTAAAGAAAAGTTAGGGCCGCAGCGAAAAAGGATGCAATCGGAAAAAGATCGAAACTTGGCAGCATATCATGAGGCAGGACACGCCATTGTCGGGCATAATTTAGCCAATGTTGATCCGGTGCACAGGATTTCAATTGTATCCCGTGGTATGTCAGGCGGGCATACTTTATTCCCCCCAACAGAGGATCGTTCAAACGAGAGCAAATCCCGCCTATTAGAACAAATCACAGCAGCGTTAGGAGGGCAAGCAGCGGAAGATTTAATTTTTCAGGATATCTCAACCGGCGCTGCTTCTGATATTGAGGTAGCTACGGGTATTGCCAGGCAAATGGTTACTCAATACGGAATGTCTGCTTTAGGGCCGATCAATGTGCAAGCTCGGCCTATGTTTGGCATCTGGAGGGCAGGGGATGAGGGGGGAGAAGTCTCACCCAAGCTGCATGATGCCATAGATGAAGAAATCAGAAAGATTATGGATAATTGCTACAAAGAGGCGCAGGTAATCTTAAAAAAACACAAATTAAAACTTGATAAAGTAGCCAAGGCCCTTTTGGAAAAGGAAACTTTGGAATCTGACGAGTTTGAAAAAATTGTGGGGAAAAAGAAAATCTGATAAGATTCTTTTATGCGCATTACAATTCTTCCCCTAAGTTTTTTTCTCTCAGCAATGCTTTTCTTGGGCAGTTGTCACAGCGCTTATGCCCTGGAAGATATTGGTCAGTCCAGACTTCATCCTGCCTCACCTTTTTATTTTTTAAAAACCATCAGGGAAAATTTAGAGTTAAAGTTTGCGGGAACTAGAAAAGTGGTATATATCAGAAGGCTGGAATTTGCCACCCGCAGGCTTAGGGAGGTAAAAAGCTTAATTAAGCTGGGGAATTTTGAGCTGATTATCCCGACTCTGGAAAACTACGCCTCACAACTAAGTGCTTTGCCCGATCAGGGGATGCAGGAAAAGGAAGTTTTACAAGTGATTGAAAATAATTTAGCCAATCATCTGGAAGTTTTGCAGCAAATTTATTATCAAATTGAAAACCCGAAAGCCAAAATGGCTATCAGATCTGCCGTCAACAGAATTATTCAAAGAGAAGATTTGCCAGCTTCTGCCAGAGAGAGTGTTTGTAATTTTTTACAAAAAGAAGCCTCAGCATCCGGCTTAAATAGTACAGAGACAGCAGTTCTTTTGGAAAGAGCCCGAAAGTGTAGGGAGGCTATGTTAAAAATCTATTCAAACTAGGCATATTTTCCAACCTGTCCTGTAAAATGAGACGTATTTTTGGCAGGATGTCCCTTTTGCGCTGCTTCTGATCATGGTGTGAGGCATAAAAATTTGGTGAATAAAACCTGTTTTTGGGCCAGACAGTTCTTCTGCCGGGGATAAGGTATATCTTATTGGGGTTTTTCAAAACTCGCATTACTTTAAAGGTGAATATTACCTCAAAAACAGCTATCTTGCTATGAGTCCACCGGAAAAGTTTGTGTTTTCCTATCAGTTGATTAAATCTGATGGGAAAGATTTTTTTTGCCAGATCTGGAGTGATGATAAAAAATTCAGTTCCCAGACCCATTACTCCCCAAAGAGAGTCGGCCAGATGACACCTTCTCTTGTAACAGGTTAAAATGATTTCTTTTAATTTTTGGGGGTTGTAAAACCAGGTGTCTGCCGAAGTTACGATGATAAAGTCGTAATTTTTACCGGATGTCAAAATGTGTTTCATCCCCTGGTTCAACATATGATTTGCACCGATAAAATGAAGCATGCTTTTGTGTCTGTGCAGATGATCCTCTTTATATTTTTTGGGATACCAGCTCTTTTTGCCGTTAAACTCGTGATAGATATCCAAACTTTCAAACATCGGCTGCCAAGCTTCCCTGATAATATCCATTTGGGCTTTGGCTTCCAAACATCGGTTATAGGTAATAATGAGCGAGGCAATTTTTAAATTTTTGGCGTACATCCATCAAACTATACAAAACGGCACTGCTGTTGTCAAAAGTCTGTTAAAATAAAATGATGGATAAGCAAATTGAAAAGTTTTTCAGATTGGTGCTTATTTTTTGGGCTCTGTATCTTTTATTTGAGAGTGCTTTATACCTTTTCCATATCAGATTAACAGATCCAAAAAATGTCTGGCCCATTTCTGCGGTAGTTTACGGGCAGTTAATAGAGAAAGTTTTAGGCTCAACTTTTCTGTTTGTGGCAGTTATTATATTTGAGGTCCAAAAGAATCTTCTAAAATACAAAACTTTTATCAAACTAAGCGGAATTTGGGCTTTTTTTCATGGTCTATTATTAATTTTTTTAAGCACCACCCAAAATTATGAGGAGGTTTTTAAATCTTTCCCCTCCCTTTTTGTCTGGTTTCCTTTATATGAAAACTATGTGTTTCTGGAAGGGGTGGCGGCAGTAGGCTTTAGTATTTTGGTGTATCTTTGGTTAAAAAATGAGCAAAAATAATATTGAAGTTTCCATAGTGATTCCTGCTTATAATGAGGAGAAATATATAGGAGAGACTCTTTTTTCTCTCTTAAAATCCGAGCAAAAAACTGGTATAAATTATGAAGTAATTCTGGTGGATAATAACTCTATTGATAAGACAGTTGAAGTTGCACAAAAGTTTGCCCATGGTATGGATCTTAAGATTATTCAAGAAGAAAAACAGGGCAGGGGAGCTGCCAGAGCCAGAGGGTTTAAGGAGGCTTCGGGGGAGATTGTTTTATCAGCGGACGCGGATACTATTTTTTATAAAGGCTGGGTGGAAAAGTTGTCAGCTGTCATAAAGGATGATGTGGTAGCTGCTACAACCTCCTGCAAAATTGTGGATTTATCCAGCCTTTCCAATTCTGTTTTTAATTTTATCCAGCCAATATCTATGATTTTATACAGGATTTTCCTGGGACATTTTTGGCTGTCAGGATTTTCTTTTGGGATTTTGAAAGAGGTTTATCAAAAATCCGGAGGGTTTGACAGCTCCCTTCAGGCACAAGAGGATTTGGATTTATCCTTCAGGGTAGCAAAGTTAGGTAAAATTAAATTTATAAATAAACCGGTGATATTTTCCGGCAGAAGGTTTAAAAATGGGTTAATAATTGGCATTTGGGATTATTTTAGATCCTTCACTGAAGCTTTTATTTTAAAGAAAAAAAGTGTCTATTTGGAGAATTTAAGATAAACTATGGGAGAAAGTTCAGAAATACCTATACCAAAACCAGAATCTGCTAAAGGAATAAGCAGAAGGGCTTTTTTAAAAGGGGCAGCAGCGGCTGTTGGAGGGGCAGCAGTAGGTGGAGGGATAAAAATGAGTGAAATAATACAAAATTCAGGCAGAGAAGACAAAATTTTTGAATCAAATGGTGTTAAGGGTACTTATGAGGTATTCAGTCCAGAAGGCAAGGAAAATTTTGACCAAACAAAAGCTGTAATTTATTTGCCTGGCTGGCCCTGGAGCGCAAGTGAGGAGCCTACAAAGGAGTTTCCCGGAAGACTTGCAAAAAACTTTGGAGTCAGGTGTTTTAATATTGATACAAAGACTCCCAAAGAAGATCCTGAATACTTATCAAAGCAGGCACAAGCAACTTTAGAGTTTTTGAAACAAAAAGGGATTAAAGAAGCAACTATTGTGGGGCATTCAGCAGGGGCAATTAAGGCTGCCTATCTGGAAGTAGCTGCACAAAATGACCCAGACTTTAAAGTGAAAGGAGTTGTTATAGCAAATACCAGAGGATTAGATAAGATAGGACTAGGAGACTTACTACAAAGATTCGTTAGAGATGCTTTTGTAACAGGAAAAGGGTTTAGGAAAAATTTAAGGAAAACAGATATTCCAGATCCATCTGATCAGGTAATTCAAAAAGGTTTCAGCGCCAGTATTTTTAAGAATATTAAAGAATTTGGCTGGGGTTATATCCCATTACTTTTAGATCAAATAAAAACTCTAACTCAAATTGATCCTATTTTTGGAAAAGTAAAAGCCCCTGTCTTACTTTTAGTCTCTGAAGCAGATCTGGTTTCAGATTATCGAAGGTATATGCCGGAGAAGGAAGTTGCAAAAAATTTGCCTCCACAGGTGCCAGAGGGTAGCTTTGTCCAACAAGCTGAAACAAGAGATAAGACTGGTAATGAAGGGTTTTTTAGAAAATACTTAAATGCCCTTAGGAATAGAATAAATATGTCAAGATTCACAAAAGGAAGAGAGAAATATTTGCAAGATCAGGTATTTAAGTCATCAGCAGGAGTGAAAGTATTAAGATCTGAAAGAGTAGGTGACCATAATGCTGTTCCCGGACCAAGAGCCAAGCAGGTGGCACATATAGGATCTAGAATTTTTGACAGGATGAGAAGACCTTCTAAAAGTTAATTTCAACTAAAAATCTTTCTATACTTTCCTCAAGCTGTTTGGGATTATTTAAAACCAGAATATGATTGGCGCCCTCTATTATATCCAGCTCGGATTTTTTAATCCTAAGGTTCAGATATTTTGCAACATCAGGTGGGAAAATAGTATCTTTTGCACCTTCTATAATCAAAGTCGGAACATCAATTTTAGAAAGCAACTGCTTTAAGTCAAGCTCAATTAACTGATCGCAAAGTAAAAAGTAACTTTTTAAAGAAGTATGCAAAATATCAGAAAAAATTCTTTTTAAATTTATATCAGGGGTTCCCACAAATTGATCAAAATCAGCATGTCCGTGAAGGTTAATATTAGGAGCAATTTTCACTAAAAGATCAAACAAATGTTTTAATAAAACCTGGGATACTCCGTGTGGGGAAATAAAAGGAGGTTTGAAGCTGGTATCAACTAAAATTAAAGCTCTGGAAATTTTAGGGAATTGGGTTTGGAAATAAGTTGCTACCATGCCTCCAAAACAATGACCAATCACCACCACATTTTTAAGTTTCTCTATCTCTATTAAAGCAACCACATCTTTGGCGAAATTTCCTAATTTATAAAAATCTTTATTATTACTTCTCTCCGACAATCCATGCCCTCTTAGATCCATGGCAATGGTGGAGAGCCCTCCTTCTGTAAAATAAGCTCTTTCCTTCTGCCAGGCGGTTAAATCTCCTCCAAAACCGTGCAAAAATATTAACCAGCGATCTTTATCTTTTTCAGTTTTATGATAATAAATCTTTGCCCCGTCAAAACTTGTTAAGTATTTTCCCCTCATGGAAATAGTTTAACAGATAATGCTACAATTTGGGCATGAATCCTTCGACTGGTTCGACTACACTCACCACAGGTTCGCTCAGGACAAGAAGACTGGTTTTAATTGACGGCAATGCCCTGCTGCATCGGGCTTATCATGCCATCCCTCCTTTTACCACCTCTTCTGGTGAGCTGGTTAATGCAGTTTATGGGTTTTCCTCGATGATTTTAAAAGTAATTTCTGAACTTAAGCCGGACTATCTGGCAGTGGCCTGGGATGAAAAAGGCCCCACTTTCAGGCATCAGGCCTATACTCAGTATAAAGCTACTCGTGGGCCTGCGGACGAGGCTTTATCAGGGCAATACAAAAGGGTGCATGAAGTTGTCAAAGCTTTTAATATTCCTGAATTTAGCCTTTCAGGCTACGAAGCAGATGATTTGATCGGCACTTTGGCGCTGCAGGCATATAACATCAAGGAGCTGGAAATCATTGTGGCAACAGGGGACCGGGATATTATGCAGTTGATTAATGGCCGGGTTAAGGTTTTTATGCCCAAGAAAACTTTATCGGATGTAGGGCTTTATGGGGAAGCAGAATTTGTGGCCAGATATGGATTTGAGCCAAAACTATTGGTGGATTATAAAGCCTTAGCAGGGGATCAATCAGATAATATTCCGGGGGTAAATGGCATAGGGGATGTGTCAGCCACAAAGTTGATACACCAGTTTGGCACCATAGAGGAGATTTACAAACCAGACCACCTGAAAACACTGCCTGAAAGAATGCAGAATCTTTTGGCAGAGGGTGCAGAATCAGCCGTAATGAGTAAGAAGTTAGCGACCTTAGATTTAAAAGCTCCAATTAAATTAAATCTACCAGCTTGTGTGGTGCATGATTTTGATAAAAATAAAGTAGCTAAACTTTTTGAAGAACTGGAGTTTAAAAGCTTAATCAGTAGGATTCCTGGTCATCATGTCATTGCGAGCGCAGCGAAGCAATCTAATAATGAAATTGCCACGTCGTCCCTCGATAAACTCGGGACTCCTCGCAATGACAAAACCGCAAACCTTGACCTGGAAGTTGAGAAAGTTTTACAGAAAATGACTGCTAACGGCATAGCAGTGGATTTAAAATTTCTGGAAAAGATGGGGAAGGAATTAAAAACCAGACTTGAAAAACTAGAGAAAGGAATTTACTCAAAAGTAGGACATCAGTTTAATATCAATAGCCCAAAGCAGCTACAAGTTATCCTTTTTGATGAACTAAAATTAACAGTGGTCAGAAAAACCAAAACCGGCAGATCAACTGATGAGGCCACTCTGAATGAGCTGGTTTCCGCTCACTCTGTGGTGCCTTTGCTTTTGGAATACAGACAGCTTTTTAAACTGGCCTCAACTTATATTGATGCTTTACCGAAAGCTGTGGACACTTCGACAAGCTCAGGGCAAGTGGGCAGAATTCATTCTACTTTTAATGTAGAGGGAGCTGCCACAGGTAGAATCTCATCTCAAAATCCTAATTTGCAAAATATTCCCATTAAGGGTGAGATAGGTGGGGAAATCAGGAAAGCATTTGTTGCTCCTAAGGGAAAAGTGTTACTGGCGGCTGATTATTCTCAAATAGAACTTAGGATCATGGCTCATTTGGCAGATGATCCGGGATTAAAAAAAGCCTTTGAGCAAGGATTGGACATTCATGCTGCCACAGCAGCCAAGATTTTTAAGGCACCGGTAGATAAAGTTACCAGGGAGCAAAGAAATGTGGGAAAAACCATGAATTTTGCCACCCTTTATGGCCAGGGACCTCATGCTTTGTCAAGGCAACTGGGGGTCAGTTTTGAGGAAGCCAGAACTTATATTGAGGAATATTTTGAACAATTTCCCAAAGTTCGGGAGTGGATGACAAAAATATTGGAGTTTGGATATGAGCATGGGTATGTGGAAACAATCATGGGCAGAAGAAGATATATTCCGGAATTAAAAGCTGATAATAGAATGATTAAATCAGCAGGTGAGCGGGCTGCCATTAATCATCCTATTCAGGGAACAGCTGCGGATATGATTAAGCGGGCAATGGTAGACATTGCCCAGGTAACAGGTAACAGTGGACAGGGTACAGGAAAGAAAAACTATAACCTAAAACCTGTAACCTGTAACCTTATTTTGCAGGTACATGATGAACTTCTCTTTGAATGTGACCCAAAATCAGTAAAAGATACAGCCAAAATAGTTAAAGATAAAATGGAAAATGCCCTAAAATTATCTGTGCCGGTGGTAGTTGATTTAAAAACAGGCCCCAACTGGGGAGAGATGAAGCCTCTGAAATAACCATCTTTTTAACCGGTCTCATTTCAGTAGTAAATTTGATAAAAAATAATCCAAAGCAGGGGATCAATTAGGAGATTAAGGATAGAAGTTAGAGATTTTTAACAATAACCATGATATACTTTCCATCATAACATGGGAACCTTAATTACACATATTAACCCGCATCTGGATGATATTTTTGCCATTTGGCTTTTAAAAAAATATGATCCAAAATATCAAAATTTTGAGATAGATTTTATCTCAGCCACTCATGATGTGGTTCATGAAGAAACAGCAGAGAGGGTCTTTGTAGGAACAGGGGGAGGGAAGTTTGATGAGCATAAAGAGGGACTTAAAACCTGTGCAGGATCTTTGGTGTTTGAGCATTTAAAAAAAGAAAACCTGTTACCTCAAGATCAGTTGGAAATAAAAGCTTTAGAAGAAATGGTGGAGTGGAATAAAAAAATAGATACCGGTACCATCCCTATTGAGGCATATGATGAATTCTCCGTGCCTGCTTTTATCAGGTGCAAAGACAGCTCAAAGGAAAACTCCAAAAGTTGCGTTGAGTTGGGAAGCCGGATTTTATTAAGGATTCTTTCGGTTTTAAAGGGCAAACAGCAATCATTAATGGATTGGGAAAAAAGAGTGGAGTTCGAGACAAAATTTGGTAAATCCTATGGATTAAAATCTAAAACAATAGACAGGCCATTTTGCAAAAGAATGGCTCGCTTCGCGAAGCGAGGTGGAGATTTGTTTGTGATTTATAACCCCAAACATAATTCTGTTCAGTTTTTTACCCCCTCCCAAACTTTGGATTTATCCCCCATTTATGAAAAAGCAAAACAAATGGATCCGCCAGCTGATTGGTATTTACACCAATCCCACCACATGGTTCTTTGTGGTTCCTCATCAGCACCGGAGGCCAAACAGACCAAACTTTCCTTTGAACAGTTGATTGAAGTGGCAAAGAGCATATAAGTACCAAGTGTCCAATTAGATATTTACTGTTTTCCCGCCTTCTGAGGTAACTACCCCCATAGCAATATAATCCACCTCCTGATCCGAAATATTTTCAAAGGTGTGAATTTGTCCCTCCATGGCTATAACCATGTCTCCTTTTTCCAAAACAGCCTCTTCATTATCAATTTTTGTTCTGACTTTTCCAGATAAGACGATAAACACTTCAATCATAGATTCATGATAGTGAGGGGCAAAAGTTTTGCCCTTGGGGATTTTGGCCCAATTCATCATTTGAATTCTTCCGGCTGGCAGATCATCCCTTGTCAGCAGAACCTTTTTCAAAGCCCCTGGATTTTTAGGATCTTCATGTGAGGCAGGAATAAAATTTAGGTTATTGAATCTGACTATTTTCATAAGATATAATTATAACCTATGTGTTACAACTGCGGATGCGGAATGCCTGATGATGATATGGGCAATCCGGATAATATTACCAATAGCACTTTAACTCATCTAGGGCAGCACTGGGGTAAAAGCTTGCCTGAAGTTCAACAAATAGTTTATTCCCAACTACAAAAAGAAGCTGCTGGTGCAAAAGTAAAATGGGATTCTCATGTTTCAGAAATGTTTGAAAAAGCATCTAAGGCCTGGGGACAGAGTGTTGATGATGTAAAGAAAAACACCCTTGAACTTTTAAAGAGTCGGATATAGAATAGCTACTTAATGATACTTGGGTCTGAGAGAAGACCTGCTCATCTGAAAAATCAAATAGCAAGAGGTGTTGCAGCAGTCTCTGCTGCAACATTTTTAGCAGTAGGCTGTCAGTCACAGCATCCAGAGAATTCAGATACAACCTTTCAGTCATCAACAGTAAACGCAGAGTCCCAGGTTTGTCCCGGATTATCTGAAGAAGAAAGGGGGAGAATGTTTTTCTACAGAGGAGGGGTAGTGATCAATCGAACTGCAGATCTTGATATGGGTATTAATCGGCTAATTCTTGAAAAATTACTATCACATCCTGATTTAAGTGCAGATTTACCTTCAGGTCAATTTGTTGCAACCCATGTTATGCCAGATACAGATATGGTAAGACCAAAAGCGGAAAATGGTTTAGCGGGATTGACAGCATTCTATTATCGTTCATGTTTTGGACAAAGGGATCCTTTAAGAGTATCACATAGTTTAACAATATCTGTGGAGGATTTATTAAGAAAAATACGCGCTGAGCATAGAAGCGATCTACGAAATAAAGGATTATATAATGCAGCTTTAGGCAGTGAAATGGCTAAAATAATCATTGCCTTTAGTGTTAGGAGGGATCAATTAAATCGTCAGCAAGCTAGAGTGGTGGAGAAATATCCATATATTGCAATAAGCGCTATTACAGATGATTTATACCAAAAAGCAGGCATACCTATTCCGCGTCCTTAATATTTTTAATGCTAGTATTTTGATACAATGAGCTAATGAAAGTAGCCCTGGCACATGATTATTTAAAGGAATATGGTGGAGCTGAGCGTGTACTGGAAGTTTTGCATGAGATTTTTCCAGATGCTCCTGTTTACACTTTTTATGTCAATTTAGAGGCTATGGGAGAGAATGGAAGAAGATTTAAAGACCTGCCTGCCAGCCTGCCTGACGGCAGTCAGGGCAGGCAGGGTTGGGATATCAGGCCTTCTTGGTTTCAAAAATTTCCTTTTGCAAATCAGCTTTTATCTCCATTTAGGATTTTTGGGCCGATGATGTTTGAAAGTTTTGATTTAGCTGAATATGACCTGGTTATTTCTTCCTCATCTGCCACCCACTTGGCCAAAGCAGTGATCACCAAGCCGAAAACCTTGCATATCAGTTATATCCACACTCCTCCCAGATTTTTATATGGCTATGTAACTTCTTTTAATTATAAAAAACATTGGTGGACAAAATTAGGGGGAGAAATAATCAATCATTTTATGAGAATTTATGATTTTGAAGTCAGTCAGCGGCCGGATATTTTGGTGGCTAATTCCAAGAATATCCAACAAAGAATTAAAAAGTTTTACAGAAGAGATAGTGTAGTTATATATCCGCCGGTGGATGTAATAGATATCAGTCGTCAGTCGTCAGCTATCAGAAAGTCTGAAGACAGAAAGCTGAAAGCTGATAGCTATTTTCTGGTTTTAAGTAGGCTGGTAAGAGGGAAAGGAGTGGAAGTAGTGGTGGAAGCATGTGGGAAGTTGGGATTACCGCTTAAAGTAGCAGGCTCTGGTCCTGAACTTATTAATCTTCAAAAACTTCTCGGTCGAGAACATAATGAAGTTACAGAGTTTCTTGGATGGGTTAGTGATGAGGAGAGAGTGAAGCTTTTGCAAAATGCCAAAGCTTTAATTGTGGCCTCAGAAGATGAGGATTTTGGGATAACCTCAGTTGAGGCCCAGGCTGCAGGAACTCCGGTGATTGCTCCGGCATCAGGTGGATTTTTAGAAACAGTGGTGGAGGGAAAAACTGGGCTGTTGTACGGAGGACCTGGCCAAGTAACTGTGGATGAGCTGGTTAGGGTATTAGGGAAGTTTAGGGAAGAACAATTTAAGGCAGAAGATTTGCGCAAAAATGCTGAAAAGTTTTCTAAAGAAAGATTTAAAAAAGAAATGTTAAAGTTGATAGAAGAGAATTTGTCTACTTGATTTATATAGAGTCTGGTGCATAATTAAAATTGGGTTATCCCAACAGCACAAACTCTTTCTA
>CAYNFQ010000013.1:0-36516 GCA_964396715.1 uncultured Gammaproteobacteria bacterium
GGTATTTATCATATTGAGTAGTATTAATAATAAAATTTACCGCATTAAAAATCCCAATCACAATTAAAGCCAAAGAGGCTGCAGAGATTATGTAGAAATAAATTGTGGCAATGGTTTTTCCAGACATCAGTTTTCAGCTCCTCCAGCTTGGGCTGCAAAATATTCATCTGCATTTTTAACCAAAACATCCCGTGGCTTGCTACCCTCACCCACTCCCACAATGCCTGCTCCCTCCAGCTCATCCAAAATCCTGGCTGCTCTGGCATATCCCACTTTTAATCTTCTCTGAAGTAATGATGCTGAGGCGCGATCATACTGGCAGACAGTCCTGACTGCTTCTTCAAAAAGTTCATCTCTGTCTCCTCCATTGCCGCCCTTTCCACCCCATCTGCCAAGCGGCATCTCGGTCACCTCTGCCGAATACTGCGGAGCAATACCGGTTCCTTTAAGATACTTGATCATACTGGCAATTTCCTCATCCTGCACATAAACTCCCTGGATACGGATTGGCTTTGAAGCATCAGGGGGCAAAAACAACATGTCTCCACGACCCAGCAGTTTTTCCGCCCCCGGCCCGTCCAAAATTACTCTTGAATCAACCATACTGGAAACATTAAAAGCAATTCTGCAGGGAATGTTGGCTTTAATTAAACCGGTGATCACATCAACAGATGGCCGCTGGGTAGCCACCACCAGATGGATGCCTGTAGCACGAGCCAGTTGAGCAATCCTGGTGATGGCATCTTCAATCTCCACCGGTGCAAACATCATCAAATCCGACAGTTCATCAACCACAATGATAATATAGGGCAGAGCCTGAAAACCTGACATTTCATTAAACCCGCTAATATTTCTCACTCCTGCTGATTGAAATAATTTATATCTTCTTTCCATCTCTGCCATGGCCCACTTGAGGGCTGAGAGTATTTTTTCAGGCTCTGTAATAACCGGGGTTAAAAGATGAGGAATGCCGTTAAAGTTGGTCAGTTCCACCCTTTTGGGATCAATCAGAATAAGCTTGAGCTCATCCGGGGAATTTCTAAAAAGGAGGGAGGCAATAAAAGCATTAAGCATGACAGATTTTCCAGATCCTGTTGTGCCGGCAATCAGACAGTGCGGCATCCTGTCAATATCCACAATCAGAGGTCTTGAAGCAGTATCCCTGCCTAAAGCTACAGCCAGTTTAGATCTGTGTTTTTGCATCTCGTCCGAGGTTAAAATGCCTTTGAGCCCCACCACCTCCAACGACCTGTTTGGCACCTCAATTCCCACCAAAGACTTTCCCGGAATCGGTGCTTCAATCCTAACAGTACCTGTGGGGGTAGCTAGCGCCAAAGCAATATCATGCTGCAGATTGGCAATTTTGGAAATTTTTGTTCCCGCTGAAATTTTTAAAGCATACTGGGTGACCGCTGGCCCGCCATTTACCTCCGCCACATCCGCATCAATCCCAAATGAATCCAAAGTTTTCTCGATAATATCGGCATTCTTTTTCACATCCCCCCGCTCAGCAGGAGATCCGACTTTATCGGATAAAAGATTAACAGGCGGATACTTCCAGACAGCCGACTTGCCGGCCACATTTTGCACCAGAGTATCGGCAATCACCACCTCTTTCTGTTGAGTGGGAGCGGATTTGGAAACAACCTTTTCCTCTACCCCTGAGACTTTAATTGGAATATGTTTGGCCTCAAAAGTACGGGGCCTTAAAAAGACGGGCTTGAAGATTTGATCCCTAAATGCCCTAAATATCCAAACAAAAATACTAAAAATTTGCTGCAAAGAAGTATTAAAAAAGACCACCAGACCTACTAAAAATACCAAAACCAAAAGGGCCCCCGCACCCAAAGCAGTCACAAAGGATGACAGCTGGCTCCAGATTGTCTGACCCAATAAACCGGCCCTGTCAAATCTGACTGCAGCTGTCAGGGAAATCAGCGCTAAAACTATTAAAATAAATCCCAATAAAACATTAGTCTGGGCAAATCTCCATTTTGCTCTAGTCAGAACCAATCCTGAGAACAAAAAAATGAACGGCGCAGTAATACTCATCCAGCCTAAAGCTTCTGTTAAAAAATCCCTCCAGAAGGAAAGAACCTGGGACTCTGTTGCCAAAGAAACAGTGGAAAGTATAGCCAGACTGAAAGCAACCAGGGAGGCAACAGCAGTGATAGTTTTGTGTTTAAGCCTTAATTTCGGGAGTCTGTAAACCGATCTTCTTCTGGACATAATTCGTATTATATCATACCACACTATGGGACATTAAATCTCCACTACCACCGGCAGTATTAAAGGTCTCCTTTCCGTTGCTTCATATAAAAATTTTCCTAAAGATTCCTCGATCATTTTGCGAATAAAGTGCCAGTCAACGGTTTTGTGTTGATGCTGCTCCAGGGTATTCCTGACAATTGCTTTGGCCTCATCAAGCAGTTTTTCCGCCATGTCCTCAAAGACAAATCCCCGAGATAGTATATCCGGCTCAGAGTTTAATTTTCCGCTGTGTTGATCAACCGATACTACCACAACTACTACCCCTTCCTCACTCATCTTTTGCCGATCCCGCAAAATTACATGCCCAACATCCCCAACTCCCAACCCGTCAACATAAACATTCTGCACATCTATATCCCCCACCACTTTAATTCCACCCGCCCTTACCTCCAAAATATTACCGGCTTGAGTATCCATGATCTGTTCTTTTTTATACTCCATATCCTGTATCATTTTGGAAAACATCCGCATATGCCGAAAAGTGCCGCCGATTGGCAATAAAAATTTGGGTTTTAGTAAATTAACCATCAGTTTCAGCTCGTCTTGAGCGGCATGGCCTGAATTATGCAAAAATATACCTCCAAATCCTCCCAGGAAATTTTCTGGTCCTGGGACTGATAGATCATAAACAGCACCCTCATACTCAGAAAGTTCAATACTTTTAATCGGATCAAATAATAAATCTCCCCCTAAATAATAAATGAGTGGATTGCCAATTATTTCTGCATCTCTCTCGATAATTTGTCGATTTATAAGCGTTTGAGAAAGATTGGTCTTTTGATCTTTAAGCTCATTGTAAATCTTAGCTAAAGTGGTACCAATCTTTGGACTTACCTCCTCAAGCAAATTAATCTCATGCACAGGCAAAGATTCAGGCGCATGAGTAATAGTATAAGTAATTCTTTCATTACTATCATAATATTCAGAAAAATAATCCTGAAACTTCTTAGATAGATAAGGCAATAGCTTGCTAATATAATCTTTGCCTTGGAGCCTTATTACATATGATTGTGTTGCTTTTAGCTTATATTTTCCAAGCGATCTTTCTGGAAGTTGTTCAAGGTGATCAAACTTAGCTACTATCCCTATGCTGCTAAATAAATACAACAAATCTGAGGCAAGTTTCTTAGATGCAGTTTTAACTCTGATTCTCGAATGCTTAGCGCCTTTATCAATACCCCCATCTCCATTAACATAAGCACCTAAAAAGTGTAATTTTCTTTCTTCAGAGGCACTAAAGATAAACTCGGGAATCCTTTTAGTATTGGCCCTATTACCATACCAACTCTTAAAAATGCGCCCAAGAAATGGCGTACCAAAAGCAATCTCTTGTGTATTACCTCTTGTTTGTCTGTAGAGAGAACATTTCAAAAGTTGATTGATAAGCCCTACAATTTCCTCAGCTAAATCAGACTCTTGAACATTTAATACGATTGATAAATGGCGTGGAGCACTACCCTCAGCTAAATAGTAACCTAACAATCTACATAATTTATTATCTATTCCCAACTGCGCTGGACCAATACAATTACCACTGTAGAAAACAAAACCAGCCTTTTGTGAATATCCTTTTTTATTAAGCACCTGATCCGCTAGGCTGATTGTTCGTTCCGTTTCTAAAAACGGTAATGATTTTGGTATAACCAAATAATCCTCTATTTGTAAATTCTCACTTTTAATTTCCACCAATTCACAATTTTTTAATGCAAATAAGCTGTGTCCTTTGGTAACTTCAACTGATCGACCTGATTTAGTAGTAATTTTGTAAACTTTTCCTTTATATTGATGTTCTATTTTTTTAGCCTTTTGCCAAGAAGATATGCAATATTTTCTATCAAATGAATAAGCTTCTACGGAACCTTGAAGATTTTGAATTTGTTCCAATTTAACTACTCCTTTGCTATCGCGAATTAAAACTTCCGTACTGGGCAAAACTGAAACATGCAAATCAGAGGTAACTGCCGAATAAATCACATTGACCCCCAACCTGGTCAGGGAATCTATTAAGGAGTTTTGGGCAGATTCTGTGGAAGGGATGGGGTCTGCGGAAAATACCACGCAATCATCCTCTTTAAGCTTAACCTGCTTGTGTTCCTCGTTGGCTGCCCGCGCTAAAGATGACTCTGCCTGGCCCTGTGAACCCGCAATAAGTATCATCACTTTATTTTGGGCATAGGAGTCTATAGCTTCCGGTGCAATCATTACTCCGGGCGGAACATGCAAGTATCCCAAATCTCTTGCTACCTGAAAATTCTTTTCAAAAGAACGGCCCACCACCGCCACTTTCTTTCCTAATTTGGCTGCCACATTGATAGCCTGCTGCATCCTTGACACATTTGATGAAGTCATAGTTAGTAAAAGTTTTCCGGAAGTTTCCAAAGCAGCTTTTTCAAAAGTGCCCTCTATGGACTTTTCCGATTTGTTAAATCCACTCTTGTCTGATCTTAAACAGTCCATCAGCAAAAGCAAAACTCCCTCCTCCCCCAATTTGGCAGCTGTTGCCACATCCGTCACCTGTCCTGAAACAGGAGTCCAGTCAATCTTAAAATCAGCCTGATGAACTATCATCCCCACAGGAGTTTTAATCACAATTCCTGTGGAGTCGGGGACAGAGTGTGAAACCTGGTAAAAAGAAACTTTAAAATTTCCCAATTCCAACTTCTCATTAATTTTTACCTCTATAATTTTATTTTTAGGTAAGTTGTGTTCTGTAAATTTATTCTTTATAAAACCTGCTGTTAATCTTTGGGTATAGATAGGAACCTGCAGTTCCGGCCAGATATAGGGCAGTCCGCCGATGTGGTCTTCGTGTCCGTGGGTAATTAAGATGGCCCTGATCTGATTGACTTTTGAGCGCAAATATGAAATATCCGGAATAACTAAATCCACTCCCGGCATGCCCTCATCCGGAAACCCCACTCCACAATCAACGATAATAATATCATTACCATACTCATACACATACATATTTTTGGTCACATCACCGACACCGCCTAAAGGAATCAACCTCAAGGCCTGATTGCTATTTAGTTGTGGTGCAAATCTTGGTTTAAAAGTCTTCATAAAGTCTTCATATAGATAGATTCCAAATGACAAAATCCAAATTACAAATGATAAATAAATGTCGAAATCTAAATTTTAAAAATTTAAAAATTTGATATTTGGATTTGATTTGAAATTTGAAATTTGACATTTGACATTTGAAATTTGAAATTATCCTGACAAATATTCTCCCAGATTCTCATCATTTGTGATCTTAAATGGACCCTTTTCTCCCTCCACCATTTTCCTGGCAATTTTGCGGCATATTCCCTGTAGGGCCCTTTGCAAAGACCTGATTCCGGCATCAAATCCTAACGGCCTGATAATTTTTGGCCAGACAGACTCATCTATAATGATCGTGCCTTTTTCCAGGCCTGCTTCATCCAAAGCTTTTGGCAGCAGGTAGTCTTTACCGATAATTAATTTCTCCTCATCCGAAAAGACCGGCATCTGTATCGGCTCTAATCTGTCCATTACTGCAGTTGCAATATTTCCGGTATTGTTGGCTGTGGCGATAAATAACACCTGTGATAAATCATAAGGAAAATCCAAATAATGATCCAAAAATGTCTGATTTTGCGCAGGATCTAAAAGCTCAACCAAAACTCCCATTAAATCTATTCTGTGCTCCACTGCCACCCTGTCTATTTCATCAAGTAAAATAACAGGATTTGAAGCTTTAGATAATTTTACGGCTTTCATAATTTGTCCCGGCTCTCCGTCTTTTTGTCTGCCTTGTCCCCTTAAAGTGGCCGGATCTCCCAGTCCTCCAAAAGGAATTCTTACTAAGGATCTGCCTAAAGCCTCTGCAATTGATGAGGCCAAAGAGGTTTTACCGCTTCCCACCAGCCCGACAAAAAGTAAAATTGGGGCATGTCCTTCGACTCGCGATGCTCGCTCAGGATTTCTTTTATTTAAAATCATCACAGCTAAGTATTCTAAAACTCTATCCTTAACTACTTGCAAACCATAGTGATTTTTATCCAAAATCTGCTTAGCCCTATTTATATCCAAAATATCCTCTGCATATTTACCAAAAGGCAAGGAAAGCACAAAATTTATATAGGCAATTGTTTTCTCCAGCTCCACCCCTCCGCCAGCTGGCGGACCTGAAAATTTTAAAAGGTTGAGTAACTTTTCAGCAACCTCTTGAGGAAGATTAGCTTGAGTAATTTTAATCTTTAACTCTTCAATTATATTTGGGGCAGAATTTTCCATCACCAATATTCTAACACTTAGCGGTTAAATCCGCCGCGCTTTGCGTCGCCATAGGCGCGCCCGCTTCGATTTCCTCCGCCGCGACTGCCAAACCCGCCTGACCTTCTGCCAAAGCCGCTTCTTTCTCTAAACCCGCCACTGCTTCTCTCGCCACCAAACCCACCACTTCTGGGCCTACCCGCTCCACCCGCGTAGCGAGGCGAGTCTCCAAATGAAGGACGCGGCCTAAATCCACCCGCTTCGCCAGCCTCGCGTCTAGGCGGGCCAGAGCGAAAGCGAGACGAGCCCTCTGATCTAAAACCCCCTGCAGGTCTGAAGCCGCTACTAAAACGGGGTCTATTCTCAGATTCCGGCTTCATGTCTGCTCCAAAAAGCATGGATAAACCCACTTTTCCCTCAGGTGAAACATCTGTCACTCTGACTTTAACTTCCTGTCCCTCAGATACAATATCTTCTGCCGCCGCCACATGGCCCGGAGCCATCTGGGAAATGTGCACCAGTCCGTCTTTGCCAGGAGCAATTTCCACAAATGCTCCAAATGGAGCAAGTCTGACAACCTTCCCCACAAATTCATCGCCCACGTTTATTTGTTTAAACATCCCGTTGATTGCCTCCAATGCTCTATCAACGCTTTCACTCTTAACAGCAGAAACCATGACAGTTCCATCATCCTCAATGTCAATTTGGGCGCCTGTTTTATTAATAATGGAATTAATGGTTTTTCCGCCTGTTCCAATCAGCAGTCCAATCTCTTCAGGTTTAATATGCAATATTTCCACTCTTGGGGCATGGGGAGACAGGGGGCCTGCTGAGGGTATAATTTTTTCCATTTCCTGAAGAATCTTAAGCCTGCCTTTTTGACCCTGCTTTAAAGCCTCCTCTATAATCTCAAAAGTCAAACCGTCCAGCTTGGTATCCATTTGAATAGCAGTAATGCCGTTCTTGGTCCCGGCTATCTTAAAATCCATCTCGCCGTAAAAATCCTCAACCGCTCTCATGTCTGTGACGACCTGAAGTTTTTTCTCACTGGAGAAAAGTCCCATGGCAATTCCGGCAACAGGTTCTACAAGTGGCACACCAGCATTTAAAAGAGACAGCGTGGCGGAACAAACAGCAGCTTGTGACGTAGAAGCATTGGCTGCCAAAACCTCTGACACCACTCTTATTGCATAAGGAAAAACATCCTCAGCAGGTATCACAGGCAGTATCGCTTTTTCTGCTAAAGCACCATGCCCAACATCTCTTCTGTTAGGAGACGCGAGCCTTTTTACCTCACCTACCGAAAAGGGATTAATGCTCATGTTGTAATAGTGCATAAATCTTTTTTGCCTTTCCCCTTCCATACCATCTAAGGTCTGTTTCAAAGATGGAGCGCCTAAAGTGGTGACAGATAAAACCTGTGTGTCTCCTCTTTGAAACAGAGCGCTCCCGTGAGTTCTGGGTAAAAATCCTACTTCTATATCCAAAGGCCTGACCTCATCCATGGCTCTGCCATCAACTCTTTTATTCTTTGTCAAAACAGTTTCGTGTAAAATTTCTTTGGCAACCTTGTCAAAAATTCCGGATATGATTTGCGGGGTTAAAGTTTCTTGATACTGAGCAGCCAGTTCCTTTTTTATTAAATCACCTGTGGCCTCATGCCAGGGATGCTCGTTGTCAAACAGTGCAGCTGTAATTCTTTTGTGGGTTAATTTTGTTACCTCGGTCATTAAGGCCTCTTCAATTGCTGCTTCCAGATGAGAAATCTTCGTTTTTTCTTTTCCAGCCTCTTTGATAAATTCCTCTATTAAATTAATTATTTGTTGAGACTGTTGATGCGCCTCTTTAATGCCTGCAAAGACGATCTGGTCATCAATTTGTTTTGCTCCTGTTTCTATCATCACTACTTTCTCGCGACCGGAAGCGACCACAAGATCCATATCCAGATGTTCTATCTGATCCATGGTGGGATTAACAATTAATGAGCCGTCTTTTGCCCCAATTCTGATGCCGGCCAAAGGCCCATTCCAGGGAATTGATGAGATAGAAAGTGCAGCTGAGGCACCAATTAAACCGACAATATCAGGATCATTCATCTGATCAATGGATAAAACAGTCAAAATAATCTGTACTTCATGCATCTTAAAATCTTTAGGAAATAAGGGTCTGACAGAACGGTCTATCAGTCTTCCTGTTAAAACAGATTCATCAGTTGGCTTGGCTTCTCTTTTGACAAACTTGGATGAAGAGATTTTCCCGCCGGCATAGTGTTTTTCCACATATTCCACAGATAGGGGGAAATAGCCAATGTCTTCTGCTAAGGGTTGAGTGGCAACAGTTGCTAAAATAACTGTTTCACCCCATGAAACCACCACTGATGCATCAGCCTGTAAGGCTAACTTGCCTGTTTCTAATTTTAATTTGCGACCATTGAGGTCAATTTCTTTTGTTATAATTTTGTTCATATTTTGGACGATGGATGATAGAAAATTGAAGATAGTACTTTGAAGATAGAAGATAGAAACTAGATATTTCTAACTTCCATTCTCCATCATCAAAATCTATCCTCTACCATCCATCCTCTATCTTCTACTTTTACATCGTAAAAGCAAGCTTTGCTTATTTACTAAGTCCTAATTTGTCTATCACCATTGTATATCTTTCGTGATCTTTTTTAAACAAATACTGCAGCAGCCTTCTTCTTTTGTTGACCATTGATAAAAGTCCCCGTCGGGAGTGAATATCATGAGTATGTTCTTTTAAATGAGAAGTTAAATTCTTAATCTGCTCTGTTAAAAGCGCAACCTGTACCTCAGGAGAACCTGTATCACCCGACTTTGTTGCAAACTCTTTAATTATCTTCTGCTTTATCTTTGGATCAAGTGGCATCCTTTGTCCTCCGAAGCTTTAGCGTAGGAGGATATCCTTTCTGTTTGTGAAACAACCTCGGTGCCAAGACGTTGCTCTAAATTTAGTTTGCGGATATTCTAACAGAAACTTTTCAAATATGCAAGTTTATGCTATTCTAACATCATGAAAAAGTATATTACCTCCAAACCTGATATCATGGGCGGAGCACCCTGTATTGTTGGGACAAGAGTACCTATTGATGTTATTTTGTCTCTTTTGAAACAGGGTTATACCCTAAAAAAGATAGATAAAATGTATCCCTGGGTGGGAACGGAGAAATTAGAGGGGGCACTTGATGAACTGATAGATATAGTCCATGATGAAGCCAAGAAAACGCTTTTACAAGCACAAACTGTTACTTGATGAAAATTTTCCTACCAGGAAAGATTTCCCAATCTTAAATAGAAGATTTGATGTCAAACACATATCGGCAGATTTCAATATTACTGGCCTTCCTGATCCGGAGGTTTATGATTTAGCTTGCAAACTGGGAAGATTAATAGTCACGCGAAATATTAAAGATTTTAAGCAATTGGCTCAACAAAGTTTAAAAACAGGAGTGATAGGGATTTCACCAAATTTTGCAGCCTTTGGTCAAATTGATAAAAAGCTAACAGCTCTTTTAAATAAATCCACCAAAAAATCTCTGTTTGGCAAACTGACAACTATTAGCGGAGAAATATAGAGCTTTACTTTGTCATTACGAAGAGTGAAGCCTTGGCAATCTTTACCATTGTGGTGTGCAATCGTACAAGTAAATGGTACAAACTTACGATTACACCCTTGGGGTGTAAAGCTAAACGTAGTTCAGATCTCTACAGTCGTAATCTTCTTACAGCTCTCCAAGTAGCTTTTAGGGTATCATAGCTAGAATTGTTTTCAATAAACACTCCGCTTCTATTAATACCAACCATCCAACTTTGATCCTTATCACAATCTGGCATTGCTACTAACTCTAAATATCTATCTAATATGACTGGTTTTAAAATGAAACAATCAGGAGTCAGATAAATTGCAACGAATCTACGTAGCAAACAAGCTGTTAAATAATCCGTCGCTAGAGGTGAAAAGATAGCTAATTGATGATCGAAAAGATCTTGAAATGATAGACCGGTCGCGTTGTCATCTAGGAGATGCTTTTGAAATTCCGCTTGAGTATCTGGATTAGTAATAGTTGGGGCTAGAGCATTAAGTAAACCGAGGTTACTTTCTACTCTCTGAGCAGCTTCTTCCAAAGAAGATCTTGTTACTGCTGGAAAACCAAAATATTTAGGAGATAACTCAATCATCGTCCTAAACCAATTATCCCCTTCCTCAGTAACTGGTCTGTTAGGAGGAACAATTAAGCGGTGGGCACATACTGAACCGACCAACTCGGCATCAAGAAGGAATTGGCGACGTTGGGCAGGCGTATAATCTGGATCACCAACATGTAGACTTCGTGGAAAACCCCTAATTTTTCTCAGAAGCATAAGTGTAGAAGTAACAACACCTATTTGTGAAAGGCTTGCATCAACATGTATTTGATCAGACTCAGTCATAAGACAAAGGAAGTTTATCCCAATGATGAGCCTTTAAAGATCTTGGGGGTCAGCCAGTCCGGTTCCGGAGTTTCTGAAATAACACCCTCCCCGTAAGGTCTTTCCTCTGGTGAAGGCTGTTCTACCACAACCTGGGCATCATCCCCCACATCAATTGGCTGGGTTTGAGGGGTAGGTTGCACAACCGGCGGCACTGCATAGTCGGAAACGAATGGTCCTGGAGATTGTGGTACTGCGGGGGAGATAGGCTGGCCTGTTGGCTCACCTTGCGACGCAGGCATCAGTGCAGTCCAATCATAAGCAGGTTGAGGAGGCTGAGATGGTGCTATGGAGGAACGTGTTTCATAAAATGGTTTCCTCCCACCAACTCTTAAACAGTTTGCCACCACCATATAAGTATCCGCAGTAGTTTTAGCATCTGTTAAGTTATTTGTTGATTCAAAAACTCCTGCCAGTAAGTTACTGGCGCAATCCGCATCCAAGGAATAACCCAGATCAGTAACTAAATTGCCCATAACTTCACAAACGGATGAGGCGTTTGTATCCAAAACATTGGTCGCACCAAAACTGGTATTGGCAACTTGAGTATCAATATTGACAATGTGGGTTCCTGAAAAAGCATTCTGGTTTTGCAGATATATATTTCCTAAAGCATTTAAATTAACTGCTCCAACCACAAAAATTAAATTAAAACCTGATCCCTGATAGTGCGGGACAATCCTTGCCGGCTGAAAAGTTTGACCCGGCAGTACATGAAAAACCAAATTTAAATTATTTCCTGCTGTAGCCCAGTCCAATTTTTCCAAGGCCGGAACTGTCCCGTCGGATGAAGCTACCCCTTCCAAAGTGATGGTTAAATTCCCGCCATCTGTTGAGGGAAGAGTTTTTTGAATATGATCTACCCCAAAAAGATGTGATTGGGCAACTGTAATTGCATCATCAGATACCGCACTGACCTGTTTACCATTAGCTTCCAAAGTTAAAAATAAAGCCAATCCTGCTCCCAGCTTATCTATATCTGCGCCCGCAGGTAAAGCAATTAAAATATTTTTGGCAGTAGGCAGTAAATTTTTCAGTTCAACAATTTGTGAATCGTATTTCATTTAAAGAGGCAGCTATGGTTGGATTCTATCCTATAAATCTATCAGAGTCAAATAACTGAACGAGCAGGGCACATCGGTAACACTTCTAAATCTATGGCAAAAGAAGAATTTATTGATAAATTTATCGCACGATTAAACTTTGTTGGCAGTGCAACTGAGCAAGAAATGACCAAAATAGCTTCAGGAGCTAGTGAAAAGGGTCAGAAGTTCTAATTGGGCTATATGAATAAGATAGACGTGATAAAATCAAAAAGCAAGGGTCGTTCAAAAAGAAAAGTGTTACCGATGTATCTCAGCCTACTCAATAACCCTGAAAGATTCCACTACATCATTTACTTGAAAATCAACCTTGGGATCAAAAAGCATCCCGCAATCATTACCTTTTTCCGCCTTATTAACTTCCTCTTTAACTTTTCTTAAAGATTTAAGTTTGGTTTCACCAATGACTTGTCCATCCCTTAAAACTCTGATTTTTTGCCCTTTGGCAATTACTCCCTCTAATATCCTGCATCCGGCAATCCGCTCGCCTTTGCCATAAGGAAATTCGGCAATAATATTGGCGCGTCCAAAAACCTCTTCCAGCTGCCCCACCTCAAGCAATGTATTAACCACTTCCTCAATATCATCCAAAAGTTCGTATATAATATTGTAATTTCTTATTAAAACATGTTCGTTTTCCGCCATTTTTTGAGCTATTGGCGCCACTTTAACATTAAAACCAATCACAATTGCTCCCACTGTTGCTGCCAGTTTAATATTTTCTTCTCCAATATCACCGGTGGCGGTAAAAATAAAATTGATGACTTTTCTTTCCTCGTTAAATTTCTCCAATGATGTTTGAATAGCCTCCAGCGATCCTTGCTTATCAGCTTTAATAATAACTTTTAAAGTTTTAGTCTCGCCTTGTTTCAGTTTATCTACTAAAGATTTTACTTCTGACTCTCTGCCGCCTCTGGCAGAACCCTCTAGCTCCTGGCCTAAAGTTGCTCCCACCTCTGGCACACGTTCCAATCCTAATACTTCAACCGGAGTTGAAGGACCTGCCAGCTCAACTGCTTTACCATTAAAGTCAAACAATCCTCTGATCTTGCCTTTGACTCCGCCAACAATAATCTGATCAGCTTTTTTCAAAGTCCCGTTTCTGACCAAAATTGTGGCCACAGACCCCTTGAATTTATCCAAAGTTGCCTCAATGACAACTCCTGCAGCCGGTAAATTTGGATCACCTTTAATCTCATGCATTTCCGCAACAAGTAAAATCATCTCCAATAACTTATCTACACCTGCTCCGGTTTTGGCAGAAATAGGAATTATTGGCACATCTCCTCCATATTCTTCCACAGTTACACCCTGATCTGATAACTGCTTTTTAATTTTCTCCAGATTAGCTGGCAGGCTCATTACGTCACCCTTACCACCCAATAAATCCACCTTATTCACTACAACAATCAGTGGTACCTTTGCCTCCTGAATATGCTTGATAGCCTCAACTGTTTGAGGCATAATCCCATCATCTATAGCCACCACCAACACTGCTATATCTGCCACTTTGGCCCCTCGGGAGCGCATCTTTTCAAAAGCGGCATGACCGGGAGTATCTATAAAAGTAATCAGCTGACCATCATGTTCAACCTGATAGGCTCCAATATGTTGGGTAATGCCTCCGTGTTCTTTTGCGGCAACAGCAGATTTCCTGATAAAATCAAGGAGTGTTGTTTTTCCATGGTCTACATGACCCAGTATTGTTACTATTGGTGGTCGTATTTGTTCCATATTTAGGGTTTATAGTATAGCGTATCGAGTTTAGTTGTTTAAAGCATTCCATAACTATACGCTAAACGCTATTTTCTTTACTCTCATTTTTATCTGGCTCAGTATCATCTGTGGAAGTTGCTGTCCCACCTTGTGGCTTCTCTTTCTTCTCTCCAGTCCCTTCACCAGCTGCTTCCCCACCCTCTTCTGTCTTTATTGTTTCTGTTTTTTCTGCCTCATCACTCTTATCCTCGTTACTCTTTTCCTCAACTACCTCTGGTTCTCCTGCTCCCACAATATCTATTTTCCAACCAGTCAATTTGGCAGCCAGTCTGACATTTTGTCCGCCCTTGCCTATTGCCAAAGACAGTTGCGACTGTGGTACAGTGACTGTGGCTATCTTATCTGCCTCATTTAATCTGACTTGAATTTCTTTGGCAGGGGAAAGGGCTGAGGCAATAAAGCTGGCTGGATCTTCTGAATAGGAAATAATATCAATCTTTTCCTCGCCCAGTTCACCCATCACAGCCTGAACCCTCACTCCTTTTTGCCCGACCAAGGATCCCACCGGATCAACACCTTCTTGAGTGGATATGGCCGCAATTTTGGTTCTGGAACCAGCCTCTCTGGCAATCACTTTGACCTCCACTGCCCCTGATTGGATTTCCGGCACTTCCAGGGCAAATAAAGCCTTGACCAAAGCAGGATCTGATCTGGAAACAACCACCTCAGAACCTCTGCCGCTTTCTCTGATCTCTTTTACCAAAAATTTTAATCTTTGATTTTGAGAATACATCTCTGTATGCACTTGTTCAGATGGAGGCAAAACTCCCTCAGCCCGACCCAAATCTACAAAATAAGTATTTCCTTCCTGTCTTTGGATATTTCCGGAGATAACACTACCCAGCTTACCTTCATATTCGGAAAGGATGGCTCCACGTTCTGCCTCATTAAGACGCTGCATAATTACCTGTTTGGCAATGGAGGCTGCAATTCGGGCAAAACCCGGAGGGGTGACATTTTTATCTTTATTAAAAATCTTAATCTCACCGCTGGCAGGGTCTACTTCGGAGGTAAATTCTTCAAAATCGTCAGGCACCGGCTCATTTCTAAGCATTAAATCTTTTTTGTAGGCAGCTAAAGCAGCTGCCTTAATTGCTTCTGTCACCACAGACGGATCCACCCCTTTTTCAGAGGCTATTTGATTTAAAGCTGCTGCAAATTCTGTTCGTGCCTGTGCCATAATAACTAGGGATTAGTGAATAGGGTTTAGGGGTTAGTTTTTATTTTCTAACTATACCCTAAACGCTATACCCTATATCCTAAATAAAAAGGTGGGACTAGCCCACCTTTCCAAGTATAATGGATTATAGTCGCTCCGCTTCCTGTATTACTTTGTAATATAGTCGCTCCGCTTCCTGTAATCCTTCGGATTATTAACCTTGCTTATTTTAACTTTTTACTCTCTTGAAGTCAAGCCTTGCCTGACGGCAGTCAGGGCAGGCAGGTTTAAAACCAGCCTGTTTTTCGGGAGGATAAGTTTTTTAATTCTTCATATAACTCCTTTTCCTGTTTAGATGGATTTTGCGGGACATTTAAGTTTACCCTGACATAATGATCTCCGTGACTCGCCTCGCTTCGCGGGCGCAGCGGGCCTCCACCTATTCTGGGAACACCTTTTCCTTTTAATTTAACTAAAGATCCGGGCTGGGTTCCTGGAGGAACTTTTACTTTCACTTTCCCAGAAACAGTAGTTACTTCAAACACATCCCCCAAAACCAATTGGGGAATGGAAATAGTAATTTCCGAAAAAATATCTGCTCCTTCTCTTAAAAATTCCGGGTTTCTTCCCACATTAAACACAATATCCATATCCCCAAACCTCATCTTGGTACCGTTATCCACGCCCGGTGGAACCTTAATCTTTAATCTTTTTCTGCTCAATCTGCCCTGCTGATTTCTTTCTTCTACCTCAACTTCTTTAGTTACTCCATGAATGGCTTCATCAAAAGTTAAATTCAGTTGGTATGTAGGCCTTCTTCTCATGGCTTGCCCAAAACCACCCCCGAAAATCTGTTCAAAAAGTTCAAAGGGATCTTCAAATCCGCCAAAATCAAACTGGACATTAGGGTTACCGGATGTAGACCAGGAATATTGCTGCCATCCACCCTGGCCCTGAGCTCCGCCGAAGGGCCAGCCCTGAGCTCCTCCGAAGGGTCCACCGCCGGCTCCCCTGTCAAAAGCAGCATGACCAAACTGGTCATAGGCTCCTTTTTTTTGGGGATCAGATAAAACCTGATAAGCTTCCCCTATTTCTTTAAATCTCACATCAGCCCCGGCAGATTTATCTATATCAGGATGATGCTTCCTGGCCAGCTTTCTATAAGCAGATTTTATTTCATCCGCAGATGCTGATTTATTTACCCCTAAAATTTCATAGTAATCTCGTTTTGCCATTGGATTAGTATTATAGCAGTCCAGCCTCAAAAGTGCTAGTACTTGAAAAGTACATTAATCGGTGATAATATATGGATATTATGGTTACCCAACAGTCACAAATTAAAATTACCCTACCTTTAGCATTAAAGGAATTTTTAGCAAGTAAGGCTTTAAAATTTGATATGCCTATTTCATCCTATATCAGACACTTAATCTTAAAGGACGTTGAGGATTTAGAATATCCTGTTTTCCAAGCCTCAAATAAAACAGTTAAAAAGGCTAAGGAAGCTCTCAAGAATAAAGATAAATCTGTACTTGTGGAAAACATTGATCAATTCTTCAAAAATCTCTAATGCATATTAGGCTTGATGGAAAGTTGCTGAAAGAACTAAGAGTTATTGACAAGAAGAATCCTAAATTAGCCATACAGATTAAAAAACAGCTTCAATTATTTAAAGAAAATCCCAGACATAAATCCTTAAGGGTTCATAAATTATCAGGAGAATTAAAAAATATGTGGAGTATTTCTATTACTAAAGCTGTTAGAATGGCTTATATCTTGGATGGAGACGAAGCCTATTTCTATGATATAGGCACTCATGATGAAGTCTACAGAACATGACAAATTAGTCTTCCACCATTAAAAATGCTTTACAACTGAATTCCCACATTCCATGTGGGAACGTAGTTTAAAATACATTTATGCTACTGCGTATGATAAATGTATGGAGGATATAAATGAAAATAATTAAAATGAGGTTAAAACAACCTTCCACCCACTTGATTATTAGTTCCAATAGTATTAGGATTTATTTAGTAATCTAACATGGATAAAATAAGACGTAATATCAGAGCATTTTTTATATTAGATCTTATTTTTGGAGCTCTGGCTCTTTTTCTTTTCTGGTATGAGAATATTAAAAAAGGGCAATTGAGCTCATTACAATTTAACGATATCTTGATACTCACAGCTGGTATAGCATTCTTAGTTTCTGGTTTTGGTCTGCTAAAGAGGCATGAGTGGGCTCGGCTTATTCATTATCCTTTAGGGTTTATACTATTTTTCGGGCAGAATTTGGTAGGAGTAATATATGCAGCAGTTGTTTGGATCTATCTTTCTAAAAAAGAAGTCAGAGAGTATTTTAAATAGACTGTTGCCGCGTAAAGACGTATCTGTCTATTCTGCCTTCTTCTCTTCCTCAACCACTTCACCTTCAACAGCCTCTTCAGTTTTTGGAGCTTCTCCTGATTTTTCTGATCCACCGGCAGTCTGACCTTCTGGTTGTTCTGAGTCATTCTGAGTTTTTCCGGCTCCATACATTGCAGAACCTATTTTTTGTAACACCTCTCCTAAAGCATCACCTTTTTTCTTAATATCATCTGTGTCTTCACCTTTGAGGGCTTCTTTTAACTCATTTAGCTTTTGCTCAACTTCTGTCCTGACGTCTGCAGGAACTTTATCCCCATTATCTTTTAAGGTTTTTTCTGTTTGATAAACTAAAGAATCTGCAATATTTCTCATCTCAATTCCTTCCTTTTTCTTTTTATCCTCCTCAGCATGTGCCTCTGCCTCTTTAGTCATCTTCTCTACTTCCTCTTTATCCAATCCTGTGGAACCGGTAATAGTAATATTTTGCTTTTTACCGGTGGCTTTATCATGGGCTGTCACATTTAAAATGCCATTGGCATCAATATCAAAAGTGACCTCAATCTGGGGGACTCCACGAGGTGCAGGCGGGATACCATCCAGAATAAAGCGGCCCAAGGATTTATTATCAGCTGCCATCTCCCTTTCACCTTGCAGCACATTAATCTCAACAGATGTCTGATTGTCAGCAGCAGTGGAGAAGATCTCGCTCTTCGAAGACGGAATAGTGGTATTTCTGTTTATCAAAGGAGTTCTGACTCCACCTAAGGTCTCAATTCCTAAAGTCAGTGGGGTAACATCAAGTAATAACACATCCTTAACTTCCCCGCCCAACACTCCTCCCTGAATTGCAGCTCCCACTGCCACTACCTCATCCGGGTTTATGCCTTTATGCGGTTCTTTCCCAAAGAAATCATGGACTGCCTTTTGCACAGCAGGCATCCTGGTCATACCCCCCACCAAAACCACTTCATCAATTCCGCCAGCTGGCGGATTTGGATCATGTTTGGAGTCTTTTAAGGCAGCTTTGACAGCTTCAAATGTTTTATCAATCAGAGGTTTAACCATAGCTTCCAATTTAGCTCTGGATAATTTCATCTCCAAATGTTTAGGTCCTGAGGCATCTGCTGTGACAAAGGGAATAGAAATTGAAGCTTCCATGGAAGATGACAGTTCAATCTTGGCTTTTTCTGCCCCGTCTCTTAACCTTTGTAAGGCTTGTCTGTCTCCTTTTAAATCAACTCCTTGTTCTTTTTTAAACTCTTCTGCCAGCCAGTCTAAAATTAGCTGATCAAAATCATCTCCACCTAAATGTGTATCACCATTGGTAGATTTTACTTCAATCACTCCGTCACCTAATTCCAAAATAGAAATATCAAATGTTCCACCTCCAAGATCATAAACAGCAATAGTGTGCGCATGGGATTTATCCAGGCCATAAGCTAGCGCTGCTGCAGTTGGTTCATTAATAATCCTTTGCACATTAAGCCCAGCAATCTCTCCAGCTTGTTTAGTAGCTTGTCTTTGGGCATCATCAAAGTAAGCAGGGACTGTGATGACAGCATCTGTCACTTTCTCACCTAAATAACTTTCTGCATCAGCTTTGATTTTTTGTAAGATTTGGGCAGAAATTTCCTGCGGAGTATATTCATGGCCTTCTACTTCCACCACAGCCATGTTGTTTTTACCACTCTTTATGGTATATGGCAACCACTCTTTATCACGTTTGACCTCAGGGTCATCAAATTTTCGACCCATCAGTCTTTTAACACTAAAGATAGTTTCTTTTGGATTAACTACAGCCTGACGTTTAGCTACTCTTCCCACAATATTTTTAATGGGATTTGAAACTGAGGGGATAATATTTTCCCCTTCAGCGCTGTGAATAACTTTGGGCTTTCCACCCTCCATTACAGCCACAGCTGAATTAGTTGTTCCTAAATCTATTCCAACAATTTTAGCCATTCAATTCTTCTCCTTTCGCCCCCCTAAGAGTCCAAGTAACATATAGTGACTGATCAGTATCATCTGGTACCCCATTCCACACCTTGCTACCCACTAAAAAAACATGCTTACCTACTAGTGTATCTCTTAAAGGCCACTCCTGACTAATTTTTTGTCCTGGCTCTATTTTTGTACTCGCAAATATACTCACTTGTGGTTCATCTAGATATAACTCTCCTAATATAGAGTGAACTAATGTAGCCTCTATACCAATAGAAGGTTTACCAGTACCTGGGGCATATACTCCATAAGTCTTTTCCTGATCAAAATTTGGTGAGTCGGATGCTATAAGACAGGTCTCCTGTCCTGTTCTAATAAAATCTTGCTGATTTGCTAATATCTTGCTTTTAATATGCTCATCTATTAGTAATTCTTGTGTCATATTTTTCTCCTTTTTTATTTGTCATTCTGATTTTTTTCTGTCATCCCGTACTTGATACGGGATCCAATTAACCACCCCTCGGTCGGAATTGGATTCCCGCCTGCGCGGGAATGACGTTTTATGACGTTTCTCCTTTCTCTTCTTCTCCCGAACTAGATTGCTTCGCTTCGCTCGCAATGACGCTTCGCCCAACTACCACTTGCGCTGGTCTTAAAACTTTTCCATTTAAATTATACCCTTTCCTGACAACTTTTAATATTTTATTACCTTCCCCCTCTTGTGTGTCAACTGCCTCATGAAGGGCCGGATCAAATACTCCGTCTGCTGGTATTTCAACCAGCCCCTCGGAAGCTAAAACAGTCTCAAACTCTTTAACAGCAAGCTCTACCCCTTTTGCCCAGCCGCTTTGACGATCCTGCTCACTCATACCAGCTAATGCTTGTTCTAAATGATCCAGCACCGGCAAAAGTTTTTTCACCAGTTCTGCTCCTACAAAGCTGGTTAATTCTGACCTACCTTCAGAAACTCTTTTTTCCAAGTTTTGATAATCAGCCACAGCCCTTTTTAATTGGGCCTCCAGCTCATTCACTTTATTCTCTAATTCCTGTACTTTATCTGCTTTTTTACTCATAGTTTTAAATTCGAAATCCTAAATTCGAAATTCGAAATTCGAAACAATACTAAAATTCAAATTTTCAAAATTTTAAACATTTGTACTTTAGATTTGTTTCGTGCTTCGAATTTATACTCTCATTGCCTCACTTAATAAATTCCTGACATACTTTACATAAGGCAGAACTAAAGGAAAATTCATCCTGGCAGGCCCAATTACCCCTACCACTCCACTTTTATCCTGACCTGCCTCATATCTGGTAAAGACAAAGCTGGTGGGCCTTAAATACTCAAATTCCATATCCTCACCGAATAAAATATGAATTGGATCCGGCCCTACCGCCCTGCCAATAATCTCTTTCAGTCTGGGATTTTCATCAAACAGAGATAAAACAAACCTGGTTACATCAATATCATAAAACTCCGGCCAGTCCAAAATATTGGCAGCTCCTGCATAGTAAAGCTGCCCCTCATCATCAAGCGCTAAACCTAACATATCCAGCCTTTGGGCCAAAGCTATGACAGCCTCTTTAAGCAAACGCTCAGCTTTATATCTTTGCTGCCACATTTTTTCTTTGATAGAAACTTCAGCAGTTATAGGCAGTTGTTTTTCCTTCATCAACTCCGAAACATAGAGTCTAAAACCCATGGAGGTAGGTGTCCTACCTGCTGAGGTATGGGGTTGTCTCAAATATCCCATCTCAGTTAGTTTCCCCATCTCGATCCTGATAGTGGCAGGGGAGACCCCTAAGCTATATTTTCTTTCTATAATTTCCGAACCAACCGGTTCAGCATTTTCTATATACTCTTCCACAATTGCTTTTAAAAGTGCTTTCTGTCTGTCAGATAAATCAGCCATACAATTAGCAGTATAATACCCCGACTGCTAATTCTTGTCAAGACCCTTTTGGGGTAGTATACTTAGCGTATTATGCCAGCAATTGATATGACTCACATCTATGGTAATAGAAATTACAAGGGCAAATGGGTAGCTGTTGAGGACTATCGCACTAAGCCAAAAGTTGTGGCTTCAGGAAAAACTTTAAAAGAAGCTATGGAAAAAGCTGAATCAAAAGGTTTTAAATTACCATTAATGATGCAAGTACCAAAAAAGGTCTTGCCTTTTGCTGGAGGCTATCATATTGTAAGCGGATGATTTTTGAATATTTTAAGGTCAACCAGAGAATTATCCGTCCCATTATTCCAATTATTTTAAAATCCTCCACTAGAGTAGCTGTATATTCTGCTTTAATTGATTCTGGATCTGATTACTGCATATTTAGTTTAGGTGTGGCTCACGGATTAGATATTAAACTTAAATCTAAAGATAAAATTAAATTTATGGGAATCGGCAAAGAGGAAATTGAGGGCTTTAAGAGGGAGATGGGAATAAGAATAGGTAATAAAACTTATCAAACTAAAATAATTTTTGCAGACATTAATGATACGGGCTTTGGTATTTTGGGCCAGCAAGGATTTTTTGACCACTTTGATGTAAATTTAAGCTATCAGAAGCAAACCGTAGAAATAGAGCCAATTAAAATATACAATTAACTCATGCAAAAGGGGCAAATATTTATCTGGGTAATAGTTGGAGCATTGGTAATAGCTGTGGCTGGTGGAGCATATTATTTGGGGAGATCATCCACTCCAAAATCTTCGCCTGCTCCAGTGGTAACTTCCCCCGCTTCGCCCGCGAAGCGAGGCGAGCAAACCCCAAAACCCACACCTATCCCATCTCCTACCCAAGATGAAACAGCTAATTGGAAAACATTTACAGATACAAACATTGGGTTTAGCTTTATGTATCCTAAGTCCTTAGAAAACTATGGTGCAATCGCCGTCAATGAATCTGATGGTGAGAAAGGTAAATTGTTTGGAGGAGGTTTTAGCAAGGATAATAGTTATCCTACTGTATTCTCTTTTGGTGGCACAACAACTGATTTTGCCGTAGGTCGTGAAGAGTTCGCAACAATAGGATTCGAAAAATCAGACAAAAGAATCTTTTATAAATTTTATACAAATTCTCTTGATATTACAGATTCCGTTATTAAAACTTTTTTCAATAATAATGGTGTAGAAGTTGTTATATTTAATCGCTCAGCTCTTCATCCAGCTTTCCAAGGAGAAATTGGAGCTGTGATTAATCTAAAAAATGCAACTTACCCTGGTATTGGATTTAGAATTGACCCTACAAGATTAGATATAGCTACCTTTGAAAAAATACTTTCTACTTTTAGATTCGACTAGCTCGCTACACGTAAATTCCTTTAAACAGCTAAATCTTTGCCATGATATTCCCTTAAGGTTTTGCCTTTAAAGGCAAGCAGGGATAAAACTATTAATACTCCTACTCCACCTACTACCACAGAGGCTGGGCCCCCGACAGCTTTGGCCAAAAATCCTGCCTCCATATCCCCCAATTGTGGCCCGCCCTGAAAGAATATCCTCATCACTGAGGCCATCCTGCCTCTTAGCTGATCAGGGGTAATCATCTGCCTGATGGTATTTCTGATGATTGTGGAAACCATATCTCCAAATCCTAGCAGTATTAAGAAAAATATAGACAGCAGAAAGATTTTAGATAAGCCAAAACCAATGGTAGCCAGACCATATAATAAAACTGCATAAATTATAGCTCTGCCTTGATGCTCAATCTTTTTATGCAAGGCAGCAATTAACCCTCCTGCCAGCACTCCACCGATGGCCGGGGCAGAATAAAGTAACCCTAATCCCTGAGGGCCAACATGCAAAACATCCTGGGCAAAGAGGGGCATTAAAATAGTGGCTGTGCCAAAAAAGGTGGCAGAAAAATCCAAAATCATGGTGGCAACCAAAATGGGAGTTTTAGCAACAAACTTTACCCCATCTAAAATTGAGGAAAAACTAAACTCCACCTCCTCAGCATCATGCTTTTGCAAGGAAACATTAAGAGTAAGCAGCGCCCCTATAAAAAATAAAAAGGAGGCGGCGTTAAGAAAATAGACTGCTGTTACCCCCACCCCTCCGATTAAGAATCCGGCAATGGCCAGGCCAATCAAGCCTAAAGAGGCAGGGTTTCTGGTAATTTCATAAACCTGCCAAGCCACAGCCACAATCTGCATCTGATTACCAATCTCAGATAAAAATGCCCCCAGTAAATAATTTCTAAAATGAGTCACTTTAAGTGTTAAAAAAGGAGAAATTTTCTGATCCATTAGGCTTTTCATTATACAAAAATTCCCAAACCCGTAGTAGAATAGCTTTGCATGAAAGTAGCCTTAGTAGGCAGGGATGCCGAAGAAATTGTTGATTTAGTTAAAAGTTTTGGCTTTGAAATAGTCACCCAAAAGCCTGATGTGGTAATCAGTTTCGGTGGGGATGGCACACTGTTATCTGCAGAAAGACAATTTCCCTCCCTTCCCAAGCTTCCCATCAGAAACAGCCAGCTTTGTAAAAAATGCCTTAACCATGATGATAAGGTAGTCTTACAAAGACTTTTGGAGGGTAAACTACAGCTTACAGAATACAAAAAATTAGAAACCACTCTGTTATACAAAAATTTTTATGCTTTAAATGATTTTGTAGTTAGAAACTCCGATTCTACCCATACCATCAGATTTAGGGTGACGACTCCATTGTCATCCCTGCGAAAGCTCGCCTCGTCTCCGAGTCGGAGCGGGCAGGAATCCATAAATAATCTGCTAATCGGTGACGGAATAGTCATAGCTACTCCTTTCGGCTCCACCGGTTATTTTAAATCCATCACCGGCCAAACATTTGAGGATGGACTTGGAGTAGCTTTTAACAACACCACAGAAAAAATCCCGCCATTATTTCTAAAAGATGAAGATTCTCTGACTTTCCAGCTTATCCGAGGAAAGGCCACTTTATCTTTTGATAACAGCCCTGATATTTTTACTATAGATGAAGGATCAGAGTTGATATTCAAAATGTCAGATCAAGTAGCCAAAATCTATGGGGATACTTCCCTAAGATGCCCCAACTGTGAAATCATAAGAAGCTAAAGCACTGCTCCTTCTAAAAAGTTTAGTTCTTTCTTGGAAGTATCAAAAGAAACTTTTAGACCTAGTGGCATGGGGATATTGACTGTGAAATGACCAAAATCCAAATTAGCCATAATGGGGAATTGATAATCTTTTAAAATATCTAAAACCAGCTCTTTTACAGTTGGAGAAACCACCTCTTCTTCTCTTGATGGCTTTAAGTATTTAATCTTGCCAATTAACATTCCAGAAATTTTATCCAAAATTCCTGTATATTTTAGCTGGTATAAGGATTTGGCTATATCAGGTAAAGTCTGCCCAACTTCCTCCCAAAAAAGTATAGCCCCTGCAAAATTTTTATAATCTGGAAAATAAGGGGTACCCATTTGGTTGGAAAACCTATGCAAAAGCCCCCCCATTAAACGTCCTTCTGCTTTACCCTCTCTCCACTCCTCCCACTCAGAAAGAGGTTTTATAATCCCTGGTGCTTCTGGTTCTGTTAAAAACTTTAGGAAAAATTCTTTATCAAGTTTTACCCACTCTCCCTCCCCTTTATCTTCCCTAATCTTCCTGCCAAAGCCAAATGTCACATCATCCATATGAAATCCCACCATTCCGGTTTTTGCAAATATTGCCAAATGGTATGCAGTCATATCTGACATGCCTATGAATGGTTTTGGGTTATGAGTTATTAATTCATAGTCAAGATACTCCAAAACAGAAATCGCAGAATATCCTCCAGTTTGGGCCATCACTGCCTTAATATTTTTATCAGCAAACATATTATTTATCTCCTCTGCCACCTCTTTAGGAGTCCCTGCCATCCACCACCTTACTTTTCCTATGGTCTTTCCCTCATAAGTCTTAAATCCTAAATCATAAATCACTTGTTTACCTCTTTCATAATTTTCCTTAAATGAGGGTAAAACCGGCAAAGACGAAGCAACAATACCAATAGTGTCCCCTTTTTGTAATTTAGGAGGTTTAATAACTTTCATGCAGGTATAATACCATCTTTCGACTCGTCTTCGACCCTGAGGCTCAAACCCGAAGGGCTTCGCTCGCTCAGGATGACACTTCGTTTCAAAAAATCCCGCCCCCAAAAGAGGCGGGACAAATTTTCCTAAAAATGTTAGGAATAATTACTACTTAGCACATTGTTTGCAATCCTGCATGTGCGTAGCTGCAATATAGACAGCTGATACCCCAACCAAAATATAGACCAGCTTTTCCAGCGTGGGGACACCACCCAATACCGTATTCACTAAATTAAGGCCAAATAAGGCCCAAAGACCCCAGTTTAAACCACCAACCACCAACAGGGTAAAGGCTGCCATATGAAGTGCTTTCATTTATTTAATCACCCCCTTTTGATCCTCCGAAGCCTTGGCGTAAGAGGACTACATTTCCAGTGTAATCACAAATCCAATTTTTATTCAAGATACAACTAGTTTACATAGTTGTATCAAGATGGTAAGTCCATCCCGGCTGCCAGTTCCAGGGCGTAGAAATAATTTCTTCTAAAGATAACCCTTTAATCCAGTACTCCAGTCCATATTGAGTTGCTCTATGCCCGATAATTAACGCTTTTTTGCCATTGCCAATTTTTGTTAAATCATCTAAAAACTCTTTCATCCTTTTTAAACACTGCTCATAAGATTCTCCGTGCGGAAAAGGTATCTTAATTCTTTTCAATTGCTCTGGATCAACTTCAGAAGCAGGGCGTTGAGTTAAATCTCCATAATCACATTCTCTTAGTCTTTTATCTTTAACAATTAACAATATTACCTTGAATTCTAGGTCGGCAATCTGCAACCTCTATACGATTTAGTTTAGCAACTCTAAATTCAGGATCAATTCTTACAAAAATCTCTTTAGCAATACTCATAAAAATATTATCTATTTCTTCCAACCTAAAAGCAATCATTGACAAAACCTAAGGGATATATTAGGATATCCTTATGCAAACATTAACTCTAGGCAATATTCTACAAAATAAATTTATAGGAACAGATTATCTACGAAAAAGTTTATCAGAAATTTTAGATAAGCTCCCTGAAGAGAAAAGACTGGTAATTACCCAGAATGGTCAACCCAGAGGCGCTTTGATTGACCTGGATACTTTAATAAAACTTGAAGAGTTAGAAGATGAATTTGCTGATTATAATCCAAAGCTAATCAAAGAACTTAATGAGGCTTTAGCCGATGTTAAGAAAAATGGAGGAATTCCAGCTAAACAAGTTTGGGAAGAACTAGGAATTTGAAGTGTATCAAGCTATTTTTTCTCATACTGCGCTCAAATCTTTAAAGAAATTTCCATTAACAGATCGAATCAGGATTAAAAAAATCTATACAAAATTAGAGCAAGATCCGTTTTCTTTGGATATCAAAAAACTCGGGTTCCCAAATCCCATCAATTACAGCATCAGAACAGGAAGTTACAGGATATTTTTGAATATCAACACTACATCAAAAGTTATCACTATCGTTGATATAAAACGCCGCACTACCCAAACTTACCGTTAACTTTTTAAAATACTCAGAAAGGCCTCTTGGGGGATTTCCACTCTGCCTACCATCTTCATTTTTTTCTTACCCTTCTTTTGTTTCTCAAGCAGCTTATCCTTGCGAGTTCTGTCTCCCCCATATAACTTGGCTGTGACATCTTTTCTAAATGGTGAGATTGTTTCTCTGGCAATAATTGTCCCGCCAATTGCTGCCTGAATTGCTATGGCAAAATTTTGCCTTGGCAAAACCTCTTTTAGCTTAGAAACAATATTACGTCCATACATTTCTGCTTTCTCCCGAACCACAATTGTTGAAAGTGCATCCACTTTTTCCCCACCTACTAAAGTATCTACTCTAACTGCATCTACATCTCTAAATTCTAAAAACTCCCAGTCAAGTGAAGCAAAACCGCTTGAGGCTGATTTTAACTTATCATAAAAATTAGTCACCATATCAGAAAGCGGCATTTCATAAAGCATCTCAACCTGAGCCCCAAAATGGGTCATATTTAAAAACTTACCTCTTTTATCTTGCACTAATTCCATGACCGAACCAATAAAAGTTTGGGGGATAAAAATCCTAAGTTTTACCCAAGGCTCTTTTAAATCCTTATTATTTTCCCCTTGAGGAAGCTGAGCAGGTGATGTTATTTTTTCCTCCCCAACCATATATTCGACAGAAGGAGTGGTGGCAATTAAATCTGCATTAAACTCAGTGGACAATCTTTCTTGTACCACCTCTGCATGAAGCAGCCCTAAAAACCCGCATCTGAATCCTGCTCCTAAAGCCTGAGAGTGTTCCAAAGCATAAGTAAATGCTGGATCATTTAATCTAAACTTTTCTAAAGCTTCCTTTATTTCATGAAACTCATCCTGATCAATTGGAAAAAGTCCCACATACACCATAGGTTTTACTTCTCTATAACCTGGCAGTTGTTCGACTTCAAAAGAGGTGCTAATTGTATCTCCAACTCTTACCAAATCTGGCACTTTAACGCCTGTTGCTATATAACCTATTTCTCCACTGCTTAATCCTTTGTTTAAAGTTAATTGTGGCGCAAAATATCCGGTTTCTAAAACATGGCCTTGAGCTTTAGTCCCTAAAAATACAATCTGGGATTGCTGCTGAGGGGTCACTCCCTCTACAATCCTCACTTGGGCAATTACCCCTTTGAAAGAATCATAAAAAGAATCAAAAATTAAAGCCCTTAACGGTTTATCTGCCTCTTGCCTAGGAGCTGGTATTTGCTTCACGATAGCCTCAAGCAGTTTATCAACCCCTTCTCCGCTTTTTCCGGAAACAAGCAATATTTCCCCTTCATTAAAGCCGAAAGTATTAACTAACTGCTTTTTAACATTTTCTACATCAGCGTTTGGCAGATCTATTTTGTTTATGGCAGGAATTAAAGCCAGGTTTTGCTCCATTGCTGCCAGACCGTGTGCCAAAGTTTGCGCCTGAATTCCCTGGGTGGCATCAACTAAAAGCACAGCTCCCTCAACAGCTGCCAAAGCGCGCGATACCTCATAAGAAAAATCCACATGGCCCGGAGTATCTATCAAATTTAGGGTATAAGCGGAGCTTGCGGCTTCGCCTAAGGGTATAGCGTTTAGGGTATAGTTAAGTCGCACTGGAGCAAGCTTAATAGTGATACCACGCTCCCGCTCCAAGGCAAGAGAATCTAAAAGCTGAGGCTTAAGTTTTTCCTTAGGCACAGTCCCGGTAATCTCCAAAAACCGATCAGCTAACGTTGATTTCCCATGATCAATGTGGGCAATAATACAAAAGTTACGAATATTCATGGAGCTATTGTATCAAAGGGAGTCGGGAAATATCTCTTTTGATTGCAGCTTGGCTTGCAACTTTCCCACTTTTTTCAAAAGATCAACATAGGTGGAAAGTTCTTTCACCCTCATAAACCAAACTAACCCAACATACACCGATAGAGCAAAAGCCGATGACAAACCTGTTAAGATTAACAGGTTGATTGTTCTGGTGGTATCAAAGATGACCTGATCCAAAAGCTTAATGGGAATATATAAAGCCACACCCATGATAATGGCTGCCATCAACATCTTTAAAAATGGGACTAATACTTTGTTTAAAGAAAACTTACCCACCCTAAAATGCAGTGTCCAAAAGAGCAAAACAGCAGAAACTATGGCAGAGATAGAGTTGGCAAAACCAATACTCCAAACATCCAGCCGCAGTATCCTCATAAAATAAACACTCAGTAAAATATTCAAACCCACCGCAATTAAGGAAACTGTCACCGGAGTCTTAGTATCTTTCATGGCATAAAAACCACGGACTAACAGCAGTGAAATTGAGGTGGCTGCCAGACCAATAGAAAGAAAGGCCAGTGTTGCCCCGGTTAAAACAGTTGCCTCCCAGTTAAATTGAGAGGCGCCAAAAATAAGCCTGACTACAGGAATTCTGATCACAATCAAAATTGCGGTTGCTGGCAAAGCCAAAAATAAAATCTGATGCAGAGTGGTAATTAAGGTGATTTTAAACTCATCCAGCCTTCCTCTTGCTCTCTCTGAAGAAAGCACCGGTAAAGCAGCTTGGGCTAAAGTTGCTCCAAACAGGCCGATTGGCACCACTTGCAAATGTTGGGCAAATGTGAGATATGTGACAGATCCAATGGTGGAAAGCGAAGCCAAAGCCAGTCCCACTGTTTCATTAATCTGTTCTGCAGCCAGTCCCAAAGTTCTAAAACTGACCAGCTGCATGATCTCTTTTACTCCTGGATGAGAAAACTTGGGCGGGAGGGTAAATCTAAATCCTAATGAATAAACTAAAGGGGCCTGAATTAAAGCATGCAATGCTGCCCCTAACACCACGCCATAGGCTGCTCCCCTAATGCCTTGGGAAGCAGATAAAAATATTATTCCTAAAATAATGCCTAGATTATAGAAAACAGGTGCAAAAGCCGGAATGATAAACCTCTGAAAAGATTGCAGGATACCTACAAAAAAAGCTCCAAAAACAAATATGGTTTGACCGAAAATAATGATCCTGGTTAAAGAAACCACCTGTGAGGCCTTTTCTGCGCTAAACCCGGGGGCCACAAAAGTAGCAACCATTTGAGGAGTAAAAAGATAAATTAACATAGCTGCCAAAAGAAAGATCGTCAGAAAAATGTGCAAAATTGCCCTGGCTAAAGCAAATGCCTCCTCCTTGCCTTTATTCTCAAAGTACTCGGTAAAAACAGGAATAAAGGCCACAGATAAAGCCCCAAAAATCACAATTGAAAAAAGCAGATCAGGTAATCTGAAAGCTGCCCAAAATATGTCTATGGTATCTGGCGGGAAAACATGGGCCAGTAACCTGTCACGCACCAAGCCTAAAATTTTAGCAACCACCATGGTGGCCATAATTATGGAAGCACCGGAAAGAATTGAGGTTTGTCTGGAGTAAAGAAGAGAAAGGATATTTTTAACCATAATTTAAACTATAACAATATTTGAGCTTGATAAAAAGGTAGCGGCTATGATAACATAACCGCCATGCCAATAATACGCTCGGCAATAAAAAAAGTCAGGAAGGATAAAGTCAGAACAACCCGTAACAGTGTGCGGAGGAGTAAGTTGAAGTCTTTAATTAAAAAAGTAAGAACAACCAAAGGGGCACAAGATCTCCAGGCTGTTTTTTCTGCTTTGGATAAAGCTGCCAAAGTAAAACTTATTCATCCCAATAAGTCTGCCCGACTTAAATCCAGATTATCAAAACTGATGTTGCAAAAACCTGCTAAAAAGAAGTAGCGTCTTCCCCAACTATACCCTATACCCTAAACCCTATTCCCTATATAATGTATCCATGCCCAAAGACAGCCCTAAGCTCAAAATTCACCTAGACTTACTGCATCCGCAGAGCAATCCGGAAAAACTGCCTGTAAAATTTGTGCGTTGGCTGCTTTCTACCGGACGTTACATCTTAATTTTTGTGGAGGCAATAGTTTTGCTGGCCTTTATTTCCAGGTTTAAGCTGGATACTGATCTTGCCGAAAGAAAAGATACCATGGAACAACAAATTCCTTATATAGAAAGCATGCAGCCTTACGAAATATTAATCAGGCAAACTCAACTTCAATTATCAACCATCAGCAATATCAAGGCATCTCTTGCCGATTACCCATTAATCCTCAAAAAGATAGCTGACCAAACTCCTTCCAGAGTAAAACTGATCAGTCTTAATTTCTCAAAGGATGCCGGCGGAGTCACAATGCAAATCAATGCCACATCCCAAAACCACAATGATCTGACAGGTTTTGTGACAGGTCTAAAAGGAGACCAAACCTTCTCTGATGTAGCTGTTACGAGCATCTCTTTAGAAGGCGAACTAATCAATTTTACAATCAGCGCCAAATCAAAACTTGATCATTTGGGAGGGCAAAGCTTATGAAACCGCAATCTCAGATATACTCAAGATATTTCACCTATATCAAACCTCTGGGTAAGCTGCCGATTATCAGGACTTACGGATCAACTATTTTTACTCTTGTAGTCATGGTTGTTTTTATTCTTTTTGCCATCAGACCAACTATTGAAACAATACTGATCCTGCAAAAAAAATTGGCTGATTCGAACTTAATTTTGGAAAAAATTAATCAAAAAGCCCATGATGTAACAGCGGGAAAAGAGAATTATGATCATCTTAACCAAACTGTCAAGACCAAAATTTCAACAGCTATCCCTAACAGCGCCAACCTTAAAACTTTAATCCAAAATTTAGAACAGGCAGCTAATGCACACGAGGCTTCCATTTCTGCCCTGCAAATCCAACCATTGGTTTTGGAGGTTAAAAATGAAGCTCTGGTAGGCAAGCCCTCGGACATCTCCTTTACCTTTAACGTGGAAGGGACCTTTGCGAGTTTAATTGCCCTCTTGCAAGATCTTAAAACAAGTAGTAGGTTAATCTCAATTGAAAGTCTGTCTTTGTCAAAGTTATCTGAAGGTTCAGGACTAATTATGTCTATCAGCGGAAAGGCATTTTACATTAAATGACCAAAAAAGAATGGCTGGTTGCAGCAATACTAACCTTTATCACGATCCTCTCTTGGGTGGTATTTGATATTCTTCATACCCGCTCTCAGGTTGAAATACCCGAAAAAATCCAAGAATTAATCGAACCAGTGAGTCCTGATTTTAACACCGGAGTATTAGAATCTACCAAATGACGCACTTTTATAACAAATTCAAAATCCCTACCCTGCTCGGATTAGGCGTGATCCTAACCGGTATCGGTGTGGGGGTATTTTTGGTGTTGAGGGAACAGACCTTTATCTCTAGTGCCTCCCCTGATACCGAGCCACAAGATATTACCTTCAGTAATATATCTGATGACTCTGTATCTCTCTCCTGGCAGACCACTGCGGAAGTGGCATCTTTTGTGAGCTTTGGTCAAGTAAGCCCTGATGAACAAACTGCTTTAGATGATGCGGATTTAAACAGCCCTCAACCTCATAAAATTCACTATGTCAGCCTAAAAAATTTGCTTCCTAAAACAACCTACCTGCTGAAAATTATCTCCGGTAAAAAACCTTCCGATGTTTTAACATTTGAAACCGCATCACCTCCGACCACCCAAACCGGATTTACTCCGGTCATCGGCAGTGTATGGGATAATGAAGCACCGATCAGTGAGGGTGCTACGTATTTATCAATTGCCGGCGCCACTATCCAGTCATCACCGATCAAATCCTCAGGCACCTTTCTGATACCTATTTCACAAATAAGAAAATCTGATTTATCAGATACCTATTCTTTAGAGGAAGGAACTGTTGGTAAACTGACCATTGTCTCCGCTCAAGGAAAAGCCCAGGTACTTTTTGGACTGAAATTATCATCAAATACCCTGCCCCCAATACACTTAGGTGAAAATATTGATCTGACAATAGTCAAACCTGCTATTTTTGATCTTAATGGAGATGGTTTGGTAAATGCTGCGGATAATGCCATAGTTTTGCAAAACTTTGGCTCGCTTCGCGAGGCGAGCAAAAATCCCCAGAACAATAAAGCTGATTTAAATGGGGATGGGGTTGTTGATCAAAAAGATTTAGATTTGATGAGTAAACAAATTAACCAGTAGAAATTCTGCCTGAGAAGTTTCTAATAAACCAGACTTTAATTTAAAATCTATTTCTAAAATTTCTCTATATAGCTTAGTTATTTTCTCCTTATCAAATCTTTCCCTTTGTCTTTGCAATTTATTCCTAACAAATGGAGGGGCGGTTTTGGGTGTCACTACTAAATTTCTTAAAAGATAAAAAGTCATGGTTATTAAATAAAAAATATCAAATCCACCTTTTTTTAATTTATCTAATTCCAAAAAGGCCTTGCTGTCCCCGTCAGCCAGCTGATCTAGAAATGGGAAAACTGAAATCTCTTTGCCTGCTGGAAAAAATAATACTTCGCCTTTCTCTTTCACCCACTTTAAGGTGAGGTTTTTATCAGAGAGTTCATGGTCGAACCATAAAATAAGTGACAAGTGGGAAGTGTGCAGTGATGAGTCTAAAACAAAATTCTCATCTGGATTCTCCAAAACAACCAACCTCTCGTCGGTAAAAAGTGAAGTCGCCACCAAATTATCAGCGATGTCTTTGCTACTGGATCCTTCTTCAAAAACCACTACGTTGCTAGGGTCAAACTGCTGTTTTATCTCAATGAGTTTTTTTCGCGAACCAGTCTTACCTGGGCCGTGCAGAAGATGTAGCTTCATCTAAATTTATTTCTCCTGTCAGTATCTTTCTAACATATTCATGTATTATAGAAAAGTCATCATCTTGGGAAATTAACACATAGGCCCCTCCGTAATCTGCGGCCAGGGGATGGATCAGCAGCGACCTTCTGCCCTCCGGCAAATTTAATTTCGGTGAATCATCCAAAATAAAGCTCTTGATACCATCAAGTTTTTTGAACAATTTGAAAAACTCCAACCCGTCTTTAATGGAGATATCCGTATCAATACTTTGTCCTAACACCTCAACTAGATCAGCTATTTTTTGAGGAGCTGTCAAAGTTTCCAAAGAAAGTATCTTGCTTTTAAGAGCTTCAATGATTGTTTGCTGTCTTTTCGATCTGGCGAAATCAGATCCCTCCTCATTGGTGCCATGCCTTGAACGGACAAAGGTTAAAGCTAAAGCTCCGTTCATATGCATTAAACCTTTGTCAAAATGAATATGTTCATACCGGCAGGAAAAATATTCTATGCCTTTATCTTCCTCTGCCGAATCAGTGGCAATTTTTCCATCAGGAAATAATAATATTTTTCTCTTTCCAGGTTCGATATTGAACTTTTTGGCTTCTTCCTCTGAAAACTCCATCTCTTTTGCCTCAAATCCACAAAGATCATTTTCGCGACCCTGGATTGGATAATGGAAATCATCAAAGGTTCTCTCCACCAAAACATCTATTCCCCCCAATGCATCAATACCCGCCACAAATCCTCTAAAATCAACCCTTAATGAAAAATGAATCGGGATCCCTAAGATATTGCCCATGACAGTTTTTGCAAAATCCAAGCCCCTCTTTTGTGACAGACCCATCTGGTACACCGCATTGGCTTTACTCTTTAGCTCAGGCAGCCAAAGATCCCGCGGAATAGAAATCAAGGTGATCTGATTGTCTTTCAGGTTGTAGGATACAACAACGATTGTATCTGTCAGGAACGACCCGTCATGTTGCCCCCCTGCTAACCCTAAAAGCAACACATTAACCCTGCCATCTGTAGATTTCAGGCCGGTTCCTGTAAAAATAAAATTAACAACAGAAGACGAACCGGATAAGGTGATCAGAAAAATTGACAGACCCATCAGAATACCGATAATGACGGCAATAGGTAGTAACCTTCTCAGGATTTTTTTAAGCCTGCTTTTTTTCTGAGGAAAATCCCCTTGGGGATAAAATTTAATCTGCTTCACCGCAACACTCCTTAATAATCCTGATGAATTCCTCGGCATCTAAAGAAGCCTTTCCAACCAGAACTCCGCTAATATTCTCCTCTGTTATAAAACCTCTTACATTTGATGAATCTACGCTTCCGCCGTATATAACTTCCAGTTCTTGTCCATACTTTTGGTGAAAAACTCCTGCAACTTTATCTGCGTCCTCTGGCGTATCAGCTCTGCCAATCCCAGGGGTATTAGTTAGACCAGTGCTAATTGCCCATATGGGTTCGTAAGCAATCATTGTACACCCTTTGGGCACCAGAGTCTCCTCATCTTGTACACAAACAAGTGGGATAATTTTATTATCTATTGCTTGTTCTACTTTTTCTGCAACCATCTTATCGTTTTCATTAAAATTCTTTTTTCTCTCAGAGTGTCCCAAGATAGCCAGATCAACAAATTGACTAAGAAGAGCTGCATTCTCTTCCCCTGTATAAGCACCTGCTCCAAACGGAGATAGGTCTTGGGCTCCAATCAGTAATGTATAATTCCCAACAGTAATTGCCTTGTTAACTTCTGATAGAGCAGAAAAGGTTGGACAAACCACAACCTTTAGGTTTTCATCCTTGGGGATTTGCGGTCCAACAATAGATATCCATTCCAAGGCTTCTTGGATCGTTTTATTGCTCTTCCAATTTGCAATAATCCAGATATTTTTATTCATAAATAAGCAGCGAAGTCTGCGTCATAAAAGCAATTAGAAAGTTTTGTGTGTTAGATACTCGTCACAAAACTTTCCCATAGCGAGACTAGAGATCAAACTAAATGATTAAGAACTTCTAGTCGAACGGTGCTTTTTGACCAGACAAGCTGCGACTTTATCACCAAACCAACCGTATCTATCCAAGTTTACCATGAAATCAGATGAGACCTCAATTCCTTCCTGCTCTAAAAGTGCTTTTTGTAATTGTTTTGGGTGATCCAGACATCTGGTGGAAATAAAGCCATGACGGTTAATCACTCTATGCCAAGGGAGCACCTGCCTGCCGCCCGCCTGCCGGCAGGGCAGGGCAGGCAGGTCAATGTTAAAATGCAAAACTCCACCAACTAATCTTCCCCCTCTGGGAACCCCTGCTAGGGTAGCTACAGTACCATAGGTGGTCACTCGACCATAGGGAATTTGTTTAACAATTTGTAAAACTTTCTCTTTGAAATTCAACTTTGCAGAAGTTTTAAAAGTTCGCCTTTTGCAGTTACTCCGATTTTTCTGCCAATTTCTTTATTATCTTTTAAGACAATATAGGTTGGTATACTCATAACTCCATGTTCAGATGCTTTGGCCTGATTTTCATCAACGTTTATTTTTTCAAACTCCACTTTCCCTTCAAGTTCTTTTTCCAGCTCTTCAATAACAGGATTCATAATTTTGCAGGGCCCGCACCAGCTAGCCCAATAGTCTAACAGCTTAATCTTTGCCATAGGAGGATATATTAACAATCCTTTTAAAAATTGTCTACAGCTAAATTTTGACTGAAATCTTACAACCTGCCTCCACTTCTAGGCACCATTGGTACGATCCAGCGTATGATTTGATAATTTGATGTGATAAGCGGAGGGAACGTTTCCGCGCTGAGTGGCTGCGGGTTTCATAAACGAGCCTTTTCGACACAATACAGCTTATTGTTAAGCGAACTCTAAACTGTTACACATAAACGAACTCTGAATTTTTACACT
>CAYNFQ010000014.1:0-33990 GCA_964396715.1 uncultured Gammaproteobacteria bacterium
GCCGTTAGTAAATCAAAAGAGGACTAAATTCCCAACACATTTGTTCCATTAAGCCCCTTTTTGCTTCGCCAAAACGTAAGCCAGATTCTGCCTAGGAAAAGAATAAGCCAGATTCGGTTCGGTAGATCTTATCTGGATGGATCTACTTGATGATAATTTATCTGATGCTCCTGACTTCGACAATTTAGCGAGCAGCTATGCCGGTTCTAGGATTGCAGCGGGGAGGATTGTCCTTCAACTGCGCTCAGGACTATAGCCCTTTGCTAGTTGAAAACCCGTAAGCTTGGTCGTTTCACTGGGCGCAACTCCAATCGTCACTGTTACTCTATACTCGCAGTTACCTGGATCCAGTTACCTGGACCACCCTGCTCTATGCTGTCTGGACTTTCCTCTACGTTCATGTAAACTGAACGTAGTAATCATCCTTCTTCCTAGGCTTATATATTTTACTATATAATGAGTTTAATTTCAAAAATGCTTTCCAAGATTTACTCAGGCGCGAATGTCGGTTTAGATGCTACTTTGGTGACTGTGGAAGTTGATGTGTCTCAAACAGGCTTACCTCATTTTATCATGGTGGGTCTGGCTGATCGGGCAGTTGAGGAGAGTAAAGAAAGGGTTAGAACAGCCATCAGAAATAGCAGCAGTCAGTTTCCGGATCATAAAATCACCGTCAATTTGGCCCCGGCCGATTTACCCAAAGAAGGGCCGTATTATGATTTACCGATTGCTTTGGGTTTGCTGCTTTCTTCCGGTCAAATAACCAATAATAAAACAATTATAGATTTGGAAAAAACTTTAGTTGTCGGTGAACTGTCTTTGGATGGCAGCTTAAGATATACTCACGGAATTTTGCCCATGGCTCTTTTGTCAAGACAGTTGGGGTTTGAGACGATCATTGTGCCCGCTGCTAACTCAAAAGAGGCGGCAGTGGTGGAGGGTGTAAAAGTTTTTGCCTTTAAATCATTACAGCAGTTGATGAGCTCTCTTTTGGGACAAGAGCAAATAGAGGCAACTGAGAAAGAGCAGATTAATTTAGAGGATGATTTAATATTTGATTATGATTTTTCCCAAATAAAAGGACAGGAAAGCGCCAAAAGAGCCCTGGAGATTGCCGCAGCCGGCGGGCATAACATCTTACTAAAAGGTCCACCGGGTGCAGGCAAAACCATGCTGGCTCGTGCTTTTCCTTCTATTTTGCCGCCTTTAAGCTTTGAGGAGGCAATAGAGGTGACCAAGATTTTTTCTATTGCCGGGCTTTTGGAATCCGGCAAGGCTTTAGTGAGGCAGCGTCCTTTTCGGTCTCCTCACCACACTGCTTCCCATGTGGGACTGATTGGCGGCGGGAACAATATTAGGCCGGGAGAAATTTCTCTTGCTCACAGAGGAGTATTATTCCTGGATGAGTTGCCGGAATTTCCCAGACAGGCTTTAGAAGTATTGAGACAACCAATGGAAGATCATAAAATCACTATCTCAAGAGCCTCAGGTTCTTTGACTTTTCCTGCCAAGTTTATTCTTTTGGGGGCGCAAAATCCCTGCCCCTGCGGTTTTTTAGGAGATTTAAAAAAGTCCTGCATTTGTATGCCGGGGCAAATTGCCAAATATAAAAAAAGAATTTCCGGCCCGCTGCTTGATAGAATTGATATTTACCTTGAAGTGCCTGCGGTGGAAGTTGATAAGCTAACAGCCGGAGCAGACGCTGAGTCATCCGCACAAATAAGAAACAGGGTTATCAAGGCCAGACAAAAACAAAAGATGCGGTTTAAAGGAAGAATTTTAACAAATTCGGAGATGGGAAATCCTGATATAAAACAACACTGCTCAATTACTCAGGAAGGTCTGGATCTTTTAAAAATGGCCATATCATCTCTTAATTTATCTGCCAGAGGTTATCATCGGGTTTTAAAGCTGGCCAGGACAGTGGCGGATCTAACAGAATCGGAAAATATTCAAGCCGAACATATTGCCGAAAGTTTGCAGTATCGGGCAAGGGAAGAGCTCTAAATTTTTTTTATGAAAAATCCCACTTCATCCTGCGACTACATGGGATCTTTCACAAAACAAACTGGCACTTATCCGCCAATTTTAAACATTGAGGTGCTGCAAACAGGGCAAGTTCCTCTGGATGCTTTTTTGCCGTTTTTCATAGTGACTGCCTGGACATTTTCAGCATCTCTTTTTTGGCGGCATTTGACACAATACATCTGCATTATTTATTCACCCCCTCTCATAGTAAATTTATTCTCAAAAAATTATTCTGTGAAAGATAAAATAGTATAATTTGAGCTCCAAGCGCAAGAGAGGCCAGTAGGGAAATCTTTAGAAGATCTTGGTGAAGATAGGTAATGTCGGTTCGGAAAGACTCAGAATGACTCTGAGAATCAGTGTGTCGGTAGATCGGTGCATCAGAAATCTGGCTATCTGATATTCTGACCTTTGGGTAAACTAAGTTTTCCGTGTCTTCTGAACTCTTCCCATAGACTTGTTGGCGAAGCAATCTAAGACGTTTTTCTATATCAGAAGTTTGCTTAGTTTGATGGATAGCCATAGTTTTACTCAATCTCTACGCTCAATTGAGCCTTAGAGAAACATTCTCGCAGGATCAAATCGATTAGATTTGAGCCTATCACGCACAGTGCACGCTTGTCAAGCACCAATTGAACCTAAAACTATGGGGTAAACACTAAAGAGATACCAGTTGCAGCTTAAACGCGTTATGCTTCACGATAGAATCCGAATGAAATCACCTAAACACAAATCAGAATGAAGCGTGTGATTGAGTGTTTATTGACAAATTTTAGTACCATGGTATCATGGTACTATTATGAACTGGATTGCTACCAACATCAGATTTCCTGAAGATCAGTATATAAAGTTAAAAATTAAAGCTGCCAAAGAGCGAAAGAGTGTGGCCGAAGTGATTCGTAAAGCTACCGAGAGAGTTGTTGAGCCTGTAGAAATTTCGGAAGTAAGACGAAAAAAGGGAGAAAAATTACTAAAAGAAATTGAAAAATTGGCTGAAGAAAATTCTAAATATGTTCCTAAGGGATTTGATTCTGTGAAAGCTTTAAGAGAGATTAGATATCAAGACGAATGATAGCAATTGATGCCTCGGTAGCCGCTAAATGGTTCTTCAAAGGTGAAAAAGGCGTAGCGCCAGCTCAAAAGATCTTAAGTAGTCATGTATTAGGTGTAAATAAAATTCTTGTCCCCGACCTATTTTTCTATGAAATCGCCAACATTGTAGCCACAAAAGGCTATCTTTCTTTATGGAAAACTACATCCTATCTGACCAAAATTTATAAGCTGGAATTAGTAGTATATATTCCCGTAGCTCAGGAGGTTAAACAGGCTACTAGATTAGCTAAAAAATACAAAACTTCTGTTTATGATATATTGTATGCGGTGGTAGCTAAAAATCATAAAGTTAAGTTGATTACCGCAGATGAGCAGTTTATAAAACAAACAGGTTTTCAATTTGTTCAACTTCTTCATTGACAAAATTTTTGCTCAACTGTATATTAAAAGAGTAACTTATGTATTCGGATTGGTCCGTCCTTGCCGGGTTGGTGGTAGCGGCAATTTTTATTTGGCTGGGAATTTTAAGTTTTTTTGTCTGGAAGCAGGGAAATTTTTTAAAATCTCTTTTCCCAAAATCAGGGGACAGGGATATCAGAAAAAAATTTGCGGAAATTATTACGGAGGTAGAGAATTTCAGAGGGGAGTTAAAGGATTTAGAAGAAGGGGTGGCCTATTTTGAAAAAAGCGGCTTAAAGCATGTCCAAAGAGTTGCGCTTTTACGCTTTAACCCTTATCAGGAAACCGGTGGGGATCAAAGTTTTACTATAGCTTTGCTTGATGGTTTAGGTGATGGTTTTGTGGTGACCAGTTTGCATGCCCGCTCCGGCACCAGGGTTTTTGCAAAACCTATCAAGATGGGCAGGGGAGTAAGATATCAGCTGTCTTCGGAAGAGGAAGAAGTTTTAAGAAAGGCTTTATCAGATGAATAATATTGTAGAAACATTTCAAAGATTTACCAATATACAAAAAATTCTGGTGTTGATAATTCTTTCATTTACTTTGTATGTTTCTTCAACCAGCATCTCTTATTCGCTTTTTCTAAATTCAGCAATGGGCACTCTATCGGGCGGGGATTTGACCACCTCATATATTCCGACACCCTCAAATGCTTTAGTTGAAGATCCCAACGAGCCAAAAACCGAAAGCTGCCCATTAAATGGTGAGCTACATACCAAAAAGGCACAAGAATCTTGGGAAAAAAGACGGCCTTTGGCTGTGATGATAGAAAACCACACCGAGGCCAGGCCTCAATCAGGGTTATCTACCGCAGATATTGTTTATGAGGCTGTTGCCGAAGGCGGTATCACCCGCTTTATGGCCATTTTTTATTGCAATTTGTCTGATGTTCAAGTCGGCCCTGTCAGGTCAGCCAGAACTTACTTTCTGGACTGGTTAGGGGAATATGACGGCCTGTATGCTCATGTTGGAGGGGCAAATACTCCGGGTCCTGCCGATGCACTGTCGCAAATAATCAGGTACGAGGTGAAAGATTTGAATCAGTTCAGCATAGGATTCCCGGTATTTTGGAGGGATTATCAAAGGTTGGGCCACCCTGTTGCCACCGAACACACCATGTATTCCACCACCCAAAAGCTTTGGGAAGTGGGGGCAAAAAGAGGTTGGACCGCAGCAGATTCATCAGGGATCAGATGGGATGAAAACTTCATCCCCTGGAAATTTAAAAATGATGAAGCAGGTGGAAATATTTTCAAGATTGCTGTTAATTTCTGGGAAAGCCAACCTAACTATACGGTTGAATGGAATTATGACCCTGAATTAAACCTCTATCAGAGAAAAAACGGAGAGCCTCATCTGGATTTAAATAATAATACCCAACTTGCCCCAAAAGTTGTCATTGTCCAATTTGAAAAAGAGGCTAATGCCAATGATGGTTATCCTGGCAACGTCCATCTTTTGTATGGCACCACCGGTTCTGGTAAAGCATTAGTCTTTCAGGATGGAAACGTTTTGGAAGGTAAGTGGATCAAAAACAGCAGAGTCTTCAGGACTAAATATTTGGATTCAACCAATAAAGAAATTGAGCTAAGCCGAGGTCAAATTTGGATCCAGACTGTCCCGGAAGGATCCAAAGTAAAGTATTAACCCCGATTACGGGGTAAAAATTCTAGCTGCCTAGAAAGGTGGTGGAAAATGCTGGAAGAATTATTTGTATCACGTGTCCGGGTTAAAATACTGCAGTTATTTTTATCCAGTCCCCAGGATGCTCTTTTTCATGTCCGTGAGATTGTGAGAAGAGTTTCAGAGGAAATAAATGCGGTCAGACGGGAACTGGGAAGGATGGAAAAGTTCGGTTTGGTTTCCTCCGAATGGAGGGCAAACAGGAGGCTTTATAAATTCAGGAGGGATTACTTATTCTATAAAGAATTACTTGCTTTGGTGGCCAAAACATCAGGTTTGGGTGGCAGTATTGTTAAAAATAAAAACAAGCTTGGGAAAATCAAATTTGCTTTTATTTCAACAAGGTATTTAAAAGGTGTAGCCTCTTTGTCTGAGGATGTTGATCTGTTAATTGTTGGCAATATTGTTTTACCAGAGCTCCAGGTTTTAATTGCCGATGAGCAGGCCAAAAGAGAGGCAGAAATTAACTATTCATTTATGGATGAGACAGAATTTAAATTCAGAGTCAAAAGACGGGACCCCTTTATTTTAAGAGTGTTAATGCAGCCAAAGGTGATGCTGTTAGGTTTGGAGGATGAGCTTCTGGAGGAGGTAACAGGTTAGTAAAATGCGCGAAAGATTCTCTCTTGGGATTATTGTCATCCTGACAGTGGGGGCGATTTTGGTGGATCTTCCCAATATTCCCGCCATTAATTTCCCGCTCAAGCTTGGTTTAGATTTACAAGGTGGGACACAACTGATTTTGCAGGCAGAAACCGATCAAATTAGTCCTCAAGATAGGGATGAGGCCCTAAATTCAGTAAGGGAAGTAATTGAGAGAAGAGTTAATGCATTCGGAATTTCGGAAAGCAGGGTGCAGACTTCAAAAATAGGACAACAGAGAAGGATATTGGTTGAATTACCGGGTCTTAAAGATTCCACTGCGGCGGCAGAGCTAATTGGTAAAACAGCCAAATTGGATTTTCGGGAGTTGCCTGCCACAGTTTCTGCAACAGCATCAGCGCTGCTTTCGGTTTTAGAATCTGTACCTACAGGACTAACAGGTGCGGATTTAGTCAAAGCTGCCCCCACCTTTGGTGGGAGCGCCGGTGGAAAGAGCGGGCCGCAAATCTCCATCAAGTTTAACGAAGAAGGAGCCAAAAAATTTGCGGATATCACCAAAAGAAATAAAGGTAAGCCTTTGGCGATTTTTTTGGATGATGAGCTGCTGGAGGCTCCCACAGTCCAGCAGGAAATTATCGGAGGCGATGCGGTTATCACAGGACAATTTACCACCTCGGAGGCCAAAAGAATTGCCACCCAACTTAATGCAGGAGCCCTCAAGGTACCGGTAAAAATTATCAATCAGCGTTCCATCGGCCCGGAATTAGGGAGGGAATCAGTTAATAAGAGTCTTGTGGCAGGTATGATCGGATTGGGAGTGGTGATTTTATATATGGCAATTTTTTACGGCATTTTAGGACTAATTGCCAATTTGGCACTGGTTATTTATACCCTGTTGGTTTTGGCAATTTTTAAAACAGGACTTTTTTTACTCCCGCCCGTTACCCTAACCTTGGCAGGAATTGCCGGATTTATTTTATCCATAGGTATGGCGGTTGACGCCAATATTTTAATTTTTGAGAGAATGAAAGAAGAGGTCAGGTGGGGTAAAACTAAGGGTTTGGCACTTGAGTTAGGATTTAAAAGGGCCTGGTCTTCTATTTGGGCATCGAATGTTTCCTCGCTTATTACTGCTGCAATTTTGTACAGTATGGGTTCATCACTAGTCCGGGGCTTTGCCGTCACTTTGGCAATTGGAGTTTTAGTATCAATGTTTACAAGTTATATTGTAACAAGGACATTTTTAAGACTTATTGTTCGAGGCTGAAAGCCGAGAACATACCATGTATATTTTTCGAACAAAGTGAGAAAATATGAAATTTACATCTAAAAAACCACATTATGAATATCTACGCAAAAAGTGGCAGGCAAGGCACAAAAATGCCCAAGATAAATTTTGGGAAAAACATGGTGGTTACTTAAAACATCTGGCTTTAGGATCTTTGGGAGGGCTGATGTTAATTTCCCCGCCTACACTCAAGCTGCCTGCTCCGAATTTACAGGTCAGTAGCGATGATGTTGTTAATAACTTGGATCGAAATATATTTCTTGCAAGTCAGCTTAAAAGTTTATTACCGGATGAGATAAGACCGCTTGAGAGTGATGAAGAAAAAAATATTACGGAGTTGCTGAACAAAACTTTTGGTTTTAAAGTGACAGGAGAACTGCAAAATGTCAGACTTAATAGGAATTACGGTTTTATAGGAGGAGAGCAGCATTTGTACCGTTACCCGGGTGATAATTTATATTCACATGCTGATAATGCGCTGGATTGGGCAAAGTATGGAGGAGCTGGTATTGCTCCGGGGCTGGGGGCTTGGGGCTATTTTGCTACTTCAAAGGGGGAATTTACGGAGCTTGATAAACAAAGAGAAAAATATTATTTGGCAATACAGACATTTTTGGCTCCCGGGTTTGCGGAAAATGTCAGTAAATACAGGGATTTTTTCAAGTTTAGAAAGATGCTGGTAGTGAATCCTCAAGGCGGACAAGCGGTAGTTGCAGTAGTTGGGGATGCAGGTCCGGCTGCTTGGACAGGAAAACATTTGGGAGGGTCGCCCGAGGTCATGGATGAGTTGGGTTTGGCAACAGGTTTAAGAAAAGGTCCAGTGTTATACTTTTTTATTGATGATCCAAAAAATGAAGTACCTTTGGGTCCTATTAAAGTACAGGAGGAAGCATAAGGACCATGATGTTCTCGCAGTTAGTAAAGTATTATACTGCTCGAACATCAGAACCTGTTAATTTTGTAGGAACAAAATTATGAAATATTTTTACACACATTTAGTTGAGGTGGAATCTATCATAGTAGAGTTGGATAAAATGAATTTATCCGAGGAGGAAAAATTACACTTGGCTACTTTGGTAGATTCATCTTTACATCACACCATTTTGGATGCGGTCTTGTCAGAACTTTCAGCATCTGATAAAAGAGTTTTTATTAAGCACCTAAATGAGGGAGATAGAGATAAAATCTGGAAGTTTCTCAATGATAAAGTTGATGGAGTAGAAATAAAAATTAAAAAAGCTGCGGACGATTTAAAAAGGCAACTTCAGCAGGATCTGAGGAAGGCAAAGAGGCAATGAATTTAATGCGATTTAAAACAGCATATTTTATTTTTTCTTTTTTAATAATCCTGCCTGGTTTATATTATTTAACTACCTTCGGACTTAAATTGGGGATAGATTTTACCGGAGGAGTGCTCCTTGAGTATAAATTCGAGAAAAAGGTTGGGGTTTCGGAGCTAAAACAGGCGATGGAATCACAAAAGATTGAGACTGCTTCAGTTGTACCTTCAGAAGACAATATTTATATTATCAGAACAAAACCTTTGGAACAGACAAAAATAAATGATTTAAAAACTGAATTAGTCAATAAATTCGGTAATTTAGAAGAAAGAAGAGTGGAAAATGTGGGGCCGGTAATCGGAGCGGAACTTTCCCGAAAAGCCCTGATTGCCCTGATACTGGCATCTGTGGCAATAGTTTTATATATAGCCTTTTCTTTCAGAAAAATCCCCAAACCCCAATCTTCCTTAAGGTTTGGAATAGCAGCGGTTATTGCTCTGGTCCATGATATTTTAGTAGTAGTGGGAGTATTTGCTATTTTGGGAAAATACTTGGGAGTCGAGGTAGATACGTTATTTGTGACAGCATTACTGACCATCATTGGTTTTTCTGTTCACGATACCATTGTTGTTTTTGATAGAATTCGGGAAAATCTAATTAAAAATATCGGCAAAAAATTTATTGCGGTTGCCAATATTTCTGTTGTCCAAACACTTGGTAGGTCTCTGAACACATCACTGACTGTGGTATTTGTTTTGGTGGCCCTGTTACTTTTTGGGGGAGAAACCATCAAATGGTTTGTGGTGGCCCTTTTGGTGGGGATTATCTCAGGCACTTATTCGTCCATCTTTAATGCCACAGCCCTGCTGGTATGGTGGGAGGAAAAACTCGGCCACTAACTTAAATTTCTAATTTTCCCCACAAGATATTCTCTATTATTTTTGGAAGAATCTTCTAAGACTGCTTCAAAAAGTTTTTGCAGAATTTCGCCCACCTTTGGTCCTGGTCCTATATTCAAAGTCTTCATTACATCATTACCATTTACTTTTAAATCAGAGATAGAAAATGGTTTTTTTAGCACTTCTTTGATTCTTTCCTTAAATTTTTCCATTCTCCAGGAAGTTTCTGTTTGAGTACCGCCACCTAATCTGTCACCGACTCTTAATGCCATCATATCTTCAATATTTTCCATCCCCACATTTTTTATGAAACGTCTGATGGCAGAATCAGTTTGATGTTCAGAAACTGTAAACATATGCCACCTGACTAATTGATAAAGTTTATCTGATTGTTTTTTTGATAAATTAAATCTCTTGGCGATTGCTAAAACAATTTTACCACCAGCAACGTCATGATTATAAAAAGTGACATTACCATCTGGGCTGGTGGCCACCGTAGGCACTTTGCCTACATCATGAAGTAAGGCGGCAAACCTGACTAATGGATCATCTGATGGAGTATGTTTTAAAGCTAGGAGAGAATGTTCACCAATATCATAAACTCTGTCATGTTTAGGTCCTTCCTGTTGTATCCCAAAACATGCTTCCAGCTCTGGTAAAATAATTTTTAAAATCCCTGTCTCTTTAAGTTTAACAATGCCTTCATAAGGATTTTCAGAGGATAGAATTTTAAAAAGTTCATCCCTAACTCTTTCGTTAGCAATTTCTTTAAGTAAATCAGCATTTTTTTTGATGGCTTTAAAAGTTTCTCCGTCGATTTCAAATTCCAGTTGGCTGGCGAAACGGATAGCCCTTAAGAGTCTCAGAGCATCTTCTTGGAATCGCTTTGACGGATCACCAACAGCTCTGATCAATTTTTTTTGGATATCATCTTGTCCATTGAATGGATCGACTATTTTTATGGATTCCGGATCAAGTCCGGAATGACAGGGAAGAGCAATGGCATTTATTGTAAAATCGCGTCTTGCTAAATCGTCCTCAATTTTATCTGTCCAGGAAACCTCAACCGGGTGTCTGTGGTCTTTGTAAATTCCCTCCTTCCTCATGGTGGTAATTTCAAAAATAGAGTCGTCAGTCGTCAGTCGTCGGTCGTCAGATTTTTTTTGCTTTTTGTCTGATAGCTGATAGCTGATAGCTGAAGACTGAATTCCTACTGTGCCAAACTTATTATCATAAAAACCTTCCGGAAGGACTTTTAAAATTTCCTCCGGCTTGGCATCTGTAGTAAAATCCCAGTCTTTGACCTCTTTGCCCATTAGAAGATCACGCACTGCCCCTCCCACAATATAAATTTGGAATTCAGCACTAACAAATTTATCTATAATAATTTTTACCTCATTAGGTAGTGTATAATTCTTCATGGAATAATTATACCTTCATGAAGTGGAAGATACTACCAAAGAAAACAGAAAATTTAGTTGAGCAGCTTTTGCTAAATCGCGGAATTAAAACAGAAACTGAAAAAGAGAAATTTTTTAACCCAAAAATTTCAGATTATGAAAAAGATCTAGATATCCCCGGGATAAAAAAATCACAACAAAGAATTCAACAGGCAATAAAAAACGAAGAACTGATTATTATATACGGGGACTATGATGTGGATGGGATTTGCGGATGTGCCATTTTATACAAGGCGCTGACATCATTAGGCGCAAAAGTTTTGCCTTATATTCCTCACAGAGAAAAAGAAGGTTATGGGTTATCCAAAATTGGTTTGGATTCTGTCAAAGATTCTGGTGCATCTTTAGTGATTACTGTAGATAACGGCATAGTGGCGCTCAAGCAGGCAGAATATGCCAAAAGCATAGGGTTGGATTTGATTATTACCGATCACCATCTTCCTTTGGATGAAAAGCCGGATGCATACGAGATAGTGCACTCCACCAAAATGTGCGGGGCGGCAGTGGCTTGGTGTTTAATTAGGGAAACGGTGAAAAGGGAGTTGAGGGAAGAGTTACTGCAGTTTGTGGCATTGGCCACAGTTTGTGATTTAATGCCGCTTTTGGGATTAGGAAGAAACTTCGTTTTTGAAGGAGTGAAGATTTTAAATCGCACAACAAATCTGGGATTGCTTGCGCTTATTGATGAATCCGGCATAAAAATAGGAAATGTCGGATCTTATGAGATAGGATATATTATCGGGCCAAGGCTTAATGCCATGGGAAGGCTGGAGCATGCCATGGATTCTTTGAGACTTCTTTGCACTAAAGATCCTGCCAAGGCTAAAACTTTGGCAAAACTTTTATCTGAGACAAATACAACTCGTCAACAATTAACTTCAGATGCAATTGAGCAGGCCAAACTTTTGCTTGATCATAAGAAAAAAATTCACATTTTAACTTCTCGTCAGTGGTCGCCGGGAATAATCGGGCTGATTGCCGGCAGAATTACTGATGAGTTTTATCGTCCCACTATTGCCATTTCCTTGGGTGAGACTGTTTCCAAAGGATCTGCCAGATCTGTTGATGGAATAAATATTGTGGAGATGATCAGAAAACATGCCGATTTACTGGTGGATGTGGGGGGACATCCCAAAGCAGCCGGATTTTCCATTGCCACCAAACATATTACTTTATTTAAAAAAAGACTGGAGGAAATTATGATTGATTTACCGGATGAGGTGGAACAAATTTTGCAAATAGAAGTGGAAGTAGATGGAAAACAATTAACCAAGGGATTAGTTGAAAGTTTGACAAAATTTGAGCCATTTGGGTTTGGAAATCCCAGGCCAGTTTTTGCCACTCATGGTATGGGGGTTTCTGATATTAGAACAGTAGGACAGGGGAAGCACTTAAAATTTAAAGTCGATGGATTTGACGCCATAGGGTTTGGAATGGGAGAGTTGGAAAAAACTCTGCCCAATGGTCAGTCAGTTGATTTAGCTTATACAGTGGAAATGGATGATTATAATGGCTTTGAAAAAATACAACTAAAAGTCAGAGATATTGTGGTAAAATAGTATATATGCCGTTTATTTGGGATTATGATATTAAAAAGCTAAGAAAAAGTAGCAGTGGTAGACGTATGATTTTAGAAAGACTTATCAACTACGGAGTGTACCCTTCCAGTAAAGAAAAAATTAGTATAAAACAAGTAAAAAAATATTGGAACGAACTTGAAATAGATCCTGACAGGAGAAGGTTTTTAGAGTTTATAATATGGGGAAAATGAAAAAAGATTTAGGAGAGCCGACATTTACTCCTTTGCAGAAGTTTATTTTCGATGAGTTTTCCAAAAATAGCAAACTTACAAAAAAATTTTATTTCACAGGCGGAACAGCACTTAGTGCCATTTATTTGCACCACAGAGAATCTGAAGATCTGGATTTTGTCTCAGATGAGACATTTGAAAATGAAGAAATCGAGAGTTTTATTAATAAAATTGCTTCAAGTAAAAATTTCAAAGTACGTTTTACTTCAAGAGAGGTAACTAGAATCTTTGAACTGTTAAGAAAAGATAGGGTAGTTATTAAAGTAGATTTTGCATATTATCCATATAAAAGAATAAGAGAGGGGGTAATTATTAACTCTGTGAGTGTTGATAGTAAACAGGATATAGCTACAAATAAATTGCATACCATTACCAGTAGAACGCAAGTTAAGGATTTTGTCGATTTATATTTTTTACTAAAAGAATTTTCTTTTTGGGATCTGTTTCATGGTGTAGAAAAGAAATTTAGAACAGAAATGGATCTCCTCTGGCTGGGAATGGATTTTCTTAAAGTTGAAGAGTTCAAATTTTTGCCCAAAATGTCAGTAGTACTCAACTTGGAGGAATTGAAAGATTTTTATAGAGAACAGGCCAAAAAATTGGGGAGGAGAGTGGTAAAGAAGTAACCACTAAATTAAATAACTGTATAATGGGTCGTTTGCAGATATTAAAGTGTAATTAATTCCCGCCTGGCCCATTTTTTTAACCAGTAAATAAAAGTCTTCTTTTTTTGCAAGTTCTATCCCTACCAATGCAGGACCTGTTTCTTTTGAGCTTTTCTTTATATATTCAAACCGAACAATATCATCAGTTGGGCCTAAAACTTTATCAACTAATTTACGGAGTTGTCCCGGCTTTTGGGCAAATTCTATTAAAAAATAATGTTTCAAGCCTTGATAAATTAGACTTTTCTCCATTATTTCCGGATACCTTAAAATATCATTATTCCCCCCGCTTAATATGCAAACAACAATTTTTCCTTTAATCTTTTTTGCTAAATCATCCAGTGTGGCAATAGATAAAGCCCCTGCCGGTTCTGCCACAATGCCGTCTGATTGATATAGATCAATCATAGTTGTACATACTTTTCCTTCATCAGCGAGTATCATCTTATCAATTATTTTTGAAGCGATTTCAAAAGTTTTATTGCCTACAGTTTTAACAGCTGCCCCGTCCACAAAAGTATTTATAGAGGAAAGAGTCACAACTTTACCCTGCTTTAGCGCCTCATACATAGAAGGAGCGCCTTTTGGTTCAACACCGATAATTTTTATTTTTTTTATTTTGGATTTAAGATATATTCCCAGGCCGGAAACCAACCCGCCTCCGCCAACCGGGCAAAATACAAAATCTATATTTTCTCCTAAAACATCATATATTTCTTTTCCGACAGTTCCCTGTCCAGAGATTACTCTCTCATCGTCAAAAGGAGGAACAAATATAGCGCCGACCCTCTTTGTATAATCTTTTGCAGATAGACTTGTTTCATCAAAAGTAGTACCCTCAAGTTTTATCTTTACCCAACCATCCCCAAAATGCTTAACACGGCCAATTTTTTGTAATGGGGTGATAGAGGGCATAAAAATTACTCCCTTAATTTTTAATGAGGCACAAGATAAAGCAACTCCTTGTGCATGATTGCCGGCTGATGCACAAACTACACCTTTTTTCTTTTCCTTATCAGTTAAAGATTTTATTAAGTTATATGCACCCCTGATTTTATATGATCTGACTTCCTGCAAATCTTCCCTTTTTAAATAAATTTTTGCACCATACAACTTTGATAATCTTTTGGAAAACTGCAGGGGAGTATTTTTCGCAACCCCGTTTAATCTTTTTGAAGCTTCATCAATTGTCTGGACGGAAACCATAATTATTTCCTCCCCTGATATGCAATACAGGAAAGCTCAATGTGGGCTTCTTTAGGAAGATTGGAAACTTCTATTGTTTGTCTTGCAGGCTTAGGGTCAGACTTAAAGTATGTTGCATAAACTTCATTAACCTTTGCAAAGTCCTTAATATTTGTTAGAAAAATATCTACTCTAACCACATTATTTAATTTCAAATTTACAGATTCTAAAACTGCGGATAAATTTTTTAAAACTTGCTCAGTTTCTTTTTCTATGCCACCTTTTACTAAAATATTTGTTTTAGGATCTAGACCAATTTGTCCAGAGCAAAATATGAACCTATTCGCCCGGATTGCTTGCGAATAAGGCCCAACAGCTTTTGGCGCCTTATTTGTATTTATATCTTGTAATTTATTCATAAAAAAACCTCCCGTTTGGGAGGCATCTTGTAAACTTAAGTTTTTAAGTTTACTAAGAAACTCCTCCCTTTCGTGAGGTAATAATAATTCCAATAATTTGTATGCCTTTAAATTGCATAAGACATTAACTATGATAACATACAAAATAAAAGTTGTCAAAAAATCGAAAAATCTATTTATCGAGATTCATTTCGATTTTTTTCATCAGCACCTGGACCATACCATTTACCAGGCCAGATATCAGGGAGTTTAGGAATAATGGTTTCAGCTGGAGTAGTTATAGGTTCTGAATGGTTACCCCCAGTGACTGCCTGTCTATATCTCTCTACTCCATTGGCCCCCCAAGCACTTTCTATTACTTGAGGATGTATAACGATGCCGCTAGCTGCTAATTGTTCGGGACTAGCAACAGTAATTTGCACAGTAGGTTTAAAAACCATTGTTCTTTCTGGACTTCTTTGCATTATTTTCCACCTCCTTTCATAATTTAAAATTATCTAATCACTCAATAATCTAGGATGTTCCATGATGGCTCGTCTTTGTTCTTCAACAGCAGCTTTATATGGGTTTTCTGCACCAGCTTGCCAATCAATAGCTTTGTCAAAATAAGTTGCTGGTTGTTTAATTTCTTTAACACCCCTCTCGGTTTTAAATCTTCGTCGTTTGTCTTTACTACGTCTATCTAGACAATAATCCATATACAAAAGGCCAAATTGATCATCTTGGGGTATTAAGTTTAATTCAGTAATATCACTAAAGCCTTTTCTTCCATTTAAAACATCAATAACTAAATCCTTTTTTCCCCATTTAGGTACGTCAGTACTATCTTTTAAAATTATTTTCAAATCAACCATATGCAAACCATTTCCCTCTGCACTAAGTAGTGCAGCAGATATTTCTGGTTTCCACATTTCTCTTTCTGGTATTTTTCCCATAAAAAAACCTCCCGTTCGGGAGGTCTAATTCCTTTCTCTTTTAGATAAAATTATCTAAAAAGACCTCCCAGGTAAGCTCCAGTAAGGAGCACCAACAGGAGGCTAAGTAAAATTTCAACTCTTTTTAAATCTATTGCAACTACTTTTGACATAATCTTTAAAAAACTACGAGCAAAAAATTGCTCATAGATAATATTATCATATCAATAACTTAGTCTCTTGTCAAGATCTTTCTTTAACTGATATTATGCTAAAGATGGACAGAACTTTAATATTGGATTGTAAAGATAAAATTGGGCAAGAAGTGACAATTTACGGATTTGTACAAGTCCGCCGTGATCATGGCAAAATTTTATTTTTAGATGTTTTAGATAGAAGTGGTTTAATTCAAGTTGTATTGGGTGGTGGAAAAGGCGCGGATTTAAGACCACAAGATGTGGTTAAAATTTTCGGTAAAGTAAACAAACGTCCAGAAAATCTGATTAATAAAAATATCCCTACAGGTGAGATAGAAATCTACTCCGAGGATGTAGAGGTTCTATCAAAAGCGCAAGAGCTGCCGTTTGATATGGGAGGAAAAGATTTGGATTTGCAGTTGCCAACCCTTTTAGATTTTCGTTCACTGACTCTTCGTCATCCTAAAGTTAAGGCAGTGTTTAAAGTACAAGAAGTGATTATTGATGCTTTTAGGGAAAGTCTTAAAAAACATGGCTTTACTGAATTTCAATCGCCAGTAATAATTCCTCAAACAGCAGAAGGTGGAGCTGAAGTTTTTGAAGTGAAATATTTTGACCATAAAGCTTTCCTTGCTCAAAGCCCCCAGTTTTACAAGCAGATAATGGTTGGAGTATATGAGCGGGTTTTTACTGTTAATAAGACTTTGCGGGCAGAACCATCTGTGACCACCAGGCATTTGGCAGAAGTGACTACACTGGATGTAGAGTTTGGTTTCATTGACAGTTGGCAGGATTTGATGGATGAAGCAGAATATGTAATTAAATATATTTTTGAAAGATTGGAAACAGAATGTATGGATGAGTTAGTGCTTTATGGAGTAACTACACCCAGGATGTCAAAACCGCTCCCCAAAATTAAGATGAGTAATGCACAGGAAATTATTTTTGAAAGAACTGGTGTCGATCATAGAAATGAACCGGATTTATCACCGGATGATGAAAAAGAAATTTATAAGTGGGCAGTTGAAGAATATGGATCAGAGTTAATTTTCATAACCCACTATCCAACCAAGAAAAGGCCATTTTACACGATGCCTGATCCGGATGATCCGGACTATACATTAAGTTTTGATTTAATTGGAAAAGGAGTTGAATGGCTAACAGGTGGTCAGCGCTTAAATGATTTAAATCATTTAAGTGAAAATGCTAAGAAGCGGGGTATAGATTTAGAAAAAAGTGAACTTTACTTGCAGGCTTTTAAATATGGTATGCCACCCGAAGGGGGTTGGTCTTTTGGTTCGGAAAGGATTACTCAAGGCATTTTAGGTCTTGCCAATATTAGAGAAGCCTCTCTTTTCCCGCGTGACATGGAAAGAGTGGATATTAGACTTTCCAAAGGAAAGTAATTTCAAATGTCAAATTTCAAATCTCAAATGAAATCCAAATATCAAATTTAAATTATTAAACGTTTAGATTTTGACATTGATTTGTCATTTGTAATTTGGATTTTGGAATTTTCTCATGAAGTATTACCTTTATTCAGTTATTCTCATTTTGTGCGCTATAACAGTTGTCACCATGGCTCCAATTCTTTCTGACTCTACAGAAGAATTACTAATCAGTTTTCAAATTCCGCAGAATAATTCAAATGTTGCCGGGATACAAAAATACAATATCCCGCCTGTTGGTAAAGGAATACCTGCTCCTGAGATGAGCGCCAAAGCCATCCTGGTTAAAGATTTGGGAACAGATACCATTCTTCTTCAAAAAGCTACCTCCTTTCCTCTGCCTATTGCCTCTACCACAAAAATCATGACAGCACTTGTGGCAACGGAATATTTCCAACAGAATTCCCCTTTGAGAGTAAAAGACGGAGCAAATATTAGCGGGGCCAAGGTGGGGCTTTTTAAGGGAGAGGATTTAAGTTTTAGATCTCTTTTATACGGCATGCTTTTAAACTCCGGCAATGATGCGGCATTTGCCATTGCCGAAAATTACCCCGGGGGAGTTTTGGGGTTTGTTTCTGCCATGAATAAAAAAGCTGCTTTACTGAATTTACAAAATACGCATTTTGATAATCCGGCCGGATTTGACAGCCCCAATCACTATTCTTCTGCCTCGGATTTGTCAAAGATAACTCGGGAAGCCTTAAAAAATCCGCAACTTACCAGAATTTTTGCAACCAAGGAGACGAACATTGTTTCTTTGGATAAAAAATACCATCACGAGCTTATAAATTTAAATAAATTACTCTCATCAGTACGGGGAGTTTTGGGGGTAAAGACCGGATACAGTGAAGAAGCCAAGGAGAATCTGGTATCTTATATTAACCGTGAAGGAAGAGAAATACTGACTGTTGTTTTGGGTTCAGATGACCGGTTTGGCGAATCAACCAGGCTGATTGAGTGGGCATATCAGAATTTCACATGGCCAACTTTAGAAACTGTGGACTGACTGCCGGGACATATGCCGCAAAATGCGGCCCTTCAAAAACAAAGATCGGCTGCAGATAAGGGCTGTAATTTTCCGGGAGATAATATCCTGAATAGACAGAAGTGATGGAAACCTGGGGTTTTTCAGCCTCAAGGATTACCACCCCTTTGCCTGATTTCAAATCATCAAAAGCCTCTTCAGCTGATTTGGAAGGGTAAGTTGCAAAAGTTGTTGTATCAATCGGATAATAGGTGAAGTTTAGGGATAAATAATTTTCAATGTTATCTGCAGACTTGACGACTATTGCATTAATTAGAGCATGATTAAAATCTCCGGTAAAGATAGATTTATTATCCAGTTTTTGTTGCCAAAGGGATATTTGAACCGCTTCAGTTTCTGTCCTTAAAGTTGTAGGAGTTAATTTTCCACTCCCTGTTTTTAGCAGGGTAATTTTAGTTCTTCCTGAATCTAACTCTTCTTTAAAAACTGCCAAAGTTTTCAAGTTTCTTTTGAAATCGGCAACCAGTTTATCATCATCATCCAATGTTTGCCGTCCGGAAATTGTGGCCTCTTTAGCATAGGCAAAATTACCCGTATCCAAATCAACTGTCAGATTTTTGTTCTCTTGTTGAAAAAGATATTTTGTTTCGGATAAAATTTCTGGATCTGCTCGGATATTAAATTTTTCTGCTAAAGCCTGACTTCTCTCAGGTGATAAAAAGGTGGCAAAAGATTTAATCACAAAATAAACTTTTAATATTTTTTCAAACCCGCTGTCGATTCCAATTTTAGGTAAACTGCCGGTTGAAGTGTCTAAGGTATAAGAAAAATTTGACGAAGAAACGGAAGTTTTTGGAAAATCAGGATATGGAAGTACACCGAATTTGGTGTCCGGTTTTTCTTCTACTGGCGGCAGGTTGGCAAGATAATATGCATGCCAAATTTTATATCCGCTAAAACTGACAATTCCTAAAGAGAGAGCAACAATTGCAATGGCAATGATTTGTTTAGTAAGAGTGGCAGTCTGGCTTAGAGTCATAATAGTTAAATTATACAGGATCAGCAGCTGTACTGGTATAATAGGAGCATGGTTAGAGTCCGTATTGCCCCATCTCCGACAGGTTCACCGCACATAGGTACTGCCTGGCAGGCTCTATTTGACTTTGTTTTTGCCAAAAAAAATAATGGCAAATTTATCTTAAGGATAGAGGATACTGACAGGGTAAGATATGTTGCGGAGAGTGAGGCGGAAATTTTTGAAACATTTAAATGGTTGGGGTTTACCTTTGACGAAGGGCCCAATGAGGGAGGAGACCTTGGGCCTTACAGGCAATCTGACAGGTTAGATATTTATAAAAAATACGCTAAGGAATTGGCGGGAAAAAGCTTAACATATAAGGATGAAGGGGCAGTTAGGTTTAAAACAACAAAAGTAGGGGAAACTGCCTGGACAGATTTAGTGGGGGATAAACAAATTACTTTTCCCAACAATACCCAGGAGGATTTTGTGATCTTAAAATCAGACGGCTATCCAACATATAATTTTGCTAATGTAGTGGATGATCACCTGATGGAAATCTCACATGTAATCAGAGGTAATGAATTTATCTCATCAACCCCCAAACACCTGATGCTTTATAAATCATTTGGCTGGATTCCTCCGCAATTTGCCCACCTTCCGGTTTTAGTCGGATCTGACAGATCTAAACTTTCCAAAAGGCATGGGGCAAAATCAGCGCTGGCATTTAAAAAAGAGGGTTATTTAAAAGATGCCCTGTTAAACTTTTTGTCCCTTTTGGGATGGACACACCCGGAGGGTAAGGAAGTTTTTGGTATTGAGGAGATGATAAAACTTTTTGACTTTAAAGATTTTAACCCCTCTTCTGCATATTTTGATGTGACAAAACTGGACTGGATAAATGGTGAATATATCAGGAAATTACCAATTACCAATTTCCAATTTCAAATTAAAGAATATCTAAAAGATGTTTCCGGTGGAGCGTTAGATCATCCAACAGATGAGCAGTTGGATAAAGTTGCCCCCTTGGTTCAAGAAAGAATGAAAAAATTATCTGATTTTATTCCTTTAACTGACTTTTTATTTGAAAAAGCAGAATATGATAAAGAAGTTTTTGACAAATTAAAGATTGACAATATGAAAACTGTTTTAGAAAAGGTTTTGGATGAGTTAGAAAAAATGCCAAAACCATGGGATTCAGAGATTTTTGAACAAACTTTTAGAAAAATGGCTCAGGAATCGGGGCTATCTGTGACCCAAATGTTCCAGCTGATCAGGGTGGCTGTGTCAGGTCAGACAGTGACCCCTCCGCTTTTTGAAAGTATACAAATTCTAGGGGAGGATGAAACTTTAAGTAGAGTACAACGTGCTTTAGAATTTGTAAGTGTGTAAATTCCCAAATTGGTTTTAAAACTGGTATAATTTTCAAGCTGCATTGCCAGGTCGTCTAACGGTAGGACGATAGCCTCTGAAGTTATCTATCATGGTTCGAATCCATGCCTGGCAGCTTGATCTGAAGATATACTGAAGGTATATTTTTCGGAGCAAATCTGGGAGTAAGGATTTGAGACTGCGCCGCTTCGCAAGAAGCTAGTTGTTTGTTCTCCCGAAGGGCGGCGTAATTATCCATGCCCGGCAGCTAGGCACAAGTACCATGAAAATCCTTATCCCAGGTGGGATTGAGATTACTTGGAATACATCCTGTAAAAATTATTTATGGACACCAAAAAGACAAGAGAGAGGTCAATTCTTGATTTGATATACAAAGGTAGACTACACATTTCGGTCACTTCTTCTGAGGAACCAGATTTCAAACTACAAAACACAAATGGTGAATTTGGTGTTGAAGTAACAGAATTTTATTTCTCTCATTCAAGAGCTAGGATCAATAATATACCTGGATATGTTGGAGACATTATTAGCAATAAGAAGTATAGGCATAAAGACGATATTGTTTCTTTAGCTGTAAGCGAAGCCACAATTATGCCCAATGATCGAAATAGTACTAGTCGTCAAATCAAAGCTATTTTCCAGAAACAACCACCAATTAGTAAATATGTTAGTAAAGTTACAGATTTAATAGAAGTTAAAAATAAAAAGTTTAAGAATTACATTAAAGGCTTAAGTCACGTTAACCTTATCATCTTTGATTATGAAAACAGATTAGTTGGAGCAGATAAAGATAAATTTCATCATTTATTTTATCTCCCAGATTTAGAGAAAATCATAACCCAATCTGAATTTAGAGAAATATTTTTTATTACTAAAATTGGAACTTTCGAATCTTCAAAGTGCATATATATTCCACTAAAAATGTTGTTTCTGCTCGCAGAGATATTTATGTTTAATCAGATCCTTTCTAAGGAGTATTCTAAGGATCCTCGAGTGAAGTCTATTCCAGATTCGATTTTATGTGCTGAATATTTAGAATGGCGTGGAGCTAGAGACTTGTCGATTGGAGAAAAATCTAATAATTTGGAGATTATATATGGAAATTCTGGAGTTTTTGTGACGGAAGATAATAAAGTAAGGATTTACGACTATAACGATTTTTCTATACCTTTACATACACATCCATTCGTACTGCAAAAACCATCTGGTATTCTGGATGGTAAATTTTTAAAACTTTTTACTGAATACAAAAATAATTATATCTTTAGCACAGAACTATGTTTCGATATTACTAAATCAGACCCATTTCCTCTAATTTAAATGTTTTGTTGATAAAATATATCAATCTATATCACTAATTTGAGGTGCCCTTTTTATAGTGTCTCATTTGTCTCATTTAGCCTCGAAATGATACAATGACTATAGTGACACAAAGGTTCTAGACCGCAGTGCTCAGCCAAGATGATAAATCCATCCTGGTTGCCATTTCCAAGGGCTTGTAATAACTTTTTCCAATGGTATCCCCTTTATCCAGTGTTCCAAGCCATATTGTGTGGCTCTGTGCCCAATAATCATTACTCTTTTGCCATCATAATTTTTCAGAAGATCTTTTAGAAAGTTTTTCATCCGCTCAGCAGTTTGCTCATAACTTTCTCCATTAGGGAAGGGAACTTTAATCCTTTTAGATTTTTCCGGATTTACTAGATTGCTTGGTTTCTGGGTTAAATCACCGTAGTTACATTCTCTTAGCCTTGGATCTTGAATTATGGGAAATTTATCACCAAAGGCAATTTGTGCTGTTTTATATGATCTTTGAAGATCCGAACAAAACATTGCATCAAATTTTTCATCTTTTCTCCTTTCGCCTAGATCCTGTGCTTGTTGTATTCCTAATGGCGAAAGATCAACATCATTCCAGCCCGACGAAAGATGTTTTTCATTATCCAGACTTGTTGAATGTGATTCAAAAACCATAGTAACCATTTGAACTACAGTTTATCTTACCATTTCATTAATAGTTGTTGTTAAAATATGGGTATGACTAATTTTTATGATAAGGTAGCAAAAAAATTCGGTGGTTATGGATATGGTAATGGTGCTAAGCCCCAGTATAAAAGTGAATACCCTGCAGGTGATCCTGAAAAGATTTTTAAGGAAAAATTATTGGAGTTGAGTTCAAAAGATAAAATAGCACTGGATATTGGCTGTGCTGACGGCAAATTTACCCTCTCTATTGCTCCCTATTTCAAAAAAGTGTATGGAATTGATATTTCAAAGGAAAATTTGAATATTGCAGATAGCCACAGCTCTGATGAAAGAAGCAAAAATGTTGAATATTCTTTTCAGAACGCAAGACATACTTCATTTAAGGATGCTTTTTTTGATATAGCATATTGCAGGAGAGGACCTGCTTTTTATGAGGAATGTGCAAGGATCCTTAAAACAGGAGGGTATTATCTTGAGATTGGCATAGGTGAGATGGATACAGTGGAGCTACAAAAGATCTTTGGCAGGGGGCAAGGATACGGAAAATGGGATAAGTCAAGATTGGATGAAGACTTAAAAGAACTTCAGGATCTTGGTTTTAAAGTTGTTTTTGCAGAGAATTTTCATTACTTTGAATATTACCCTTCATACGCGGAGTTTGATTTATTTCTGCAACAAGTTCCTATTTTTGAAGATTTTGATTCGGAAAAGGATAGAGCACTTTTACAAAAGTATGCTGAAAAGTTTTCAACCGATAAAGGCATTATGCTTTCGCGTCACCGATTGGTAATGGTGGTACAAAAAGTTAGAATTTCCTCGGTATACTACTAATAATGTAATCATGAACAACCATACGTCTTATTTTATTGGAATTCCTCTGCCCGAAAAGTATCAACAAAATTTCGAGGACATATTAGAGGAGGTTTCTCAAGTAAATCCTCTATTTAAACCAACCTATTCCAAAACTCCACATATAACAGTTTGTTACTTAGACAAACAATCTCAAAATGATCTTCAAAGAATTGCTGAAAATGTTAAAAACCATTTAGAAATATTAAAGGGAGTTAAATTAAAAATCGGAGGTTCAGGATACTTTAGGGGAGATGATCCAAGAGTTTTTTTTCTTGATGTTCATTATCCTAAAGCATTGCAAAAATTTAATGAGGTTATTGCAAAAAGTCTATCCTTCTATTCTGCTGCTGATAATAATTTACCATTTCACCCTCATGTTACCGTAGCTTGGGTAGGAGATCCTGAAGCTCAACGAGTTTTTAAAACGCATCAACCAGAGCTTCAAGCGCTCTTGAATAAAATTGATTGGACTTTTGAGATTACGGAAGTAGTTTTATATGGTGCTGATTCTACTAAACAACCAGAATATCAGGAAAAACTAATTTCTCTTGAGGTTAAATAAAAAGTTCCCATAAATCAACCAGAGCCAGGTATGCGGAAGTTTGTAGAAAAAAGATGTTATAATACACTTATGACTAGTATTCAATTAGTAAATAAAAATAAGCAGAGCTTTTCTGCGAATAAAAGCCTTATCCAAGCGTTTAGAACCTTTAAGAAACGCTATTTAAACATGGGTAAAAAACCAGACCTCAGAAAATTTCTTCCTGAAGTTGTCTACCGCACCATGCGTTTAGAAGGTGAGCAAATTACTAGAAAAGAAGCTCGAGCTCTATTTAAGTAAATCTTGCCTTAAATTACTGTGGCCAAATCAACTAAACCAAAGGGTGCAACCAGCTACAAAGAGACTGCTTTTGGAATTTTGCCCCGCTCAAAGATTATTCTTCTTGAAGCTGAAGGCATAAAGAAGGCGCTTCAATATATCATCCAGCTTAGCGAAAAGAAAACTAAGATTACTCCGGAGCTTATTCAGGATATTCACAGAGAAGGGTTTGGGGTTATCTTTCCTGATTGGGCTGGCAAGTTTAGGGTCATTGATGTAACTGTTGGAGAATATGAACCTCCTCATTACAGTAAGATTGCCGTTCTGGTAAAAAATCTGTGCGATGACTTAGAAGAAAGGCTGAAACATATTCCTTCACCTGAAAACGAAGAACAGTTCTTAGCTGAAGTAATATCGTTTCTGGCATGGTTTCAACATCGGTTTGTCTGGATTCATCCATTCAAAGATTATAACGGCAGAATTGCCAGACTGCTTACTAACCTTTTGGTTTTAAACTATGGATTACCTGCTTTAGAAATTAAAGCTGAAACAGGACAAGATAGACAACGTTATATCAAAGCCATGAAAGCAGCAGATAACCATGATCCTTCAAAACTGGAAAGTCTTTTAGCCAAGGCCCTAAAAGAGAGTTTAGAAAAAGTATAAAATGTTATAGCATTTAGGCTCGAAATGATACAATGACTATAAGCAAAGCTTGTAACCTTCGGTTATAGTGATACAAAGGTTCTAGACTGGAGTGCTCAGCCAAGCACAATTTTTGCAACCCCCGATGTTTGAAGCCAACCAACATCCGGTGTTGGTAGTCCATTTAATGATAAACTAAGGTTGTGGAATTTTTATTTTTTCTGTCCGCCTTAATTTCTGAAATTATTGGTACTGTTGCCGGTTTTGGTTCTTCAACAGTTTTTTTGCCATTGGCATTGCTGTTTGTTGATTTCAAAACCGCACTGACTCTGGTGGCGCTTTTCCATTTATTTGGCAACTTAGGCAGAATGACTTTTTTCCATCATGGAATAAATAAAAAAATGTTAGTTACTTTTGGCTTGCCGAGTATTATTTTTACAATAGCCGGGGCTTTTCTTGTTTCTTTAGTCTCACAAGATTTATTAAAGGGAATTTTAGGGGGCTTCCTGATGATTTATTCTGTGATTGCAATTTGGAAAGAAGAACTTAAGGTTGTTTCAACACCGTTTAATCTAATTTTAGGAGGAAGTTTAACAGGGTTTATCACAGGATTGATAGGGACAGGTGGTGCTTTGCGGGGCGCTTTCCTTACTGCTTTTGGTTTGCCGAAAGAACAATATATTGCCACAGCCGCATCCATTGCCTTGGCTGTAGATATAACCCGAATTCCCATATATTTGAGTCAAGGATTTTTGGAGAGCAGATTTTATTGGTATATCCCCTTATTATTTATAATTGCTTTTGCAGGTTCATTCTTAGGCAAACAAATTGTAAAGCATTTTGCTTACAAAGTATTTAGGAAAATAGTATTGGTGGCAATTTTTCTGATAGGATTAAAGTTTTTCTTTGACTGGATAATAAGATGATTAAACTGGTGGCTTTTGATTGGAATGGGACAATTTTTGCCGATACTTTGGCAATTTTTGAAAGTAATAACGAGAGTTTTAAATTACTTAATATAAAACCCGTCAGTTTCCAAACTTTTCAAAAATACTATGATGTGCCAATTAAGAAATTTTTTCTGTCTTTGGGAGCAAATGAGCAAGATCTTGACAGCAAAGCATCACAAGTTGCCAAAGCCTTCCATTCTCAATATGAGACAAGAGTTGCTAAAGTCAGAAGCAGGGCATATGCCAAAAATTTATTGGACTATCTTTGCAAAAGCAATATAACTTGTGTAATTTTTTCAAATCATATTGTTGAATCAATTAGAAAGCAATTAAAAAGATTAAAGCTTGATGGATACTTTACTGAAGTAATAGCTAACTCTCATTTGGACTCTGCCCTGAAAGGAAGAAATAAAAAAGATAAGCTGAAAGATTATATGGATATTAATAATCTTTCAGCTAAAGAGGTGTTAATAGTGGGGGATACTGTGGAGGAGGTAGAAATAGGGAAAGAACTACGGGTCAAAACTATTGCTATAACACATGGGAATTGTTCAACTGCAAGACTTAAAGCTGCAAAGTCGGACTATTTAATTAACTCTTTAAAAGAGGTTAAAAATATTATACATAGCCTGTGATTAACAAATTGTCATCAAATTTTTTGTAGGAGATATCTTTTAAATGTAGCGCATCTTGTATGGTTTGGGCGCCTTTTCCACCGATTGATACAGCCTTCTCTCCACCAATTAAAATAGGGGCATGGAAGGCGTATACTTTATCAACCAGCTTAGCATCAATAAAGCTGCCTAAGGTTTTTCCTCCGCCCTCCACCAGAATACTGATGACCCCTTTTTCTCTAAGCAGCGATAAAAGATCTTCTATCTTTTTGCTCTTTACAATTAAAAAGTTTTGATCCCGCAAAACTTGGGCCATCTTTGGAATTTGCGCTCTGGAGCCAAGGATGATCCGCAGTGGGTCTTTTCTTCCTCTTATTCTTACGCCCAGATGCGGGTTATCTTGCAAAACAGTATTGATGCCAACCACTACTGCCTGATACTGACCTCTTAACTCTCGGGCGAATTTGCGACACTTTTCATTGGTAATCCATTTTGAATCACCTGTTTGGGTGGCAATTTTCCCATCCAAGGAGCTTGCAAATTTTATGGCTACAAATGGACGCTTTTTTTCATGAAAGGTAAAAAAAGCTTCATTTAAAACCCGTGCTTGCTTCTCCCATACATTGGTCAAAACAGCAATACCTGCTTCTTGCAGTTTTTTTACTCCTTCACCATGTGTTTTAGGATTTGGATCCAAACTTGCACAAACAATTCTTTTAATACCTGTTGAAATTATGACTCCGGTACAAGGAGGTGTTTTACCAAAATGGTTGCAGGGCTCTAAATTAACATATAAAGTTGCACCATTTAGCCTCGCAAGGCGTCGCCTTGCGTGCGTAATAGCCTCTATCTCGGCATGGGGAGAGCCAAATTTTTGATGATAACCTTTACCTATGATTGTCCCATTTTTAACAACTAATGCCCCCACCATTGGGTTAGGATTAGTCCAACCCATTCCTTTTTTGGCAAGTTTAATGGCTTCCCTTATATAAATTTCATCAGGATTCATGAATTTAGACAAATTTTAACTGGTGATTAAGTTTTTGCTTTTTAGTTTTTAAATAGTTTAAATTGATTTTGTTTGGTTTAACTTCCAAAGGAAATCTTTTTAAAACATTGATGCCGAAGCGAGAGAGTTGATTGCTTTTATCAGGATTATTGCTCAAAAGGTTAATATCTGAAATTCCTAGACTCTTTAGGATATCGGCTGCCACTTTATAATCGCGCAAGTCTTTCGGGAATCCAAGAACCCTGTTTGCTTCTACCGTGTCCAACCCGTTATCTTGCAGCGCATAAGATTTAATTTTATTGGTAAGTCCAATTCCCCTCCCTTCCTGGCTCAGGTAAATTATCATCCCGTTGCCATTTTCAGCGACTTTTTTCAGACTTTGCTGCAGCTGCTGTCCACAATCACATCGCAGAGACAAAAACGTATCTCCGGTTAAACATTGTGAGTGAATTCTTATCAGGGTGGATTTGCCAACTCTTCCCAAAATTAGTACCGCATGTTCACGATTATCAGTTAAGGATCTATAGATTAATATTTTAAATAAGCCATACTTTGTTGGTAAAGTTGAAGTGGCAACTTTTACAACAATAGGCCCTTCATTTACAGGCGGCAGCGGGTTTTGTTTTAAATATTTAATCAAATCATCAATTGAAACGATTTTTAAATTCAGCTCTTTAGACAATTTTTTCAAATCAGCAATATTGGCAACTTTGCCATTGTCAGACAGGATCTCACATAGCACGCCTGCAGGATTAAGATTGATAAGTCTTGCCAGATCAACTGCAGCTTCAGTGTGTCCTGCTCTTTTTAAAACTCCCCCAGTATTGGCAACCAGACCAAAAACATGTCCTGGTTTCACCAGATCATCGGGGGTGGAGTTGGAATTGGATAGAATTTTGATAGTGCGGACCCTGTCGAATGAGGAAACACCGGTGGTAATCCTTTTTTTGGCATTGACCGAAACAGTAAAATTCACCCCGGTTTTTTCCCTGTTATCTGCGCTATCTACCATCAGCGGAAGAGAGAGTTTGTGAGCCTGGTTTCGGGTGATGGCGCAACAAATTAGACCCCCGCCTTTTCTTATCATTGTAGTAATAGCTTGAGGAGTTGCTTTATCAGCCGGAATATAAAAATCAGCCTCATTTTCCCGCTTAGGATTATCTAAAAGGATCAACATCTTACCCTTTTTAATATCTTCTAAAGCATCCGGTATAGTTGCGAAAGTCATATTTGCGACAGCAGCTTTATCATTTCCAGGGCTGTTTGGGCTGCCTCTACTCCTTTGTTTTCTTCTTTTCTGGTGGCACGAACCAGAGCATCCTGTAAATCATAAACTGCCAAAACCTCAAAAATAATCGGTATCTCATACTGTAGAGAAATTTCCATCAACGCTCTGGAACATTCATTGGCAATTTGTTCAAAATGGTAAGTATCCCCCTTGACAATTGCCCCAAAAGTAATAATCGCGCTGTAAATTCCCTTTTTGGCCAATTTTTTGGTAACTAATGGGATTTCCCATGATCCAGGTACCCTAAAAATATCTATTCTTTCCTCATTTATACCTTTCTTTTTCAAAGTAGCCAGACAATTTTTCTCAAGATTATCGGAAACCTCACTGCGGAAATTGCTGCTCACAATGGCAATTTTAATTTTGTTTAAACCTTTCATTTTAGTAATTTCTCCATGTATTTGGTTAATAAGTCAGCCTCAATATTGACAAAATCTCCAACCTTGAGTGTATGGAGCATGGTATTATCCCAAGTGTGGGGAATAATGCCTACGCTAAACTGATCTTTTTCTGTTTCAATTACCGTTAAAGAGATACCATTAACCGCAATTGACCCTTTTGGCACTATATATTTAGACAGAATGTTGGGAATAGAAAATTTAAGAATATGGCTATTTCCCACCTTTGTGGCATTGATCAATTTAGCAACTCCGTCAATGTGGCCTTGCACGATATGGCCGGATAGCAATGAAGATGCTGTTGCCGGCAGTTCTAAATTAACCGGATCGCCCACTTTTAAATATTTGATATTAGTTTTAGCTTCAGTCTCCGGAATAAAATCTAGCCAGAAAGAATCCTTGTCAAAGCCAACAACTGTCAGGCAGATTCCATCTACAGCAATACTTGCTCCAATTGACAGCCTAGCTATTAAATCGTTTCCTGTTTTGATAGTGAGATTATTTTCAGTTTTATCTTTAATTTTTCCTAAATGAGTGATGATTCCTGTAAACATAAAAATACCCCTTTTCGGGGTACATTGATATAGTTCCCCGCTTTCGCGGGGACATGCTTTCTTTTATCCCGACTATACCCTTCGATTTCACTCAGGGTCCCGCACCGTACGGTGCGGGACGGTCGGCTCTGGAATTACACCAGATCATGTTTTGCAACTCGTGGGCTATACCACCGATTTTGACTTACGCAAAACCCCGAAAGAATTTATATTATAAGCAAAGCTTGAAATCTTAGCAATGCTCAGATTTTAGCACAAAAAAACTCGCGCGAGGCGAGTTTTCTTGAGAACTTACTTTTCAGCAAGCGTATGAATTTATATCAGACAATGATGATCTGGTCAAGTAGGACAAAGTATGTCAAAATATAAACATGGTATATTTAGCAACTGATCACGCAGGGTTTGAGTTAAAAGAAAAAGTAAAAGAGTTTTTAAAGCAAGCAGGGTATGAGGTAAGAGACTTTGGAGCATACTCCTATGATAAAAACGACGACTACCCGGATTTTATCTCCAAAGCTGCAGAAGCAGTTTCTCAGGCTCCAGAAAATAAGGCGATTATTCTGGGTGGCTCCGGACAAGGAGAGGCTATAGTTGCCAATAAATTTCCCAATGTGAGGGCTGTTGTTTATTATGGCGATATGGATATGATTCCCCTTACTCGTGAACATAATGATGCAAACACCCTGTCTTTAGGCGCAAGATTTTTGACAGACGAGGAAGCAATTGAAGCAGTTAAACTTTTTTTGGAAACCCCATTTACTAAAGAAGCTCGTCATATCAGAAGAATTGAGAGGATTAAAAAGATAGAAGAGGGTTTATGATTCAAATTATTCCGGCTATTTTGGCAATCTCCGAAGTGCAATATGAGCAGGATTTAAATAAACTATCTTCCTGTGAAGCACTAAAGATAGGTTGGGTACATATTGATTTCGCGGATAATAAATTTGTTCAAAATCAGACAATAGACCCTGAAGTAATAAAAAAATTCCCTACTAATTTCCGCAAAGAAGCTCATTTGATGGTTTCTCACCCTAAAGAATGGGTAGATAAATTGGCAGAAGCGGGGTTTAAGAGAATAATTTTTCATCTGGAATCAGAAGATGATCCCCGAGAAGTGATTGATAATATAAAAAACAAAGGTCTTGAGGTGGGAATAGCTATTAAAAACGAAACAGATATTGAAGGATTATCATCCTTGGTAGATAAACTGGGTGTAGTATTAATAATGGGTATTATTCCAGGATTTCAAGGTCAACCTTTTATACCTGAAACTTTAGATAAAATAAAGAAATTAAAGTCCAAAGGTTGGCAAGTTAAGATAGGAGTTGATGGAGCTGTCAGAGATACTAATATTAAAGAGATTATGGAATCAGGAGCAGATTTCGTTATAATGGGATCATACCTGTTAAAAGGTCATACTGATGAAAATTTGGAAAAGTTGTGGGTTGAGGTGTCTAAATGATAATAGCAGGCTATAAATGAGTAACATTGTTTGCAAGATTCCCCAAGATCATACCAAACCCAGGATTATTAACAGGGTGGCGATTTTCGGCTTTGCCGATGCGCCCTTGGAATCCGATCTGTATAAAGATGCGTACGAGGTGGCAAAGGAGCTTGCCCAATGCGGCTATACTATTGTTAACGGTGGAGGACCGGGAGTGATGAGAGCATCAACAGAAGGTGCAAAAAAGGGTGGCGGCAAGGTTACAGGAGTGACATTTGACCCCAAAGAGATGACTACTTTTGAAGGAAGAGATCCCAATAACCGCGTTGATAAAGAAATAACAGCTTCAAATTATCTGGAAAGAACTTTAAAACTTCTTGAACTGGGACAGGTGTATGTGGTGTTTAATGGCGGTACCGGCACTATCTCCGAATTTGGTATGGCCTGGGGTTTGGCCAGGCTTTATTTTGGCCATCACAAACCGCTTATTTTATATGGACATTTTTGGAATGAGGTAATAGAGACCTTCAAAAAATATATGTATCTGCGACCGGCAGATCTGGAAGTTTTTAAAATTGCCAACTCTGCTCATGAAGTATTGATGGAAATAACTGCATTTGGTGAGGAGATTACCGCAGGAAAACATGCTCATCTGGCAATTGGTAACAACGGTGAGTCCGCATTTACTTTGTAATATCAAGCAGGCTATAATAATGTCAAATATGTCTATCACTGCACAAGAAATCCGTAAATTAGAAGAAAGAGCCAACCTCATTAGGCAGGATATTATCAATATGCTTCTTGAGGCAGGATCAGGTCACTCGGGGGGGCCTTTGGGGATGGCAGACATTTTTACTGCTTTGTATTTTCATATACTCAATCACGACCCCAAAAATCCTGAGTGGTCAGAGAGAGACAGGTTGATTTTATCAAACGGCCACATTTGTCCGGTACGCTATGCAAGCATGGCTCACGCCGGCTATTTTCCAATTTCGGAGCTTAAAACTTTACGAAAGCTGGGCTCAAGACTGCAGGGCCATCCGCACAGGACTTCATTGCCTGGTATTGAAACTACCTCAGGTCCTTTGGGTTCTGGTTTATCACAAGCTTGCGGTTTGGCTCTGGCTGGCAGGATAGATCGCGCCAAATGGAGGGTCATTTGTTTAATGTCTGACGGTGAACAGGATGAAGGTAATACCTGGGAAGCTGCCATGTTTGCGGGTAAATATAAGATCAATAACTTAACCGCCTTAATGGATAGAAACAATATCCAAATAGACGGATTTACGGAAACTGTCATGCCGCTCGAGCCGATTAAAGATAAGTATGAAGCTTTTGGCTGGCATGTTTTGGAAATTGATGGTCATAATATGCAACAAATTATTGATGCATTTTCGCAGGCTAAAAATATTTTTGAGAAACCAACACTCATTCTTGCGCATACTATTCCGGGAAAAGGGGTTAGTTTTATGGAAAATAAATTTGAATGGCATGGCAAACCTCCTAATAAGGAAGAAGCAGAACTTGCCTTAAAGGAGTTAAAAACTCTGTAATGATCAACAAATCAGCTTATTTAAATCCAAAACTTTTCGATAAAGATCTTGAGCAAGTTCCTTCCCGAAACGGATTTGGGGAAGGGTTGGTTTTAGCAGCAGAAGAAAATGAAGCTGTTGTCGGGCTTTGTGCAGACTTGACTGAATCAACAAGAATGCAGAAATTTGCCGAAAAATTCCCGCAAAGATTTTTTGAAGTTGGTGTTGCAGAGCAAAATTTAGCTACAGTTGCTGCAGGAATGGCTTTGGGAGGTAAAATTCCTTTTATCTCATCTTATGCAACTTTCTCGCCAGGCAGAAATTGGGAACAGATCAGAACCACTATTTGCTACAATGATGTGCCGGTAAAAATTATTGGCTCTCATGCAGGAGTATCTGTTGGGCTGGATGGAGCAACCCACCAGGCACTTGAGGATATAGCAATGATGAGAGTATTGCCTAATATGATTGTTATCTCGCCTACTGATTCAATTGAGGCAAGAAAAGCCACCATGGCTGCAGCAAGAATTGCTATGCCTTGTTATATCAGGCTATCCAGAGAAAAAGTTCCACTTATCACAACAGAGCAGACCCCTTTTGAAATAGGGAAGATGGAAGTGTTGTACGACCCTTCGGCAGGCTCAGGGCGAGCGGATGTGGCGGTGATTGCAACAGGAGAGATGGTACATAAAGCTTTGCTGGCCGCAGAAGAGTTAAAATCGGATAAGATAAGTGTTCGAGTAATAAATTGCCACACTATTAAACCTTTGGATAAAGAAATTGTAATTAAAGCAGCACAGGAAACAGGAGCCATAGTGACGGTAGAAGAACACCAGATTCATGGAGGATTAGGCGGAGCAATTGCCGAACTGGTATCCCAGCATTATCCGGTACCTATAAAAATAATCGGTATTGAAGATATATTTGGGGAAAGCGGAGCGCCCAATGAATTATTGGAGAAATTTGGTTTAACCAAAGAAAATATTATAAAAGCCATACATAGTGTTATCAGGAGGAAGTAATGGGTTGTGGTTTTTGCGAAGCATCACTATCAAATCGGCTTAATGGAACAAATGTGTTGGGAATTTAGTCCTCTTTTGATTTACTAACGG
>CAYNFQ010000015.1:0-31187 GCA_964396715.1 uncultured Gammaproteobacteria bacterium
ATTCTTTTATGAATTTCATTTATTCCTAGAACGGACATTTTTCTTTCTCCCCATTATATTTGAAACTTCCGGCATATCAGACCCCCCATACCTATTATTAGGAGAGCTTTTATAAGATCTTGCAACAGGTGCTGCTAGCTTTTCAAAAGAAAAAGCACAAATCGGGGCACCCTCATAAATCACCACTCTTTTACCTTTCAAAAATGTACCGAATTCCAAAACCGGATGGCCATCCCATCCGGGATCAAATCTGGCTGCTGTTGAGTGAACTGCAATGCCTAATCTCGCCAAAGATGATTTTCCGTGCAAATGCCCTACAATATCATCCGGCAAAGTTAATTTTTCCATAGTTGTAGCAATCACAAAATCTTTATCAGATAGAACAAAAGGCTGACCAGGCTTTAATTCTATTAGCTTCATCATAGACTCCATCTCCTGCTTGGTGGTGTGTTTGGTGTCAATAATATCCCATCCATCACCGGTAAAAACCCGCAGTTTATTACCTAAATGAAAATCAATTGTCACCTCATCCACAGATTGTTCCCAATCTTTTGGAAGAGGATCAATTTTGATAATCCCTTTTTTTATGTACTCTTTGATCGCCCAATCAGGCAGGGTACCTAAAATATCAATATTTTTTCTCTTTGCCATAATCTTATTTTGTCATTGCGAGCGATTAGCGTGGCAATCTCTACGTCCGAAGGACGGACGTATCGATTAGTCTTGAGATCCTTCGTCGTTTCACTCCTCGGATGACAGAGTAATGAAAAAGCAACTTTTTTTCAAGTGGGAAATTAGTTTTGGACAAAATAGTCCTTTGGGGTTATTTTGTCAAATGATTGAACGAGCAGGGCACATCGGTAACACTTCTAAATCTATGGCAAAAGAAGAATTTATTGATAAATTTATCGCACGATTAAACTTTGTTGGCAGTGCAACTGAGCAAGAAATGACCAAAATAGCTTCAGGAGCTAGTGAAAAGGGTCAGAAGTTCTAATTGGGCTATATGAATAAGATAGACGTGATAAAATCAAAAAGCAAGGGTCGTTCAAAAAGAAAAGTGTTACCGATGTATCTCAGCCTACTCAATGATTGGCTAGTTTTCTGAACGTTCGACAGGATTACCAAACCTATCAACCTCCACTATCAAAGGTACAACACCTTGTCTTGCAACACTCTCTACCACCTTCCAAAAAGCCTGCTCTAAGACATCTTTACCTTAGGTGGTAAAGACTGTACCACTAAATTAAGGGCCCCCATACTCCTTTCTCTTCCTCCCGTAACAAATTCCAACATATGCTCAATACCCTCAAGTACCATGGGTAATTCTCTATGAAAACCTGCTAAAGGATTCCTTCTATCTTTTTCTGCCATATTAATCCTGTAGAAGTTAACTTTGACAAATTAACGCTTTGTGAGCTTCCTCAATAGCATCCTTAAGTCTGTTGCTATCTTCAAGAAATGCTCTAACAGTTATGCTTTGACTAAGATATGTTATACCGTGCTTTATAGATGCACCATTCAAAGCTGTTGCTAATTGGGCGCTTACCTCTGAACCATTTTCCCTCAGTCCTTGTCCAACCGCCGATAAAACACTGATACTTCTTTGAATGGCCATCTCCTTAGGTCTTAATCTTTCTATCTCTTTTATAATTTTATCCTCCCGATCCTCTGTAAGCTGTTGCTCGCCAAATATAACCGACATATCGTCAGTGTTTGTGTGTATATAAGAAATTGAAATTCCGTTTCTCCCGATGGCCCGCAGAATCTGGCTTGCAATCCCCGTATCCTCCTCCATTCCTACTTTACGAAAATACAAAGAGGCAAATCCAGCTTTACCGGCTATTCCTATAACACCTTCGCCATCTTTATAAGGCCGATCAGAAACAATCATGGTTCCACCTTCATACGGATTTTCCGAATAAAGGACGTTTAAAGGAATTCCTATAGCCTCTACCGGAAGGATAGCGTCTCGATGTAAAACCTTAGAGCCTCCATTTCCTAATTCCCTATACTCCCTATAAGTCATCTCATCAATCAACCTTGAAGTTTTTGTCACTTCATCTACTATATTTGGGTCTGCCGAAAGAACACCAGGAGTATTAGTTAAATTCCGATATATACTGGCGTTAACACCGCACGCTATATGAGATGCGGTCACATCCGATCCGTCTCTTTGGAAAGTCCATATCTCTCCGTTTGCGCCTAAGCCATAAAATCCGGGTATAACAAATCTGTCTTCTCCTCTAAGTTTACTTCTTATTGATCCGTAAGAACGTTCATCAAACCGACCATCTTTTCTAAATCTAATTAATTCCGCAGGATCTTTAAAGCAAAAATCCAGTAATTCTGCCCACATATGCCCATTAAGCCACTCTCCTCTCGAAGGTATCAAATGACGGTAACTTTCTCTATCCCTTTCAGAATCAGATTTGGAAGCGGAAGCTATCATAGGTTCAACCCGATCAAGAAGCAACGGAAAACCATAATAGCCTAATGTTTCACCTATAGAAATATGTCTACTGTGAATCTCTTCAAAAATTTCATTAGTAGAACCATATTTATCACGAACCTTACGCCAGACCCTATTAAATTCCTGGTCATTCCCCCCTTCGGGGGAACAACCAATAAAAAGATCTGTCACTTTGAAGTCATCCTTATTTCTAGCTCCGAGCGCAGATGGAACAAAGTAGTGCATATCTGGGTTAGATAGAACGTAAGTCCTAACATTCGTAGCCCTCTCGGCAGTAGCTAAGGACCACCCGCCAGCTTTTCCAACCTCATATCTTTCATTACTCATATTAAAACTATTTTAATTCATAAATTTAGTAAGTCAAATTTTTATACATTCTTGACAAAATATATATAAAATGTTAAGATTTTAACATGATAAGTGTTTCTGATGCCTTAACTGAGATTATTAAGTCCTATCCCCTTATTGAGGAAGGTTTATCTCGTGGGATCATTAACTACTCTGCTTTTGCCAGGGAAATAAAACCTCAAATAGAAAAAAGGCTTTATAAAAGCGTAAAAGAGGGAGCCATAGTTATGGCACTAAAACGTATCAGTGAAAATCTTGCAAAGAATAGGTCAAAAAAAGCAAGACCTGTTAATCTTACAGATTTAACAGTCAGATCTAACCTTTGTGAATTAACATTTCAAAATTCAGATACTTTACCAGATAAAACAGGTACCTTATTTAGTAAAATCTCAAATGAAAAGGATATACTTTGTACTCTTTCTGAGGGGGTAAGAGAGACAACTTTTATTATTAGTTCTGAAATAGCCAGTAAGACAAAAGAAATTTTTAAAGAAGAAACTTTAATTGCTCAAATAAATAATCTTTCGTCTATATCTATCCGGCTCCCTAAAGAGATAGTTTATATTCCTGGTGTTTATTATCAAATTTTAAAAATACTTGCTTGGGAAAATATTAATATAATTGAAGTTCTTTCTACATACACTGAATTAACTGTAATCGTGGAGAGTAAAGATGTGGATTTAGCTTTCTCTGCTTTAAAAAATCTTACCTTTTAAAAAATCTATTATTTCTTGGTGAATCTTTTCCGGAGATTTCATTTGATTATTTTCCATACAATCCACTACCATCCAGTTTTCTTCTGCCTGGGATAGTTCAAAATAAATTTGAGCAGCTTTTTCTTCATGTTCTATACTTTTTTCATGAATATCCACCTGATGATTTTTTAAAGCGTTTTTTTGTCCCACTTTCGGGTCAACTTTTAAAAGAATGGTCAAATCCGGTTTTGGCATACCATTGGTCTCATATTCCAGCTGATCTATCCATCCCATAAACTCCTCCCTTTTTTCATCATCTATATTTGCTCCCAGATGGGCCTTAGATGAGGATACATATCGATTAGCAATAACTAATTTACCATCATTCAGCCAGCTATTAATTAAATCTTTAGCAGTTAATCTATCATCGGCATAAGCTTTTGCCATATCCTTAGGATCAACTTCACTGATATGTCCAAACTTTCCCTCTAAATAATCAGTAATTTTTTGAGCATATTCATTTTTTCCGTACTGGGGAAAGGAAATAATTTCAAAATCAATATTTTTTTCAGATAAATATTTTTTTAAAAGCTCAACTTGGGTAGTTTTCCCTGATCCATCTATCCCATCAATAACTATTAATTTCCCTTGCTTTTTATCCATATTGTGTTATGATAATAACATCACGATGAGGGGAGGTTTGTAAGGGTTAGTCCTTATGAATTGCCCCTCTTTTTATTTGTTCTTCTGTAATCTATTTCCTTTTTCTTTCTCATTATTTGACTTTAACTGATGAGAAAAATATTTCAAGAGGGAATATCATTTAGGCACATAAGGTGAGACCTTACGAAGCTAAACTATATTTCTGAAGCTGCTTTGAGAAAAGCTAAAAATAATGGGTGTGGTTTTAAGGGTCTTGATTTATACTCAGGATGGCCTTGGGTGGCCATATAAAAGGGGTGTATTTCCTTTGGTAATTCTATAATCTCCGCCAGATTTTCCTTAACAGACCTTGCTGAAAAGACCATGCCTTTATCTTCAAAATCTTTACTATATTCATTATTAAATTCATACCTGTGCCTGTGCCTTTCTGAAGTTAATCCTTCGGCATTTTTCAGAAAACCATACTTTTTGTAAATTTCATAGGCCCTGGTTCCCTTTTTCACCATGGCATCCCAGGAACCCAGTCTCATGGTTCCACCATAAGCCCTTTTTTGCATAAACTTTTTCTGTTTAGGCATCAAAGTAATCACCGGATGCTTAGTTTTTGGATCATTTTCAGTGGTATTGGCATCTTTCCAGCCCAAAATGTCTCTGGCAAATCCTACCACCCCCAGCTGCATGCCATAGCAGAGTCCCAGGTAGGGAATTTGCTTGTCCCTAGCATAAGAGGCTGCAGCAATCATCCCCTCTGCCCCTCTTTCACCCCAACCAATTGGCACAATTAACCCATCTGGGTTACCAATAATATTGACCCCCTCTTTTTCCACTTTTTCTGCATCTATCCACAAAGTCTTAACTTTAACTCCATTATTAAAGCTGGCATGATCTATGGCATCAAGTAATGCAGCATAGGAATCCCTCAGCTGATAATCTCCTGTGCCAAAATATTTGCCCACTATGGCAATTTCTACCTGCCTGCCCTGACTGCCGTCAGGCAGGCCTCTTACCATCTTGATTTTCTCAGCCAGTTTTTCCCAATCTGCCAAATCGGGTCTTCGTACCTTTAACCCCAGTTTTTGCAGTATCTTTTCTTCCAGATTCTGCTTGTGCAAAACAAGAGGTATCTCATAAACGGTTGCCAGGTCAGGATTGGAAATAATATCCTCAGGCCTCATATTACAAAACAGGGCAAATCTTTCTCTTCTTCTTTGATCAAGATATTTTTCGGAGCGGGTAATCACAAAATCTGGCTGAATCCCCAAAGAGTTTAAAGTTCGCACAGACAGTTGGGTGGGCTTGGTTTTTGGCTCACCAAGGTGTGGAGGAGTTGGCACATATGAAACATGAATATGCAAAACATCACCCGGTCTTTGTAAAGTCATAATTCTGGATGCTTCATAGTAGAGAACGTTTTGGTATTCCCCCGCTGTTCCCCCCAGCTCAATAATGACAATATCAGCATTTTTTACTCTTCCCAGATGATTTACCCTATCAATAATCTCATTGGTGATATAAGGAATTGCTTCTACATCTTCTCCCTGATATTCAAACCTTCTTTCCCGATCTATGACTGATTGGTAAATCCTGCCCATGGTGACAAAGTTTTCCTTACCCATATCCTCATCCAAAAACTTTTCATAAGTGCCAATATCCATATCCGCCTCAGTCCCGTCTTCACAAAGAAAAGGATCACCGTGTTCAATAGGATTAATGGTTCCGGCATCTAAATTAAGATAGTTTTCAAATTTGATGGGGGCAACTTTGTAACCTGCGGATTTTAGCAGGAAAGCAATTGAAGCAGCTGTTGTGCCTTTACCAATACCACTAATAACACCACCACTAACAAAAATATATTTCATATAATTTCAAATAAATACCAATTTCAAATGTCAAATGTCAAATTTATTGGAAATTGGATTATTGGATATTGGAAATTTGAAATTCCCTAGGGGATTTTGAGGCCCTCAATATATTATCAAAAACAGGCACTAAAATGCAAGCATCAGTTTAGGTTACAGAATAAGAAACGTCATTGCGAGGAGTCTTCGACGAAACAATCCCATAATTAGTAAAGATTGCTTCAGCCATTTCATGGCTTCGTAATGACGGGTTCATGCTTATTTGACTTTGGTTTCGTCCAGGAAGCAAACTTACAGACTGACCTGTTAACGGATTCTGTGGGGAATGGCTACTGATTGAATTGACTCATCAGCTCTTCTTGCGCCTAATTTAGAACCCAAAATCTTAGAAGCATTATAGATTTCTATACCTAACAGTTCTCCCTTTTCACCAAGCTCTAAGCTAATATCAGGGGTAATCTCTCTATGTTCCTCCTCTACACCACTCTTAATATAAAGCCACAAGATATCGTGTTTTTTATCGTAATATACTTTTTGTTTACTCTTCTTCATTTTTGATCCACCTTCCTCTTTTGAGTTTACTCTCAATATCTTTTCTGGATGTGGGGTAAACCGTTATAGCTTGTACTTCTGATTCAATTATAGCATAAGCAACAATCATAGGACGAAGCTTTCCATTATATTCCATACTTCTTACAGCAATATCATAACCAGTATCAAGATCTTTATATTTTTCTTCAAAATTTTCAATAATATTTTTAGGATAATTTTGTGGAATTTTCCTTTCCTTAAGACGAATCTTAAGATGAGGTATTAAAATAATTTTCATTTTATTGAAGGGATTGCTTCGCTTCGCTCGCAATGACGAAAGGAGGAGCTTTTGGTTTTGTCCAGGAAGCAAATTTGCAGCCTGGATAATTTTTACAGCCATAAAATGTTTTACCGCGACGGGTATGGCGTACCACAATTTCACCCCCATCCACAGGACACTTGACATTAATCTTTTCTTCCAATCCTTCTGTATGTTTACAATCCGGAAATCCCGAACAGGCCAGAAATTTTCCATACTTTCCTATCCTGATAATTAAATCTTTCCCGCAATCCGGACATTTTTTGCCAGCATACTCCACCACCATTTTAACTCGTTGAGCCTCTTTGGCAGTCTCTTCCAGTTTTTTTTCAAAAGGATCATAAAATGCTCTAATGGTTGGTCTCCACTGCCGCTCTCCTCTGGAGATTTCATCCAGCTCATCCTCCATTTGAGCTGTAAATGAGTAATCAAAAATATTAGGAAAATATTCAATTAAAAAATCACAAACAGCAAAACCCAAAGTGGTTGGAATAAATTTACGTTCCAGCTTTTCCACATAAAACCTATCCTGAATGGTGGAAATGATGGGAGCATAAGTTGAGGGCCGGCCAATCCCCAACTCCTCCAGTTTTTTGATAAGAGATGCCTCTGTATATCTGGGCGGTGGTTCTGTAAAATGCTGCTCAGGGATCAGTTGGATCAAATTAAGTGACTGGTTTTCGGAAAGTTTAGGTAAAACTTGCTTTTTCTCTTCTTCATTATCTTCTGCTTCTTTTCCATACAGCTTAAGCCAACCTTCGAATTTAATCACAGAGCCCGTGGCTCTTAGCAAATACACCTCGAAGGTGGGCTTTGACTCCTTCGAGGTGGATGGTGCTGCCGTCACATCCACAGTTGTCTGATCCAAAACAGCCTCACTCATCTGGCATGATACAAACCTTTTCCAGATTAAATCATACAATCTGACATGATCTTTGTTGAAATTCCCCTTCCCCCTTAACCCTTCACCCTTCACCCTTACATCCGTTACTCTGATTGCCTCATGTGCTTCCTGGATATTTTTTGATCTTGATTTGTAAACTTTTGGTGCTTTTGGCAAATACTGCTTACCTATCCCCTTTTCAATATAATCACGCACCATGCCGATTGCTTGATGAGATATATTAAAAGAATCTGTCCTCATATAAGTTATCAATCCATGTTCATACAAATTTTGCGAGAGCATCATGGTTTTTTTGGCTGACATTCCCAGTTTATTTGAGGCAGTTTGCTGCAGCGTGGAAGTAGTAAACGGCGGATAAGGATGACGTCTGGCTTCTCTTTGGGTAATTTTGGAAACGATATATTTGGCATTTTTAAGGTTGGCCACATGCCCATCTGCTTCTTCCTTATTATTTATAGCCAATTTTTTCCCATTCTGCTCAATTAGGCTTGCAAGAAAACTTCCCCCTTCACCCTTACCGCTTTCCCCTTCTAACTCCGCTTCAATACTCCAATATTCCACAGCCTTAAAAGCCAACACTTCCCGCTCCCGCTCCACAATCAGACGCAAAGCCACAGATTGCACCCTTCCTGCAGATAAACCCTTTTTTACCTTTATCCAAAGAAGAGGGGACAATTTGTATCCAACAAGTCTATCTAAGATCCTTCTGGCCTGCTGCGCATCAACTAATTGGAGATTGATCTCTCGTGGATTCTTAAATGCATCCTTTATGGCTTCTTCAGTTATCTCATGAAACACCACTCTTTTTATTTCAGATTTGACATTTGACATTTGAGATTTGAGATTTGAATTGCGCAGCAATTCTGCTATATGCCAGGCAATTGCTTCACCTTCCCTATCAGGATCTGTGGCCAGCCACAAAGTTTGAGCAGACTCTGCTTCTTTTTTTAATTCATTCACCCTCTTTCTTTTATCTCTGGGAACCACATATTGAGGTTCAAAATCATGCTCGATATCTACTCCCAAGTCAGACTTGGGTAAATCCCTAATATGACCCATTGAAGCCTCAATTTGATATTTATCACCCAAAAATCTTTGCAAGGTCCTGGCTTTGGTGGGTGATTCCACAATTACTAGGTTATTCATTGTTACTATTGTTACATTGTTACATTGTTAAAAACAATTCAACAATTTAGCAATGAAACAATTTTACTTACCTTGTCAAGCCCTGCCTGCCCTGACTGCCGTCAGGCAGGCCGGCAGGCAGGTTTCATTCAAAATCTGAATCCAGAACTTGAGGGTTAACTTTTTCCCACTCTGCCTTCAAATCAGTGGCTGCATCAAATTTAAAAGTCTGCGGACTTTGTGGTGGAACAGGAATTTGAGATGGAGTTGGCGAACTTTGGGAATTAGGGGTAACCAGATTTGATATTCTATTTTTCTTTGACATTACATAATTTGCAACGATCGTTGCAAAAAGTGTTATGAGGATGATTAAAAATAATTTTTTCATTCTTTGAGCACTGCCCCCACCTCTGTTTTTACCCTTAAAACTTTCCCTTTTAATACTTCCAGACTGGATTTAAGGCCTCCAACAGAGGAAAATTTTTGGGCCCGCTGATATGCAATTGCTTCTGCAGCATAGGTTACCCAATAATCTGCACTCTTTATCTCATCATCAATTCCCCCAAACGCTACCCTTGTTTCGGTTATCCCTTTCCTTCTTCTTACCTCATCCATGATAGCAGCCATCCTGGAAACATCCTCCTCAAACCTGCTACAAACTTTTTGGTTTACCTCATCCAGACTGACCAATGCGAAAACAGGAGAGATCAATGGGAAAGATAAAATGAATGCAGCAAAGAAAAGATAAAGCAACCTCATTAAACTAATAATTCTACTCCTATCTTAAAAGTTTGTCCTTTAATTAGTTTATTTTCCAAAATCATTCTGGATAGTCTGGACTCCAAAGTATCCTGGATTAAACGGCGCAAGGGGCGGGCACCCATGATGGGGTCAAAGCCGCGTTTGGATAACTCCTCCACCAGATCAGAATCAAACTCTACCAAATACCCTTTTTCTTTCATCTGATTTTGCAGTTGGGCCAGTTTCAATTGGACAATTTTTTGTAGGTCTTGAGGTGATAAGGGCTTAAAAATTACAATATCATCAAATCTATTCACAAGCTCTGGTTTTAAAACTTTAAGCAATTCATCATTAACCCCCTTGTCTATCTCCTCCAAACTCTTACCAGATTGCAGACCTTGGGCTATCAGTAATGACCCTACATTTGAAGTGGCAATAATGATGGTGTTTTCAAAATCTATAGTTCTGCCTGCCCCGTCTGTTAATCTGCCATCCTCCAAAACCTGCAGGAATAGAGTTAAAATCTTCTCATGGGCTTTTTCAAATTCATCCAAAAGCAAAAGTGCATACGGCCTGTTTCTGACAGCCTCAGTTAATAACCCGCCTTCACCGGACCCGCCAATAAGTCTGACCACAGACTCTGGATTTTGATATTCACTCATATCAAATCGGGTGAAGGCCCCCTGGGTCTTAAAATATACATTAGCCAAAGTTTTAGCAAGCTCTGTTTTCCCTACTCCTGTGGGGCCGACAAACAGGAATGAGCCAATCGGCCTGCCATCATCTGCACTCATACCTGTGGCAGATCTCCTCAAAGCATCGGCAACTGCTTTCACGGCCTGATCCTGACCTATCAACCTGGAGTGCAGTTCTTCTTCCAAGTTCAGCAGCCTTTGTTTATCAGTATTCCCAACTTCCATCAAAGGCACTTTAACTCTGGAGGAGATCACTTTTCTGATAACATCCTTGGTTACCCAACCGTTAACAGGTTCTGCCAAAGCCTCTTTCAAAACAGAGATTGCTGAGTCAGGCAACACCCTGTCCCTGATAAATTTTTGAGAAAGTTCCACTGCTGTTTTGATGGCGATGAAACTTACTCTGACCTTGGCCTTCTTTTGAGCTTCTATACTTCTGTATTCTAAAATATTGATGGTGTCCTCCAAAGTGGCCGGCGGCAGTTCAACTTTTCTAAAAATTCTGGCAAAAGAGCCGTTTTTTTCAAGGACATGATTATAATTCTGCGGTTCTGTTGTACCCAGAAATTGAAAGGTGTCCGATTCAAGATACGGCTGCATTAAAGAGTATAGATTCAAATTGCTGCCCACTTCTCCCACTCCCAATTCGTGAATTTCCTCAATCACAATAATCACATTTTGGGCAAACTCTACCTCTTCAAAAATAGTCTTCACCCTTTGGGCCAACTCACCTTGAGTTTTGACACCGGATAGCAGTTTTGTCAGATCCAAAAGAATTAACCTTTTGGTAGCCAAAGCCTCTGGTGCATCCCCCACCACAATCTGTTTTGCCAGATGTCTTATGATGGCGCTTTTTCCAGCTCCCGGCAGAGAAACTACCAAAACATTCCTGCCGGAGGATTGAGACAAAATATTGACCACATCCGAAACCACCCCGTTGCTTCTGATAAAAGTGAAATCCCTATATTCACCAAGGGCTGCTTTTTTGGTAAGATCCTCGCCAATTGTATCCAGGGTAGGGGTTGGCGCCCCCAGCCATCCTCTGTTGACGCCTTTTAAGTGGTGAACGCTAAAGCGATCATCCCAGATCCACACCTTTCTCCAGATCTCTTTTTTCCGCTCCAGATAAAAAAGGGTTTTCTCAAAATCGGCAAGCCTCAGATCAAGTTTCAATAAAAAATTATCAATGCCGGCAATTACCCTTAAGGCGGCTACAAATAGGTGTCTTGGTGCCAAATACTCACTGCCACAATTTTTGGCAAGCTCAAAAGCACCCTGCCCTACTTTTTCCCAATCAGCTATTTCAAAATCAGGCAGGCCGTTTAGCTGAATTTCCAGGTTTGCTAAAAGATCTACAACCTCCTGATTGGTTAGCAGTTTTTTAAAATTTAGGTTTTTTTTCTTTATTGCCGATGATTCCCAAAAATTATCTGTACCCACTTCCCAAACTTTTTTGTGGGGATGGGTGAAAACATGGATTAAAAATAAGCCTAAACCTGACAGGAAAAGGCCTCTTGCCAGATATTGCGGTGTGTCAAATAAAGCACTGATGGGCAAAACAAACCAGTATCCGGCTAAAACAACCACCAGCAAGGTTGCCAAAGCAAAGGCAAATAGCCCGATGAAAATCCTCGAAAGCCTGAACAGAAAACTTAACATCCTTCCCGTCAGCGTGGCATCATGAAAAAGCGGGGTAAATAAAAGGCGCCACATGAGGATCACTGCCAGATCTTCTTCCAGATAGAGCATTAAATTTTTCCAAAGTCTGACAAAAAAGGCGATGCCTTCCGGATACCAGAATTCTAAAAGATGGATCGGCAAATGTAAGTATTTCATTGTATTCTTACTAAACTTCCTTCAGGATCAAGTTCCACAAAATGCTTGGCCCGGCCCTCCAAAAATGCCGCACACTGATTTTGAGAAAAGTCATCAATTTCCACTCTGGGATTGTGAACAATATCCAACACCCAACCGGGCAGGAGGTCGTTGGTTAAACAAGGGCCGTTTGAAAAATCCTCACCTCTCATCTTTTTCTGGCGGTAAAAATACTGCGCCTGGGCAACAGCCGTGTCAATCTCGGATTGGGAAATAGATCCGGGAGTATTTGAGTTAATCAATAAAATCAAAGAGGCTGTCAGGACAATGACTGTGAGTGAAAGAGTAAACAGTACTATTTTGGGCATATCTTTATTATCTCATCTTTAGCGTAATCTACAATAGTTGCCGCCACCCAAGTTTTGCACAAGATGGGCAATTTCCATTTTCAAAAGGGTGGCGGAAATTTTAGCGGCATTTAAAGTTAGCCTTCTGCCTATCTCATCTATGTGCATGTTTTCATTTTCCAAAATTTCCAGGACTTTTTTCTCATCATCAGAGAAATTTAGATCATTTGACATCTTGCCTGACGGCAGACAGGTTTGAGATTTGATATTTGACATTTGTCCTATCCCCAGTTCATCTAAAATCTCTTTGGATTCAGTGACAGGCCTGGCACCTTCCCTGATTAAATCTATCGGCCCTATTGAAAGATCGGAGGTAATGGGGCCGGGAATTGCAAAAACATCCCTGCCCTGCTCCAGCGCCAGACGGGCAGTAATCAAAGAACCGGAATCTTGGGCCGCTTCAGTTACCAAAACTGCTAAAGATAAACCGGAAATAATCCTGTTTCTTGAGGGAAAATTACCCGGCATTGAGGGGTAGTCCGGTGGGAATTCAGATATGACTGCCCCAAAGGCAGAAACTATTTTTTCTGCCAAACCTTCATTTTCCGGCGGGAAGATCTTACTCAACCCCCCACCCAACACGGCAATGGTGCGGCCACCTGCCTCAACAGCTGTTTTGTGAGCAACAGAATCAACTCCCCGGGCAAGACCGGAAACAATTGTTAATCCTGAATTCACCAGCCCTTTGGTAAATTGTTCTGTGACTGTCCTGCCGTATCCTGTTATTTTTCTGGTCCCCACCACTGCAATGGATTTCTCGTCAGAGGGTAAAATTGCTCCTTTGTAGTAGAGGATGATGGGCGGATCATAAATTTGGGATAGTAATTTGGGGTAATCCTCATCAAAAATAGTCATCCAGGAAATGCCTAATTTTTGGATGGACTCAAGGTATTGTTCCGGATCCAGCTTTTTTCTAACCTCCAGCAAAAGATCTACTGTGGGCTGTGGTACACCAATCTCCCTAATATCCCCGCCTTTTGCCTCCCAAGCCAACTTTGGATCTTTAAAGTAATCCAAAACAGCCTTAAGTCTGATCGGCCCTAACCCATCTATTGAGTGTAGAGCTAAAAGATATGGAATATTATTCATAATTTGGAACTAATTCATTATGTTCACGATCGAGAACGTAATGAATTAAAAATTTAACTCCTTTGTTTCTAACACCTTCACCCAGTCACCTATTCCAACCTTATTAATATACTCTTTTAAGAGTTTAATACAATCCTTCTTACTGGCCCAAACACTGTTTTGAACTTTTTCAAAACCTAATTGTTTTAATTGATGTCGTAACAAATCTCTGGTATTTCTTCTTTTCTCCGGTATATCCCAAATAATTACTCTCCATTTCCCATCCCATTTTTCATCTTCCAACCTCATCTTCGTCCATAAAGCCTTACTCTTACCTTTATCTGTTAACCTAAGTGCTAGTGTTTTATCATCAATAAAATCAATCAGACCATTTTCTCTAAGTCTTTTTAAGGCTGTAGCCAAGGCTGATTTATCTAATGGATATTCCCATCCATTTCCATAAGCATAATACCCTGGTTTATAAAGAAAATCTTCCATTCTCACATACCCATCAACTGATTTTTCCATCATTAAAAGGATAAATTTGGACAAACTCTTTCTTTTATTCATACTTCATTATATTCTCGGTCGAGAAGTTATTGTCAATGAGGAATTTGATTTATACACTCGTTTATGGTATAAAACCAACCATGATTGAGCGTGGGATAGTTAGAAAAATTGAAGAGGCTCAAACACAGGGATGGAAGCAACGAGTTTTAATCAGATTTTTAGATATAGGTTTCAGACTGGCAAAAGCTTGTGGACTTACTGACGTAATACCTGATGAATTAAGAATACCCTCGGCAGAAGAAGGTGAAAAATTATGGTCATTTCAAGTAGAAAGATCGATCAAATTAGGATTTCATGCTGAACTTGGTATGTCTGAAGATGATTATCGAGTGACAACACCAGCATTTCAACCTCAATTTCCTCGTTTCAAAGGAAGATTTGATGTACCAATCTTAGTTGATCCAAGAGTCTCTGCACAAAGACAATTAGAGCTCTACAGGATAGATACTCCTAATTTAACTTCTTCAGAATTAGCACAAATTTCAATATTAGAAAGGAATAAGCTCAAAGATCCAGATAAACCTTACCAAATTTGGGTAAGACTTGATCCTAAAGCAAGTAAAAATCGAGGATTGTTTGTCGACTTTAGAAGAATTAAAGATTTAGATTGGGACGAACAACCGTTAACAGTTCTAGAAGGACTTGCAGTATTAAGAGAATTTAAAGAAGATATACAAAAGTTAGATTTGTTGAATTCCTGGCTTCAGAAAAATCTATTTCTAGTAATTGATCGGAGGGAATTACGGGTCGAGGATTATAGACCAGATTTTCGCTCTTGGCACATTTTAACTAAAGGCAAAACTTAAATATATAATCATTCATTCCCCAAAAGTTTTTCCTGAATCTGTGGCTTGATTATATACATCTTTAATTAAATTATTTTTATCCTCTGAAAAAAACCAGCGGAAGGTTTCTTTAACAATTGGGGAAGCCACAGATGATCCTTCCCCTCCTCCTTCTATTAAAACAGTCATGGCAATTTTGGGATCATTTGAGGGGGCATACCCAGTATACCAGGCATGAACCTTTCCTTTAAGATCCCCATACTCTGCAGTGCCGGTTTTACCTGCTGTGGGGATGGGAAAGGTAAAAAACGGCCAGGCTGTCCCACCGCTCTTTGTCACCTGCTCCAAACCTTTTTTGATAACATCAATCTTATCTCTGCTGATTAAGTTGGAAACTAAAGTTTTGGGTTTATACTCAAAGATAATATTATCTTTATTGGCAATTTTTTGTAAAAGCTGGGGTTTATAAAGATTTCCCCCTGCCCCGATATATGAGGTCATGCCTAAAATCTGCAGGGGTGAAGTCAGCACAAACCCCTGCCCAATGGCCATATGCAGAGTATCTCCAGGATACCAAACTTCCCCCAAAGTTTTTATTTTCCACTCCTCATCAGGCACTAACCCTGCTGCTTCTTCCGGCAAATCTATGCCTGTTTTTGCCCCCAGCTTTAATTTTTTGGACCAGTCTACCAAAGCATTCTCACCGACTGTTCTTCCCACCTCGTAAAAATAGGTATCATTCGACCTTCTTAAGGCTTTAACTAAATCAACCGGGCCCTCGGTTTTTCCGTATTGATTAAAATACCAGTTGGTAAATTTAAAGGTTCCCAGGTAAATTACCCCGTTATCGAAAAATATCGTCTGGGGAGTAATTTTACCAGAGGAAAGGGCTGCCAAAGCAGAGATAATCTTAAATGTTGAACCCGGAGGATATATCCCACTGGTTACCCTGTTTAGAATAGGCGCATCTGACCTGGAAAAAATTTGCGCTATTAACCCTTCATCAACATTGGCAGTAAAAAGGTTAGGATCAAAAGAGGGCAGGGAGACTAAGGCTAAAATTTGTCCGCTGTCAGGATCCATAGCCGCTGCTGCCGCACAGCAACTGCCCACCTTTTTTACAGTATCTGCAAGTAGGGAGTAAATCTTCTCCTGCAAGTTGTAATCAATTGTCAGATAAATATTTTGTCCAGGGATCGGAGCATTCCGCCTTAATGTCCCCAGCTTGTTTCCTAATGAATCAACCTCCATAATTTCACCACCGTCCACTCCCCGCAAAACTTTTTCATACTGGGCCTCTATGCCTTCTTTGCCTACTCTATCTCCCAACTTGTAAGTTTTAAAATCCGAATTCTTTAACTGCTCAGGGGAAATCTCGCCCATCAGACCCAAGACATGAGCCATTTTCTCACCCATTGGGTAGGTCCTCAGATTGTCAATCTCCAAATCTTTACTTCGCGGGTCATTTTTAACCTCCAGCTCTAAAGCTTGCTCCCGACTGATAAATTTTGTTTTTTGGTTATCCTTATCAAAAAGCCGAAAAGCCGGTGCATTGGCTGCCAAAACTTTGCCGTTTCTGTCAAATATGACCCCGCGGGGAGCGTGAATGATTTTAATCTGGATGCGGTTACCGTCAGCCAATTCACGATTATTTTTTCCTTTAACGATCTGCAGGTGAAATAAGCGAATGAAGAGGGTAAAAAAGAGTATCAGACAAAGTGATAAAATCAGGGTTATTTTCCAGTTGCTTTTCTTAATAAGATTTTCGGAATGCGGGTCAAAATTTGGCAACAGATGATCTACCCAATTTTGAGCTTCCGCAAAAGAGTATCCTAAAGATTTCCTTTTCTTTGGCATTTAAATTTTTAATTTAATCTCCTTTCTGACAACAAATCTTTCTTCCCAAAGTCTGACCACAAAAAGGATAGGAAACGCCAGCAAGCTTTCCAAAAGTATTGTCGGGGACAAAGAGAAAGTCTGCCGGATTAAAAATAAACTGATCAGCTCTTTTGCCGATAAAAGAATAAAGATAAGCGGGATGATCAGCAGTAAGTTGCCCGCCAGCCTGGTTTTTGATAAAACTTGGGTAATTTGGACAAGTATTACAAAAATGAGACTATTTAATCCCAAAGGGGTCAGGGTCAAATGAGAGGTCAGTAAACCAAAGGCAAAGGCCAGATAAAGATTTGTTCTGTCTTCTTTAATGTAGCTTCTGCAGATTAACACCAGCAGTACCAACTCAAGAGGCATGATGGTAGATTGCAAAAAAGATATCAGTATTAAAATAATTATTAAAGTTTTCATTCTACAATCACAAACACCAACTCCAAATCCCGGATATCAAAAGCGGGCTGTATTTTTGCCTGCTTAAACAGTTCATTTTCCTCACCCAAGACACTCATCACCCTTCCCAAAACTAATCCTCTGGGTAAAAATCCTTCCGTTCCTTCTGAATAAACCAAATCTCCCGCCTCTATTTTTTCTTCCTGTAATATTTTGTCCATCAGGATTTCCGTCCCAAAGTTGCCGATTAAAACTCCTTTGGCCTTCCCTGCCTTATTTTGCGAGAAAGCTGCCACTTTGGAATCCGGATCCTGCAACAGTTGTACCATTGCCCCGTTTTCGGCAACCTGGATGATCCGACCGACATAATTATCGTTGTAAACAACTGCCTGCCCCAGCTTAATGCCGGAGGAGAAACCCTGATCTATTTTTAAATACCTACCCAGACCGATTGGCCTTCCGGGCTGCAAATTGTAAATTTGGGGATCCAGATAATTTTGTTGCGAAAGCATGCTTTCTGCTTCTGCCAACCTGTTTCTGAGACCGGCGTTTTCGGAAAACAGTTGGCCTATCTGCTCTTTTAGGGCTTTATTTTGCTGGGCGGCAAACCTGGCATTAAAAATGAACTCAAATTGTCTGATAGTATCTTGACTGGTTTGATAAAGACCAAAAGAAATCGGATTACTGATGTAGCCGGCGAAAGTTTTGGGTATATTTAAAAAATGAAAAAAATCCAAAACCAAAATAGAAAAACTAAAAAGGATCAGCAGAATAAAAATTTTAAGATGGGGCATTACTTTATCCATACAAAGAATGGAAACAATATAGCATTTTTTTGATAAATAAGGTATATTTATGCACTAAATGGATAAATCCTTAAGCTTTAAAGAAAAATTAAAAGAAAAATGGCAGCAGGGTTTATTTGTTTGTGTAGGACTTGACTGCGCAGATTTCAACCTCAACAAATCCATCATTGATGAGACTCATGATTTAGTTTGTAGCTACAAACCCAACTCCGCTTTTTTCGAAGCAGAAGGAGCTTCCGGCTTAGCATCTCTTAAACAAACCATGAGTTATATTCACCAAAAAGATCCATCAATTCCGGTAATTTTAGATGCCAAAAGGGCTGATTTGGCAAATACCAATGAGGCATATGCTAAAGCTTGCTTTGATGAGCTTGATGCAGATGCTGTCACTGTCCATCCTTATTTGGGAAAAGAATCTCTGCAACCATTTTTGGACAGAAAGAATCGTGGCATTTTTGTTTTGGTTAAAACATCCAATCCAGGTGCGGGAGAATTTCAAGATCTGCAAATTGCAGGAAAACCACTCTATCAAGTGGTGGCTGAACATATTAACAATTGGGGTCCCAATGTAGGAGCAGTCGTGGGTGCCACATATCCGCAGGAGTTAAAAAAGGTCAGAGAAATTGTAGGTGATATGCCCATTCTTATTCCCGGAGTAGGAGCCCAAGGTGGGGATATTAAAGCCATTGTGTCAGCTGGTCAAGACAGTCAGGGGCAAGGTATGATTATCTCATCTTCCCGTGGCATAATATTTGCAGATAATCCCAGGGAAGCTACACTTAAGTTACATCAGGAAATTCAGGAGGCTTTAAAATGAATGTATCTGAACAAGTTGCCAGAATACTGTTGGAACTAAATGCCATTACTCTTAATCCTAAAAAGCCCTTTAAATATGCCTCTGGTATTTTATCGCCTGTTTATACTGATTGCAGAGTTTTGATGGCATATCCTGATCAAAGAAGATTAATCAGGGATTTATACATTGAGGCCATCAAAAAATCAGGTGTGAAGTTTGAAGTGGTGGCCGGTACTGCCACAGCCGGCATACCCCATGCTGCCTGGATTGCTGACAAACTAAATTTACCCATGGTTTATGTCAGAGGTAAAGCCAAAGATCACGGTAAGGAAAATTTAATGGAAGGGGTTATCAAAAAAGGACAAAAGGTAATTGTGATCGAGGATTTGGTCTCAACCGGAGAAAGCGCCATCAATTCCGTTAATGCTGTCAGAGCTGCCGGAGGAGAGGTGGAGTATGTTTTCTCCATTATTATCTATGGCATGGAGAGGGCAAAGCAAAACTTTCAGGATCATCATCTTAAACTTGTTTCTCTGACTACTTTTGGGGATGTGGTAAAAGCGGCTTTAAAAATAAACAATATCAATCAGGAGGAAATGGCAGTTGTTTTAGAGTGGATCAAGGATCCTGTATCTTGGGGCAGAAAAATGGGGTTTGCATGATTACTTTGCCTGGTTTAATTGATATTCATGTACATTTCCGAACTCCCCATCAGGAGGAAAAAGAGGATTTTACAACCGGCACCTCTGCTGCACTTGCCGGAGGATTTACCACGGTTTTGGACATGCCCAACAATAAAGTGCCCATAACCACTGGTCAGCTGCTCCAGGAAAAAATTGAACTGGCTAAACAAAACATAGTGTGTGATGTGGGATTTCACTTTGGGTCTTTGGGGGATAATTTAGAAGAGTTCCCTAAGGTGACGCGCCAGCGTCATCCCGAACTTGTTTCGGGATCCAATAGTATAGATTCTGACTTTCGTCAGAATGACAATTTAGTTTTTGGGATCAAGCTTTATTTAAATGTAACCACTGGAAATTTTTTAATTGATGAGGGGAAGCTACGGGCAATATATGAAGCTTGGCCAGGAAATCAGCCAATTCTTTTGCATTGTGAGGGTGAAACTCTTCCTATGGCTTTAAAAGTAATAAAAGCCACCGGACAAAAAACCCATATCTGTCATGTATCCGGCAAAGATGAACTTTCCATGATAATCCAGGCAAAACAGGAAGGCTTACCTATTACTTGTGGTGTTACCCCTCACCATTTATTTTTAACAGAAGAGGATGCAAAAAGGTTGGGCCCATATGGATATATGAAACCCTTTTTAAAAACCCAAGAAGATGTGGACTTTTTATGGGAAAATTTAAACTCCATAGATGTGGTGGAATCTGATCATGCGCCACACACTAAGACAGAAAAAGACAGCGATAATCCACCATTTGGAGTTCCCGGTTTGGAAACTACCCTGCCGCTTTTATTAACAGCTGTTTCAGAAGGTAAGTTAGATTTAGATGATCTGAAAAGACTACTCCACACCAACCCTGCCAAAATATTTAATATCCCGGAACAAAAAGATACTTTTGTAGAAGTTGATACTACTAAACCCTATACCCTAACCCCTAAACCCTTATTTACCAAATGCGGCTGGACACCATTTGAAGGGAAAAGAGTAACGGGTAAGGTAAAAACAGTTTACTTAAGAGGAGAAAAAGTTTTTGAAGACGGAAAAATTTTAGCAAAACCAGGCTCAGGAAAAATTATCTATCCTGCTGTTTGATTTCTTGTGCTAGCTCTGGATTCCACATAGCACCTGTGGCAGACATCACTGCATCTGCACCAGCTTCTATGTATTCAAAATAATCCTCCGGCTTTGTCACCCCTCCCACACCTATAATCTTTATTTTTGACTTTTGACTTTTTACTTTTGATTTTAGTCTTCTGACCATCTCCAGTCCTGCCCACTTTATACTTGCTCCGCAAACTCCGGAACGCAATCTGTTTTTCCCGGGCAAAGCCTGGTTTCCATCGTGATCCACCACCTCTACTTGAATGGTATTAATTGATGAAATTGCCTGAGCATAATTTCCACAAATTTCTACTAATTTCTTAATATCCTCATCATTTTGGTAATAACCCACTTTAAGAATTAGTGGAGTATCACCAATTTCTGCTCTGATCGCCGCACACACCTTTTCTGTCATCTCCAGGTTGTAACAAACTAAACCCTCATTACCAATATTTGGACAGGATAAATTCGCCTCCAGTATTTTTGCCCCAGTTTCTTTGGCTTGTTTAGCTGCCAAAGCCCAATCAGCCACAAACTCATCCGGGGTTTGATCTTCCCTGACTGTACCCATAAAAGATAAAACCAAAACCTGATCCTTCCCAGCATAGGAAATAGCTTCCTTAACGTCTTCCTGCCAAACTGATGCATCTTTGGAAGGCACTCCAAAAGAGTTAGTTATAGATAAAGGCTCAGAGTAATTATTGTCTGCAATTACTGGATTTTGGGCTTTCTCCATGGTCAGATCTCCTTCGATTTTAGCAGCCAAAACATTAGGGAAAGGATGACAGGGAAAATTTGCAGATCTGACAGTTTTATAAACTGCTATATCAAAACCATTTTGAAAAGCACCCTTACAAAATTTGGAATTTAAAAGAGGGCCTGCCGGAATTCCAAAAGGCAGGTAAACTTTTTGACCTAGAAAATCTACTGTCGGTTCCCCTTCTTGCAGGTAAACTTTCCCATCTTTAAATGATCCAAACGGCCCTTCATCATAATTTTCCTCATAACTTTTATTAGGATCGTAAAATGGAGTCTTTAACATTTCTCACCTGTAATTTTACCTTAAAAAGTGGTAAAATAGAAGTAATGAAAAAGCTTCCCTCTTTTCTAAAACAATATTTCTGGGATGTGGATTTTGCAAAAATTGATCCTGAAAAATCCAGAGTGTTTGTTTTGAAAAGGATTTTGGACAGAGGAAATGATAAAGCGTTAAAATGGATGCTGAAACACTACACAAAACAGGACATCCGGCAATTGCTTCTTACAACACGGGATTTATCCCCCAAAACTGCCAACTTCTGGGCTGATTTGCTAGATTTGGATAAAAGAAAGGTTGTATGTTTACAAAAGCCTTACTCCCGGATACAATTCGGGCTCTCAAGTTAGTCTCCAATATAAGTATTGTCAAAAAAAGCTACCTGGCAGGCGGAACTGCTTTGGCTCTGCACTTAGGCCACAGGTATTCTTTTGATCTTGATTTTTTTACCTCTGCTGTTTTTGATGAAAAGACATTACTGTCTGAACTAAAAACTTTACCTGAATTCAAAGAAGATGGAACAGGTTGGAGAACTGTTTGGGGAAAGGTGAGTAAAACCAAATTCAGCTTGTTTTATTATGAATATCCCCTGATTAAGAAAACAGTGAATTTTGATGGTATCCAAATTCTCCAGAAAGAAGATATTGCAGCGATGAAAATTCATGCTGTTGAAGACAGGGGTACCAAAAGAGATTTCTTTGATTTATATTTTTTAGCTCAGGAATTTTCTATGCGACAGATGCTCAAATTCTATAATCAAAAATATGGTAATTTAAAAGAACATAAATATATCATTATCAGAAGTTTAAATTATTTCAAAGATGCAGAGGGAGACGATGATCCTGAAATGCTAACTGCTCTTAGTTGGGAAGAGGTGAAAAAGTTTTTCCAAAACCAGACTATCAAACTTGCAAAAGAAAAATTAAAAATTTAAAAGCCCCAAACGGGCCCTTCATCATAATTTTCCTCATAACTTTTATTAGGATCGTAAAATGGAGTCTTTAACATTTCTCACCTGTAATTTTACCCCAAAATCTGGTAAAATATAAGAGATGAAAAAACTTCCAGCCCTGAAGATTTTAGGGGTAAACTAAAGGCTATTTCCTAGTACCACTTTAAGCTTGTTTAAATTCCGATAATCTATATCCTTCCAAAAACTCATCTGTAAAAGATTTTATGAATTCGTCTGAAAGATTTTTAAGATTTTGTCCGCTCTTTGTTTCAAAAATTTGCTGCATCTGTTTTTGTCTTTCTACTTCATCCGAAATCAAGTTAAGTTTTTGCATATCTTCCTCTGTTAACTTCTCAACTATACTTAAATACAGGTTTTGTGATAAAGCATTATTTAAGCTTTGAACAAACTGACTAATTTTCTCATCAGACAAACCTTCCTTTTTTAATATTTCAATAACCTGGTCAAAATTTTGATTCATACTTTTATGTTATCTTAAAACTTGTTGCAAAAATTGTTTGCTGGCACTTCCTAAAACAACTCTAAATTTAGATCCTGCAGGTATCCAATGTAAGGCTTCTCTTAATTTTTTGGTGGCCTCTTCATCTCCTGCTTCTGCCCTTTCCACTAAATCACTTAACTGCGAAAGGCTCACCGGAAAGGTTGTGCCGTTTAATAAATCAGGATGTACCTCTGCCATATTAGCCCACATCTCTGTCAGCATATCATAATTGGCAGCAATGTTAGCACCCATTACAGAAGCGTCAGCCGGAGTCCAGGTTAAACCAAGAATCTTTCCAGCTGTGGCCCCCTGTTCCAGCGGTACATCTTTGACCCAATCAGGAGAAGCTGCAAGCCCGTTTGTAACTTTTTGGGCCAGAGCATCTTCTATTTGCAAATGGTCTGCAACAGCTTTTTGGGCCGCCTCGGCCAGCTGGGTTTGGGCAGCCTCGGAGGCAAGCCAATCCGCATATGCCTTTTGGGCTGTATCGGCAATTTGTGACAAATCGGCATCAGGATTGGTTGTTAAAACCTCTTTGGCGGCCTTTTCAAAAATCTCATTTCCCTTTCCTTCCATCACATGCAGTGCTGCTTCTTTACCAGCTTCAAAAGAAGTAGCATCAACCTCTGCTGGTACAATATTTCTGACCTTTAAGGCTTGCTCCACAATTTGATCTCGAGCTTCCACATATTTACCTACCTCTGCTGCAATTTCTACCTGATATTCGGTACTTTTTTGAATATCGGCCATTTTTTCTTGGATTTCTGCGGAAGGTGGTACTCCCGACGGTGCGAGTGGTGATTCTGGTGATACTGATGGAGCTAACGGGGCTGCTTCCGGAGATGGCACAGTGACAGGCTGGGCTACTGGCGCTTCTGGTGGCGCAGCCGGGGGTGCAGGTGGGGTAGGTTGTACTTCGGGTGGTGTAGGTGATGATGGAGCGTCCGGTGCAGCTGGTGCTGTTGCAGCAGGCGCTTCCGCAGCCGGCACCCCTCTACCGGTTACCCCAAAGTGTTCACCTAAAGTGCCTAAAGTTCCCCTGGCCAACGTTCTCACTCCTGCCTCCCCTAAGGCTGCTGTAAAGGAACCAACAGCCATACCTGCTGCCAGGGATTTGGCAGTACTGTTTACCACCGCATAATCGGTGCCCAGTTTAACCAGCCTGTCAAGCAGTTTTTGGGCTAACTTATCTCTTGATGCTTCTTCATTTACAGCACCCTGATTTATATAGGGGCTTAATAATTCATCAAGTTTCGATCTGTATTCATCAACAAAGGCTTGTCCTGTCAGTTTTTGAGAAGCAATAGATTTTTCCAGTTCGATCACTTTCCCTCTAATCTCTGCCATGTTTGCGGATGGGTTAAGATAACGGGCGCCGCTTTTGTCAAAACCTCCAATTGCCCTGCTTATATAAACAGTGTGCAACCTATCATAAATAGCGTTTGATCCATGAATGATGGCAGCTGCAGTAATACCACGTAGTACTGGAGTGAGACCTAGTGTGGCTCCAAATTCAGCAAAGGCAACCACCGAACCAACACCTCCTGCTATACCAGAAGCCCAAGCTTTCAAATTTTTATCTCTGGGATCAAATTTGTTAAGATAACTCTCAGCGGAATGCTTAAGAAATCCACCAACTCTATTTTTATCTATTGCCTCCCCAACTCCTGATAAATCTGGTCTTGGAATAGAAGGCATTTCAATATGAGGTTTTGGAAAGTTTGGCATTGACACATGAGGCAGGTGAGGCTTGGGTATGGAAGGAGGTTTGATTCCTTTAAGCTTTTCCATAATTTGTTTGAATCTTCCTCCCAGTCCACCTTGTCTTGATTCCGCAGCCGTTGCTACTGAAGGAACCACTGCCTCAGCAGTAGCAGCTTCACCTTGCTCCTCCGCCAACTGTCTTAATCCTACCTCTATCTGATCTCCTCCTTCAGAAAATGCCCTTCCGGCTACTGATCCAGGCTCTGATCCTCCCTGTCCTGGTGGTGCTTGTTGTTCCATAAATTAATCATACCTAATCTGATAACTAAATGCAAATTTGTCACAAATATGTTCAAAGATATACAATATGTTTATGTCAGAAACACCATCAGGTTTTGCACCGGATCAGGCTGCATCAAGAAACGTTGATAATCCCTTAACCATTTATCAAAGGATGAAAGAAAATGCTTTAAAGGGACGTGATATGGATGTGGGAGGATTTTTAACAGATCTTGAGGGTTTGGATTCAACTGGGGTAATAGACAAACTACCAGCTTTAAGAGATCAAATCTTAAAAGTTGGCCATGATCCTTTACTTTGGCTTGAGGTATACAGAAGAACCAGAGATGGTGTGAATGTACAAGATCATGAGCAAATCCAAAGAAACTTAAGACTGGCTCATCTTTTGGGAATGGATCAGCAATCTAATGATCCCAGAAGTCAAGCAGCAGTTGATCAAATTAATCAATGGAAAACTCAATGGGGTGAAACTGAAGGTATCCAGAATCCAGCCAGAAGACGTCTTCTGATAAACATGCTTAAATTAGGCGGGATATTCCTTGCTGGTGCTGCAGTAGACAGATTAATTGCCTTCTCTTCAGAACCAGGACCAAAACCTCCCGAACAACCAGTTAATCTTTTTAACGAAGTCGTGAGGCCTTTCATAGATGAAGCAATGAAGAAACGAGCAGAAAGAGCGAGAACAGACCCAGAATTTTACCACAGAATTGATCAAGAGTTGAATTACAACAGAATTAATTTATTGCTGTTTGGATATAGTGAGGAGCATGGTGAATCATATGAAGAATACGGAGGCGTACCCACCATTCTTTCTTATAATCTTACCACCGGACAAATTGGAGTTGTGCATTTAAGTAGGGATATCAGAGTACCGGAACTTGAGAGACTTGACCCAAAAGGTTCTATTGATAGTCAAAGAGTCAGGTCTATATTTAAAAAAGGCGGATTTGATCAGATGAGAACTATCAGTGAGGATATAACCGGGTTGGCAATTGATTATCAAATAGTTTTGAAGGATGCGGTTGTCAGAGATGCAATTAGAGACTTGGCAGACGGATCTTTAAATTTAGATATTCCCAAGGATCACCACACAGGTCCCTTCAGATTTGACGGTAAGTTAGAAGACCCAAATGGCAGTTTTATTCAAAAAGGGCCGCAGCAGATGACTACTGAACAACTGATGCGCTATATCTTGGCAGAAGATAAACAACCTGGCGGCAAAGAAGATGAAAGAAGTTACAGAAAAAATCAGGTGATGACCGAGCTGTCAAAGAAAATAAAAGCCAAAACCAGGGCAAATCCTTTATTCCTTTTGACTCTTATTAACTTTATTAAACAAAAAGAGAGCACTAAAGAGTTACGGGTTGACTTTGATTTGAGTTTATTAAACAGAGGTGCACAATTGATGGGTGGACTTGTTAATGCTGTAGGTCAGTTGATTAAGGGCAGAGAAATCGCTGAAACAAATCTGCCTGAAATGGATCCCAATAAACAGTTGGTTTTCCATGATGCCTACTTTGGTGATGGCGGGGTTACCAGAGTTCACAATATAAAAAACGTACGCGATCCTTTGAGGGTTGATCACCCGAAAGTACTGGATGATATTAGAAATGATTTGCTTCCTCCTTGGATGCTTATTCCAAATGGAGGTAATCCATACGCCAAAGATTTGGTAAATGAGTATTGGCAGTCAGTTAGAAAGATGGTTAAAGAAAAACTACAATCTTAAAATATGGCTGAAGCTGCTGATTCTTCTAACACCAGTCACCCGTTCGACTGGTTCGACTACGCTCACCACATGTCCGCTCAGGGTAACAGTCGGTTTAACGCAAACCTCCCGTGACTTTAACTTTAGAAAGAAGATCCAAATTATTTAATACTTCCCCGCAGCCTCTAACCACTGTGGTCAGCGGATCATCTGATATATAAACAGGCAGCTTTGTTTCTTCAGCTACCCTTTTATCCAAACCCCTGATTAAAGCCCCACCCCCAGCTAAATAAATACCCCGCTCAACTATATCTGTTAAAAGCTCCGGAGGTGTTTCTTCCAAAACTTCCTGGATGGCCCCTATGATCTCGGAAATTATCGGGGTCAAAGCCTCCCTTATTTCTGAAGATGCTAATTTTAAGGATTTAGGCAGGCCTGTTGATAAATCCCTGCCGCGCACCACAGTTACCAGATCATCTTTAGTTGCAGGATAAGCCGAACCTATTTCAATCTTGACTTCCTCGGCTGTTCTTTCTCCAATCAGCATTGTGTAACGTGTCCGCATATAATTTACAATCGCCTCATCCATCTCGTCCCCGGCCACCCTGATTGATCTGTTGATCACCATTCCTCCCAAAGAAATCACTGCTATTTCTGTTGTCCCTCCGCCAATATCACAAACCATCACTCCTTCCGGATCCTCAACCGGCAGCTTTGCTCCAATTGCTGCTGCCATTGGTTCTTCAATTAAATACGCTTCCCTGGCTCCGGCAGATAAACAGGCATCCTGTACTGCCCTTCTTTCCACTTCAGTCACGCCTGATGGAATTCCCACCACAATCCGGGGCCGGGGTATTTTAGGCAGAGTCCGCCAACTACCGCTAGGTGTTTGGTGAACTTTGTGAATAAAATATCTAAGCATGGCTTCAGTGGTGTCAAAGTCGGAAATGACTCCATCACGCAAAGGCCTGACAGCCTCAATTGCTGCCGGAGTTCTGCCCAGCATTCTTTTAGCCTCTGTCCCGATTGCCAAAACCTGCCTGGTTTTTCTGTGAAGGGCCACCACAGTCGGTTCACGTATTAAAATTCCCTTACCCTTAACCAAAACTAAAGTATTAACAGTACCCAAATCAATACCAATATCATGGGAAAAATATGACCAGATCTTTGAAAACATGATCGGAGTTTAACATATCCAAATTAATCTTTAAATACAACCGAGTGAGTTTTGAGAAATTCTGTATCAAATGTTTCCAAAAAACCTAAACGTCCAAGAAGGGGTGGAACTTCATTGCTATCTAAAAAAGCCAAGGGTATTTCTCTTTCTAAAGTTCCGATTTTAGCTTGAATTTTGGACTTACAAAGATAAATCACTTGCTGTCCACCTACTCCTTTAGTTATATCTTTTATGCAATCATGCTCTAATGAGATCCCTAAATCATTAGAAAGATACCTGGGAAGTATACTGAAATCAGCTCCAGTGTCAACTACCATCCAAGTATCAGTCCAGATATCTTCTTTGGGCGATTTAAATGAAACTTTAGCAATTGGTCTGTATATTTGACCAAAGAATATTTTCCCTGATTTCTCAAAGGAAAATTTTACATCCATAATATCAAGGAGTGTGCTTTGGGAAGATAAGCTACTTCTGGTGTAACTTCAGGGTATTTCTCTCTAATTTCCTTTAATATTTCAGCTGCCCCTTCACCAGTTTTAGCAGTATAGACCTTACCAGCAGCTAAAATCACATGCTTGCCACGGTAACGAGGATTTTTAAAAATTTCATACATGGAAACTTTAGCTTTCATAGTATGTTAATTATACTCTATGGTATTGCCCGCAACAAGCATTTTCTGCTAGCATAACTTAAGTTATGCTAGATAAAATTATTTCTTATGCCTTTTATCTTTTATTTTTCCTAACTCCTCTTTTTTGGACTTCTCTAAATTATGAACTGTTTGAGTACAATAAGATGATTTTAACCTACGGAATCACGGTAGTTATCATTGGAGCATGGATTCTCAAAACTATAAACGATAAACGATTAACGATTAAACGTACTCCGCTTGATATACCGCTACTTTTATTTTTAGGGGCAAATATCCTCTCAACTATTTTTTCCATGGATCTCCACACCTCAATCTGGGGATATTATTCACGCTCCAATGGAGGACTTTTGTCTATTATTTCCTACCTGCTGCTATATTGGGCATTTGTTTCCAATTTTCCATCCGCCCAAGTTAAAACTCTGCTAAAAGTGGCTCTTGCTTCAGGCTTTTTAATTTCCCTTTATGCAATTTCAGAACACTTTGGAGTTTCTCCCTCCTGTATTATTTTAAGAGGGGAATTTAATGCCTCATGTTGGGTACAAGATGTGCAGGCACGTGTTTTTGCAACACTCGGCCAGCCAAACTGGATGGCAGCCTATCTTTCCATGCTGATTTTCCCGGCTTTGTATTTTTACCTTACTGCAACCACCAAAAAATTACTTGTTACTTGTTACTTGTTACTTGTTACTTTCTATCTTGCTTTCACCTTCACCTATTCCAGAGGACCCACACTGGGGTTGATTGGAGGAATGGGGGTATTTTTGATCTTTTACTTTCTTCAGAATACTCGGAAAACACTTCAGAAAGACTCAGAAAACTCAGTAAGCCAGAGAATCGGGAACTCTGGTTTTCTGACACATCCGATATTCCGAGTCCTTCTGAGTTTTCTAGTAATTAACCTCCTCTTCGGCTCTGCTTTAACCTCCTTCAGGCTGGTTGCCAAATTTGCAGCTCCCCCCAGACCAGCAGTGACACTTCCACCACCCACAGTGACTCAGCTGGAAAATGGAGGCACAGAATCAGGTCAAATCCGCTTTATTGTCTGGCAAGGGGCTTGGGATATCTTTAAAAACTACCCAATTTTTGGTTCAGGCTTGGAAACATTTGCTTATGCTTATTACCGATACAGACCAACTGAACATAACTTAACTTCTGAGTGGGATTTTCTTTATAACAAAGCTCACAATGAATACCTAAATTATTTGGCTACCACCGGATTAGTGGGTTTTGGAACATACATGTTGGTAATTGGAAGTTTTTTAGTATGGAGTTTTAAAAAACTATTGAATTTCAAATTTCAAATTTCAAATTTCAAATCAAATTTAAATGTTAAAAAATTAAAAAATTTAGATTTTGATATTCATTTGTCATTTGATATTCTGATTTTGGCATTATTAGCCTCTTATATCAGCTACTTAATCTATAACTTCTTTTTATTTTCCGTGGTAATTTTAGCCATCTTTTTCTACCTTTTCCCTGCCCTTGCTTTTGTTGCCACTGATTCTATTTCCATCCTCCAACTTCCAACTTCAAAATTCCACCTTCCATTTTCTATCATCTATCGTCGAAAAATTTACACCCAATTTGCCAAAGGTATTGTTGCCTTTTCCACCCTCTATCTTCTATATTCCATTTTCCAGCTTTGGTATGCTGATACACTTTTTTCCAAAGGCCAAAAAGCCTCTGAGGCGGGAAATCCCGGCAGGGCTTATAATTTAATCTCTGCCGCATCAGATTTAAACAAAGGCGAACCATTTTTTAGGTCGGAGCTGGCTTTTTCTACAGCCCAAGCTGCTGCAGCTCTTGAGCAAACTGAAGCCACATTATCTGCTGCCTTAAAAGATGAGGCTGTTTGGGAAATTGATAGGGTATTAAAAAATAGTCCAAAAAATGTCTCGTTTTGGAGAAGCGCTGTCAGAACTTATTTTGAGCTTTCAACATTGGATAAAATCTATACTGAGAAGACTTTGGAGGCTTTGGGGGAGGCTATATTATTGGCCCCAACCGATCCCAAACTTTATTACAATAAAGCCTTAATTTTGCAGTCCACTGGTGAAAAAGATGAGTCCATAAAAATATTGCAAAAAGCACTGGAATTGAAGCCAAACTATTTGGAAGCACAACAGGCTCTTGAGGAAGCAACTGCCTCAGCCGAGTCAGACTCGGCTTCATCTAAACCATGAAGTCTATAAAAACAGTCATAGCTGAAGCTAAATTCAAAGACAGACCTAAGAATATCTCTCATGAATTCCAATTCTATGGTTGTTTTTTGGCAGAAACATTAGATGACACCAAACATTACGGACTATATATAAAATTGGCTAAAGAGGTAGACAGAAAAATTTTAGAAGAGGCCTTAAATTTTACCAAGGGATATTATCATGCTAAAAATAAAGCCAAGGTGTTTATGTGGAAATTAACTGAACTTAAGAAAGTTTCCAGACAAGGTTCTTGAGTTCTTAACTTAACTGCACCCTTATTCTG
>CAYNFQ010000016.1:0-27920 GCA_964396715.1 uncultured Gammaproteobacteria bacterium
AGTCTGTTACATTTCAGAGTTCTTAGAATTGTTACTATTGAGAGTTCGTATTACAACAAATTGGGCTATTGACAAAGATGGGATATTTGTTCAAATAATTAATTAATCATAGAAATGAAACAAAAAGGGGTGATACATCTTGCCCTCCCTTTGCTACTAATAATCCTTTTCATAGCGGCGCTATTTCTTATGTCTGCTTTAGGGGTGATTAAAAATCCCTTAAAATCATTGTCGCTGTCTTCTTTAAGCGGTAAAAAGGAACCGACAGTATCCTTACAAACCAGCTATAAGAACCCGTTTGATAAGGGAGCCCAGTATATCAATCCTTTCTCAGCATACAAAAATCCATTTGACAGCATATAAATAAATGATTACAGACAAATTAAGTATTGGATATATATTAAGAAAATGGCTAATTCTTTTGGGAATAGCCATGCTTACCTTTTTCTCCTTCTCATCTGTTTTAGCTCAAGAGTCATCCCCATCAGGTTCAATTCCCAACCAAGGACGTCCTTTTATTGATGATAACGGAGATGGCATTGATGATTTTGAACAAGGCACGGGTCAATATGCTGATCCGGCAGTGCGGGCAAAAATTTACGGGGTGGAGTTTCCTGTTGCTGATTTGGGAGGTTGCGGCAGCTACTTTGAATGCAGAAGTTTTTGTGAAGACCCTGTGAACGGGACAACTTGTATCAATTACGGCAAAGCAAAAGGGTTTTATAAAGATGATCCGGTTGTTTTGGAAAAAGACAAAATTTTAGGAGAGGCCAAAAGAAGGTTGGGTTGCGACTCTTATGAGTCCTGTTTGAATTTTTGCGAGATACCGGCAAATTTTGATACCTGCAACTCTTTTGCCAAATCCCAGGGAATTCCGGCAGGAGTGGTAGCAGATCCGGGCAGGGAAGAAATTATCACTAAAGCAAAAGCAGTTTTAGGATGCGATTCTGCCAATTCCTGCCAGGCTTTTTGCCTTGAGCAGGATAATATCAGCAAGTGTAAATCTTTTGCCCAAGCAGTGGGGCTTCGAGGCGGCGAGCATAGAGTAGGACCGGGCGGTTGTCAGTCCGAGGGCACCTGCAAATCCTTCTGTTCAGATCCTAATAATTTCCAGGTTTGTAAAGGATTTACCGAAGTATCAGGGGGTACATTCAGCGGTCCGGGAGGGTGTAATTCAGCTGAGGGTTGTTTTACATATTGCCAGCAAAACCCCACCAGCTGCGGCTACAGAGAAGGTGAAGATCCAACAAAAGGAATTGCTCCTGGCGGAGGCTATTATAATCCTTTAGAGATGTGCAACAGGACGCCAAACTGTGCCTGGTCAGGTAATGCCTGTGCATGCGGATATTATGGCGAAACCAAAGAAACTGTCCAAAAAGCTCAAGAATATGCCGGTTACTGCAGAGCCAATCCTGAGGTGTGTCCTCAGGGACGAGCGCCGGAGATCTTGGGCAATTCGGAAAAGCGCCAGGAATTTGAGGATTTCTGCAGGACAAACCCTGACAAATGTCGCCCTCCGGCAGAGCAGGCCTCAACAGTGACTTATGGCCGCTACGGTGGTTATTACTATGGCGGCGGTAATGCAGGCGCGCCTAATCCGGCAGCAGAATGCGGTAGGTATGGGTGTACTTGGAGTGGATCCGCTTGTCAGTGCAGCGCTGCCACAGTTGGCACCTATGTTCCGCCTGCCTTTACCGAGCGCAACCCGGAAAGCTCCTGTACCTCCGGAGGCTGCCGTTGGACAGGTTCCAGCTGTGATTGCTCATCTGTTTCACAGGATTCTCCTGCACTTGCCTGCGGCAGACAAACAGGCTGCTCCTGGATCAACTCCTCCTGCCAGTGCGGAGGAGCAAGCAGTCAAGGCGCAGGCGGATACATTGTGCCTCCTTCATACGTACCTGCTGGTGGTTCTGGAAGCGGATACTCTGAGGATCCGGCAGCAGCATGCAGCAGGGCTCCTGGTTGTTCCTGGAATGGATCAAGCTGTCAGTGTTCTACTCCGGGCGGAGGTACAACCACCTACACTCCACCATCAGGTTATTCCCCCTCGGGTGGTGGATATTCCGGTGGTTCTTATTCGGGTAGCAGCGGTTCATACTCCGGAGGAGGTACTTACCCGGGAGGTACTTACCCGGGCAGTGGCGGTTCTTACACTCCTCCCTCATCCGGCAGTTATACACCTCCTGCCTCAGGCAGTTACACCACCCCATCCTCGGGTTCTTACACTCCTCCCTCATCCGGCGGGACATATAGTCCGCCATCTTCAGGCAGTTATACCCCACCCTCATCGGGAAGTTATACTGCTCCTTCATCAGGAAGCTATACTCCTCCTTCTGGTGGTGACTCTGGAGGCAGTTCTACCCCTTCAGCACCCTCAGGTGGAGATTCAGGCAGTTCAGCACCTTCTGCGCCTTCTGGTGGTGATTCAGGTGGTTCCTCTACCCCTTCCGCTCCCTCAGGTGGTGATTCAGGTGGTTCAATGCCCACAGCTCCAGCTCCCACAGTACAGGGGGTGAATGCTGTCCGGGGATTGGTACAAACACTGATTGACTTTTTACAGGGAAAATGAACTCCATCCTCACTCCACTTTGAAAATCCCATTTGTTCACTTGATCTGGTCGTATATATCTTATAATTATTGCTTTATATTAAAAGAAGGCACAGGGTTAGATTAATGGCCTGCTAAGCTCCGTCTGTTTAATCTTTCCATAAAGTCTGAACCCTTGCGTGCGTTTTTCTCCAAAAGATCTCGGACTGTCCTTGGTTGTCCAGCTAGTTGAGGTTGGGTAACATCAACACTGTCTGCGGGAAATCCCAACACAAATACTCCCAATCCTGATATTCGGTTAAATCTCCATGGGTTAACAGTCACAATACTAATCCCCTCCCCTGAAACCTGTCCTACTGCCACCATCCTAAAACCATCTTCTTGGGTCTCTTGGGGGATGTGTTTAAAAGGTCCCCCCTCTGTATAAGTGTATGCATCAGTCAGTAAGAGTTGATCAGTAGTTTTTAAATGGTGTTCTATAATTTCTATGATTTCTGCAGGGGTTCCCAAACCCCACCTCAAACCATCAATTTTGGGCAACTTCCTTAAGATATCGTTAATATTTGTTTTGGTGGGGGCATAATCTAAGCTGGGGGCTACGCCTATGCTGCCGGGATAGATTTGGCTAAAATAAACAACATTCCTAGGAGCCTCCTTGGGAGGAAGATCAAGTAAAGTTCCACCATCCCCTGGGGTTAAGTCAGTTCTTAAACTAAGAACAGTATTTGGTTGGGATAGTTTCTCCCTTAAGGTAAAAGCACATGAAATCAATTCCATTCTAGGTTTCATGGGGAGATGAGCTTGTTTTAAAACGCCTAAGGTTTCTGGACTAAATGTTTGTAAAGTTTCCATTCGGTCAGCCATGGAGAGATTTTACAGTAGCGGCCAACTAAAATCAAATATGCGTCCGGAGGGAAGGATTCGAACCTTCGCAGGGAAAACCCGATTGATTTACAGTCAATTGCGATTGGCCACTCCGCCACCTCCGGTAACGGACTAATTATACCAAGTTCTGATATAATCTTTCTATATGAGTGCGGGTTCATGGAAGGTGAGAAAAGAATATAAAAGATTATGGAAGTTTAAATTCTTATCCAACCTGTCCGGCTTGATGCTTTTTATTGTCATAGGCTTTTTACTTTTACTCTTCTCCTCTGTGGTTTTTTTTGCCACCCAAATTCCCTCACCTGAGGACTTAACCCAAAGATTTGTGGCTCAGGCCACCAAAATATATGACCGGGACAAAGAGCTCCTGTATGATATTTACGAAGGCCAAAACAGAACTCCGATTCAGCTTGCCGAAGTTCCGGAAGTGGTGAAAAAATCAACAATCTCAATTGAGGATAAGGATTTTTACCAACACTCGGGCTTTTCCGTTTCAGGCATATTAAGATCTGTATTTAATCTGGTCATCTACCGTAAAGTCGGGGGCGGAGGTTCAACTTTAACCCAGCAGCTGGTGAAAAATGCCCTGCTTACCTCCGAGACCTCGGTTATCAGAAAAATGAAGGAGCTGATTCTTTCCATACAGGTGGAAAAAGCTTACAGCAAGGATCAGATTTTGGAAATGTATTTAAATGAAATCCCTTATGGGGGCACTGCTTACGGGATAGAGGCTGCCGCGAATTTGTATTTTGGCAAACATGCCTCTGAGCTTAATTTGGCAGAGGCCTCCCTTTTGGCAGGATTGCCCCAGAGGCCTTCGGTTTACTCACCCTATGGGAGCCATCCTGAGCTTGCCAAGGTCAGGCAAAAAGAAGTTTTAAGGAGGATGGTTGAGGATGGTTATATCACAGCCGATCAGGCGCAAACTGCCGAAAATATGGAACTTAAATACAGGACCAGACAAAATGAACTGGGGTTTAAAGCTCCCCATTTTGTTTTATATGTCAAGCAAAAACTGATAGAGCAATTTGGCGACAGACTGGTGGAACAGGGAGGGCTGAAAGTAACCACCACGCTTGATTATAAATTGCAGGAAAAAGCTCAACAAATCGTCAAAACCGAGGTGGAAAAGTTAAACTCCTCCAAAATCGGCAACGGAGCAGCAGTTGTTTTAGACCCCAAAACAGGAGAAATTTTGGCAATGGTTGGCAGCAAAGATTATTTCGGCAAATCCTTGCCAGAGGGATGTATGGAAGGTGAAACTTGCGTGTTTGAACCAAATGTTAATGCCGCGTTGTCTTTGCGCCAGCCAGGTTCAGCTACCAAGCCAATCACTTATGCCAAGGCGCTGGAAAAAGGCTATAGTGCAAACTATACTTTAATGGATGTTAAAACCACCTTTCCCGGAGGGGCAAACCTGCCTGAATATATTCCCGTAAACTATGATGAGCAATTCCATGGCCCGGTTCAAGTCAGGTATGCTTTAGGCAACTCATACAATATTTCGGCAGTAAAAATGCTGGCTTTGATTGGAGTAAAGGATGTTTTGGAGCAGGGGTATCGGATGGGTATTTCCTCCTGGGAGCCAACCGAGGAGAATGTAAATTCTGTGGGATTATCGCTGACTTTAGGAGGGCGCGAGGTTAAGCTTTTGGAATTAACCTCAGCTTTCGGAGTTTTTGCCAATAAAGGTGAACAGGTAGACCCGGTTTCCATACTTAAAGTTGAAGACTCAACAGGCAAGATCTTGTTTGGACACAAAAAAGGCCAGGGCAGGAAAGTTTTGGATGAAGGAATTGCCTTTATTATCTCTGATATCTTATCCGATAACGGTGCCAGAACCGCAGCTTTTGGCTCCAACTCCTATCTTAATATTGCCGGTAAAACAGTGGCTGTAAAAACCGGAACAACCGATCAGAAAAGGGATAACTGGACAATTGGTTATACTCCCACTGTGGTGGTGGGAGTTTGGGTTGGCAATAATGACAACTCTCCTTTGGATTCCAAGATTGCCTCGGGTGTCACAGGGGCCTCTCCTGTCTGGGCTCAAATTACCAGAGAAGTTCTAAAGGATAAGCCAAACGAGCCTTTTGAAAAACCCGGAAAGGTATCCCAAGCAGATGTGGATGGTTTGATGAGCGGTAAGCCCCGTGGAGGCTCCCCACAAAGAAAGGAGTATTTTATTGGCGGGACAGAACCAACAGGTGAATCTCCTGCATATCAACGGCAAAAAGTATGCAAAAGCAATCCTCATAGATTGGCCAATGATGATGAGGATCATGAGGAGAAAGATGTAATAGTTTTGAAAGAAGATGATCCAACCGGAGCGGATAAGTGGCAAAAAGGGATTGATGAGTGGGTTTTAACCGCAGCTGATTCTAGATTGGTGGGGGTCACCAGAGGCTGTTCCGGGGTGCCTGGTTTTGCTGCAGGAGGAGGCGGAGTGATAGAAATAGTTAATGTAGGCAATGGGGCCAATGTGCCAAGGGTATTTGATGTCTTGGCCAAAGCCAATTCCCCTGCCGGAGTTAAAAAGGTGACTTGGAGCATAGATGGAGCCCAAAAATCTAGCCAAACTGCAGAACCATTTGCCTTACATGTAGAGTTTCCAGTGGGAGATAGAGGCTCGCATACCATCACTGTCACTCTGGAAGATAACAACGGAGCTTTCCACTCTTCATCAATTGGAGTGACTGTGGCTCTCTAATTCCATTTCCAAAACAGCCACTCGTTTTGTGTTATAATATTTTTATGAAAGCAAAGCAAAAAACAGCCTCAAATTATGATTTTTTCATTAAGGCGGACACCTCTTCTTATAAAGGAGAATGGGTGGCAATTTCTGATAAAAAAATCATATCCCATGGCAAGGATGCTCAACAGGTATACAGACAGGCCAAACACAAAAGTAAAACTTCTGATATTTCTCTTGCTAAAATTCCTCAAGAAGATATTTTGGTCCTAAAATCTTCTAAATGATTGTCTTTAAATATAAGCATGAATCCTCCAGGGCTAAAGATTCCATAAACAGACCAGTTGCGGACATATTCTTAAAAAGTAAATCTGGAGGATGGATAGAGTTTCATCCTTATATTGATTCAGGTGCTGATGTAACACTCATTCCTTTATCATTAGGAAAACTAATTGGTTTAAAGTTAGATAAATATAAGGTTCAAAAGATTGGTGGTATTAGAGGCAGTGTGCCTGTCATTTATCATCAAATCCAGGCCAAAATTGGTGGAATAGAGTTATCAGTTAAAATTGCTTGGGCTCTTATTGAAAATATTCCACCTTTGTTGGGTCGGTCAGACATATTTGATCATTTCCATGTTACTTTTAAACAAGATCAAGAAGTGATTATATTTGAGGGTATATAAAGTAGCTCATTCTACCTCAATTGGGTTACAGTGACTCTTTAGCCGTTATAGGTGGATATTTTAATTTTCCTCCAGTAAAGGGTAAAACTTCTTTAATGTGTCTTAATCTTTCTCCTAAAGTAGGGGGGGCAATTGGATTTGTCTTTGCATTTTCTCTATACCAACTATGTGAATCTAGCGAAAGTTTTCTTAAGGTTACTCCTAATCTTTTTTTAACTTTATTTTGAAATTGTAAGTGTCTTTTTTCTGCAGAATCTAATTGTTGTTTAGTTTCCCTTCGTATATCTTCTATACCTTTACCTATGATAGATTTTTCATCTTGTGATTTTGGACTACGTTCTTCATTAAATGGAAGAGCATTTACGACATCTAACATAGGGTAAAAACCATATTTTTGTAATATAAAATAAAGTAAGGGCGCATCTTTAGCGGCAATACTTAATTCTGGATAATATCTTAGAAGGTCATAATTAAATAATGTGTGATCTGGAGATGATACACGAGCTAAAATATCTATAATTTTTTGTTGATTACCTTGGGTTCCAATTATTGCAGCCATTAACCATGCAGTAGCTTCGGCAGCAACTTTGTTTGTAGGTTTATCATCAGATTTATTTAAAGAATGGAAAGCATGTCCTAATTCATGATCTAAAATTGGCTTCCAAGCAAAAACAGTTGTCCCTAAGGAAGAAGAAATTGCTCTTACACCTTGTGAGTAAATTAATAGCTCTCTTTTTGTAGGATCCCATGTTCCTCCATGATCATCGGATTTTCCCTTAACTCCAGTTACTATTTTTCTGATATAACCTGGATAGAACTCACGTCCAAAAACTCTAGCTAGAGTATTATTTGCTGTTTTAACGTGTGCATCAATTGTAGGGGCAGTAACAGGAAAGTTTTTTGCCTCAATCTCTATTCCTAAAGAAGATATGTAAGGTTCAAAGCTTTTAAGTTCACCAGAATGTATGTTCATCCTTTAAGTTCTATCTCTAAAACAGCTACTCTTTTTTCTATTCCTAATTTATTTAATACCCGTAAATGTACTTCTGCTAATCCACCGGATTGCCTTTTAGGATGGAAAAGATCTGATTGAGCAGGTAATTGTGACTCTTTAAATTTTATCCCCAGCTTGTCTGCAATTGAGGCTAACTCAGCCAGCGGATTTTCTGTTTCATTCATTAAAGCTATAGCAAGTCTATAACCCTCTACAGGCTTACCGTCCGAGCCCACATTAAATGCTTTGCCTATTTCAAATATTGCTATATCTTTAAACCCTTTTCTTAAATTCCTTCCTACTGCCTCAACTAAATTAGGCCAGATGTTTTCTCTTAAATACTGCGTTTCAGCGGAAATCGGGTTTTCAACCCTAACCAGAGTATTTTTGTTTGAGTCATTAAATCCCACAGCAGCCATCACTGCTGTTGAATAAAAGGAATATGTTTGTACTTCAGTTAAACCTAAATTGACTAGCTTTTTCCTTAAATCCTGGATTTGTTTAAAAATAGACTCCTCTTTTTGCAAAGGTTGGGATTCAGGCACTTCCACAGCCGGGATTTTCTCATACCCATACATCCTGGCCACTTCCTCTATCACATCCTCCTCGATATTGACATCCAGCCTGAAGTAAGGTGGTTCTACCTCCCAGGCATGTAAGGTTGAACCTTGTGAGGCTAAAGTAAAGTTTAGTCTCTGTAAGTAATCTTCTACTGCCTTATCCTCAAACCTTAGTCCTACTAATTCTTCCAGTTGTTTCTTTGTGAGGGAAATTTTTCTGACTTTATCCTCAAAATTCCCAGCCATTGTGACAGAAATAACTTGTCCTCCCAACTGCTGATACATTTTTATGGCAGCATTTAAAGCCTGATAGAGCCTTTTTTTGGTTAAACCATGCTGGAATCTTTTGGAAGCCTCAGATGGAAGATTAAGTCTTGTGACAGTTTTTTTGATATTAACCGGATCAAAAATAGCAGCCTCAAGTAAGATAGAACTGGTGGTTTCGTTCACTTCCGAATCTTTTCCTCCCATAACTCCCGCCAATCCTAAAGCATTTAATGGATCTGCAATCAGTAAATCATCAGTGTGTAAGTTTCTGGTTTTTCCGTCCAGAGTGGTAATTCGTTCTCCTTTATTAGCCGTTCTGACAATGATCTCTTCATCTTTTACAGCCCTGGCATCAAAGGCGTGCATGGGTTGTCCATACTCCAGCATGATGAGGTTGGTAACATCAGTAATATTATCCACAGATCTCATGCCGGATGCTTCCAGTTTTTCTACCCACTCCTTGGGAGAAGATTCCACCTTTAATCCTGCTATTTTGGTAATGGTGTAAAAGGGAGCAAATTGTGGGTTGGAAATTGTCACTTTGGTATTTGGTAAGTTTGATTGCTCCCAGACGAATTCAGCCTCTTTGGGCTCCTCAAAGACCAATTTAGAATCAGTGATAGCAGCAACCTCATAAGCAATTCCCCGCATGGATAACAGGTCTGCCCTGTTGTAACCTTTCATATCCAGCTCAATGAAACTATCCGTAACCTCCTTAATGCTGACGGATCTTAGAGGTAACAGGTTAATCAGCTCATCAAGTGAACAATTTAGATCAACTAATTCCTTAAGCCAATCAATAGATATTTTCATTTATGTTCAGGTTGCACCTTGGTTAAGGTTCGACCTTGACAAAGGACGCACCTTGTAAAAAGCTTAAATCACCGCTGTTAAAAAGCCTGATATCCTCAATTCCATACTTGATCATAGCCATTCTGGCAGGTCCAAATCCCCAGGCTATTCCCGAATATTCATTAGGATCAATTCCTCCGCTTTTTAAAACATTAGGATGGATCATTCCAGCCCCTGCAATTTCCAGCCAGCCAATTCCGCCACACACCTTGCACCCTTTACCCTTACAAAAGATACAAAGTGCATCCACTCCCACCCCCGGTTCCACAAAAGGGTAATATTTAGGTTTTAGTCTGACTTTTATATCTTTTCCTAAAGTGGCCTTAAAAAAATATTCAGACAGATATTGCAAATTTGCCATACTGACTTTTTTATCCACATAAATTATTTCAAACTGTTCAAAAGTATGTTCATGTCTGGCATCCACATTTTCATAACGGAAACAACGGCCAATATTCATAAGCCTGATAGGAGGTTTATTTTGTGATAGAGCTCTAATTTGAGAATTAGATGTGTGCGTTCTCAGCAATAACTTGTTACTTGTTACTTGTGCCTTGTTGCTTATATACAGAGTATCCCAGAGATCACGGGCTGGGTGATTTTCAGGGATATTTAAAACTTCAAAATTATTGTAGTCAGTATCAATTAAAGGAGCATCAATTTGGACAAAGCCTAATTTATTAAAAATTTTAGCAGTATGTTCCTCAAATGCAGTTAAAGGATGCATATGGCCTGTTCTTTTGTTAATCTCTCCACTGGGGATATCCAGGTTTTCATTTTCCAAAGCTTGATATATTTTTTCTCTTAACCCTTCACGTTTTACCCTGATCCCTTCCTCCAGTTCCTGTTTTATCTGATTAAACAAAGGTCCTACAGTTTTTAATTCCTGTGTGGGTAAATTCTTAAATTGTTTAGATAACTGATCTATTTCTCCATTTTTGCCAAAAAGCCCGATAAAAATTTCATCCAGTTCCTTTAACGTTTTGGCCGGGTTAATTTTATCTAAAGCCTCAGCTTGGATTTTTTTCAGTTTACTTTCCACAAACTTGATTCTAGCAGTTAGGAGGTAGCTTCCGCAACGATCTTTTTAAAATCATCAGGATTATTAACTGCCAAATCTGCCAAGATCTTACGGTCCAGTTTGATGTCCTTGAGTTTTAGTTGATTGATAAATTTAGAATAACTCAAGCCTTCTGCTCTGACCGTGTTACCAAGTTGCACAATCCACAGCCTTCTCATATCTCTTTTTCTTAATTTTCTGCCGGCAAAAGCATATTCTCCGGCATGGAGTAAAGCTGATTTTGCCTCCCTGACCAGCTTGCTTCTGCCACCTCTGTAGCCTTTGGTTAATTCATGGAGTTTTTTATGTCTTCTGTGGGAAGTAATTCCTCTTTTAACTCTGGCCATATGATTAGTTTATCGTTTATCGTCAATCGTTAATCGGTTCTTGCCTCTAACGATATTCAATATACGATTTCCGATATTCCATCCTCCTTGACGGTTTATTTTAGCATAAGATTTAGCAGAATAATCTGCTGAACCTGATCTTTTGGTTTGTCTAAAATTTCTAGTTTCCCTACCCATTTTATATCCCTAAAACCTTTCTTATTTTTCCGGCATCAGGTGCAAAATACTCCACTGTTTTCCTGTGCCGCTTAAGCGCGCTTTTGCTTTTTTTCCTTTTTAAGTGTCCTGCGCCCAGTTGGTGCCTTCTTAAGATTTTACCTGTGGAGGTAATTTTTACTCTTTTTAGCATTGATTTTCTTGTCTTTTGTTTTGGCATATTGGAACTGGAAAATTATACTCCTTCTTGTTTTTCTTTTCCACCCCTCATTTTAGTCACAATTATTGACAAATTTCTTCCTTCAAATCTGGATTCCCTCTCTACCGCAACATTTTCTCCCAAGAGCTCTAAAGTCTGTTTTATCACCTGATGTCCCAGCTCAGGGTGAGCCATCTCCCTGCCTTTAAACTTGACTGTTAATTTTACTTTGAAACCATCCTTTAAAAACTCTTCAGTCCTTTTGACCCTGACTGCCAAATCATGGTCGGCAATTCTGGGGGAAAGCCAAAGCTCCTTCAATCCCCCTCCGCCCTCTTTTTGAGCCCCCCTTTCTTTTTTGCTCTCCTCATACCTGAATTTCTGAAAATCAACAATTCTGGCAACAGGAGGCTCTGCCTTTGATGCTATCTCCACTAAATCCAATTCCGCTTCCTTGGCCTTGTTTAAGGCATCTGCTTTATCCAATATGCCAAGCTGGTTACCCTCATTATCAATGACTCTGAGCTTGGGGGATTGGATGTTCCAGTTGATTCTGTAGAATTTTCCCATTTAGATTTTGGATTGGATCTCAGCTACTATTTTATCAATAAATTTTGAAATCTCAACTGCCCCTAAATCTTGACCTTCTCTCCCTCTTACTGCCACAGTTTTTGCTTTTTCCTCCCTGTCCCCGACAACCAGCATGTAAGGGATCTTTTGGATCTGCGCATCTCTGATTTTGGATTGCATTTTTTCCGCTCTTGCATCAACTTCCGCACGCACGAATGAGGACTTTAGTTGTTCGAGTATATTTTGTGCATATTTTTGGTGTCGATCTGCAATGGGTATAATTTGTACCTGTATTGGAGAGAGCCACAGCGGAAAAGCTCCTTGGTATTGTTCTGTTAAAATAGCGATAAACCTTTCAAAAGAACCAAAGATAGCTCGGTGAATCATCACCGGCCTTTTTGCTTCCCCTTTGTCATTAATATATTCCAGTTTAAAAGCTTCCGGCTGATGAAAATCCAACTGAACTGTTGCCAGCTGCCACTCTCTGTCTTGTGAATCTTTAATATGGACATCAATTTTAGGCCCATAAAAAGCTCCATCGCCCATTTTACCCCCTGCTTTAATCCCCTTTTTCTTTAAAGCTTCAGCCAGTTCTTTTTCAGCCTTGTCCCAGTTTTCATCTGTTCCAGCTCTCACTTCAGGCCTGGTTGCTAAGCGAAAGTCATATTCAAATCCAAACTTTTTATAAAAATTAATCATCATATCTAAAATATGAGAAACCTCCTCAAATATCTGATCTTCAGTTGCATAAATATGCGCATCATCCATAGTAAGTTGTCTAACTCTCAGCAGTCCATTAACTTCTCCAGACTTTTCTCTTCTGTGCAGCCTGCCAATTTCAGATAGCCTTAATGGTAATTCCTTGTACGATCTGGGCCTAAATCTATAAAGGATGGTAGATTCAGGACAGTTCATCGGTTTTAAGGTATAACTTTCCGGGTTTGATCCATCAGCTTCATCAGAAAGAGACAGGTTATACATGTTATGCTCTCCAAATTTAGCCCAATGGCCAGACTGTTTAAAAAGTTCTGATTTGACCATAATTGGTGTTGCAGTTTCCAAATACCCTGCTTGTTCTGTTAATTCTCTGATGTATTTTTCCAGCTCCTTAAAAATCACCATGCCTTTTGGGAGCCAAAAAGGAGCGCCCGGTGCAATCTCCGAGGTAAAAAAAAGTTCCAGTTCCTGGCCTAATTGTTTATGGTCTTTTAAATTCTTATCCATTAATTTATGTTAACACAAAGTGTGGATGGTACAGGCCGCTGCTCGAACCTTCAAAGAGACAATTGTTAATAATCCAGAACAATCGCTTCTCTTGAGAACCCAGCTTGATACCTTTACCAACTACCTACTGAATTATACATAAGTTCTAGGGTTTAGGTGAAAGTAAAATTCGGGCCAAAACAGGTAAGACGGCAATTGTGGCATCTTTGCCTAAATCAGCTGCATATTTTATAACCTTTTGTAAATTGCCCCATTTGCTAGGTTCCTTTTCCACCTGTGTAAGTAATATTTTCATTTGTTTAGCATGTTCATCTCCATAGTTTTCCTCCACTGCCTTAACAGCCTCATTTATTTGTTGATTCAAAGTAAAGGTTTGGTCTTGAGTTTGGTTTTGGGATTGACTAAAAGTTGGGTTAAAACTTGGATTTATGTGTGTATGAAATTGTGGAGAAGTTTGTTTATTACTTTCTAGTCCAGTTTGTTTACGACTTGAAGGTAATCCTCTAAGCTTGATACTGCTAATCATTCCGTTAATGATTGCGCCATATTGTTGGATACCATCTTTGTACATTTCTAACGCTCTTTTTCTATCTTCATCTGTAGTTCTTTCTAAACTTGAGGGATCTCTTAAATACCAAGTAATATAAATCATAATGCTACTTGTGCTAAAAGAATGGAAATCCTTATATTCTGCCTCAATGAAGGAATCAACTTGTGTTCGCCATTCATCCAATGTTCTATTTTTCCCTGGGAATGATTCTACTGCACGTAATTTTTCTCCTTGAATAAATAAATTTTTAAGATGTTTAACTGCACTTCCTTCCTCGCTTGTTAATATTCTGTCAGTCATGGTGAAAGTATAACATTTACTTTAATTGATGTCCCTATAGAATTGTGGGTTATTTTTAACCATTTTTTTCTACTTCCTGTAATTATGATTATGGGAAGTTCAAGTGGGAAGTTCAAGGCTAAAAATTATTGTCCTGTCTCCTTTGAAACAACTCTTTCTAATAAATTTCCTATTGCAGGTGCTAACCTATCAGTTTCATCACTCGTTGGGAAACCACCTTTTAAATTCCATAACACCCAAACACCTGTCCTAACTTGGTAATCCACCTCATTCTCTTTATCTCTTTCCATAAAATCCATGAAATTTTCTAGTCCCAGTTTGCCTTTTGGGTAAACCTCTACCAACTCTTTTAGTATTTCCTTATATTCCTCTTCACTTACTTTATGAGTTAGAAGATAAATCCCTACTCCAGCAACGGTCATAAAAAAATCCCAAGCTATATCAGCTCCCTTGCTTGAATTGAGCACTCCTTTAAGCTCTGGAAATTTGTCTAACATTGGAACAAGTAAGTCTATGGCAACCATATTTATTGTTTTTACAAAAGGTATAGCCATAGTTAAAAACTTACCTCCTTAAAGGCATTATAATATCTTGGTAAATCTGCTTTCTTCTTAATGCTGTCATTGTATACCTGTAACGTTTCCAGCCCTTTATGTCTAGTGTATGTGGACGGTGCTGGATTCGAACCAGCGACCTCAGCAATGTCAATGCTGCGCTCTAACCAACTGAGCTAACCGTCCCTGTTAATTTTTACTAATAATTTTCTCGCAAAATTTTCTGCTAAGATAAACTAACCTTCTTTGTAGAGCAATATTACCACAGTTAACCACGCATACTCCATTATAGGTTGAGTACGTTGAACGCCCTTTGGTTCTTTGATCAATGCTTGCTGAAGTAAAATTTTCCAGTGGTATATTTAGTTCTCTAGACCAGTATTCTCTAAGTTTTTCGGGATCTTGGTCGGCTCGTAAATGCAAGGAGCATTTAATTTTATTAATACTGACATTATAATTTTTCACCAATGAATGTATAAAAAATTTGAGGATTAAAGGATCAGAACTTCCCATTCCCGTTCCGGATTTTGTTTTTGATCCTTCTCCCAAATATAGCATTGCTAGTGCTAAATCTTGAATTAATTGATTTTGAATATCTAATTTACTAAGTATTTCTAAGGCTTGACTTTCCGCCTTCCTTAGCCTTATTTCTTTTTCCTTATTATGCCATTTTACTGCCAGCTCTCTAGCCTTTTTTAAATGTTTTAGTCGATTTTGTGTTAGCTTGTACCGTTGTTTAAAATCTAATTTAATATCTTTAAACCATCCGCTTAGCGTAGATCTGGGAATTTTTAAAATCTTTTCCACATCTCTGATTGAAGTTCCAAGTCTCCTTAATCTAATAGCTTCCGGTTTTAACTCGAACCATTTAGATATCATGGATAAATGATAATCTCTGTGGTTCTAGTAATCAAGAGTTGAGTCTTTTTAAAGGGGTCGCTCTACCGGCTGAGCTAACCGCCCATCACACTTCGGATATTGTAGTTTAGGAGATAAATTTTATCAAGATTAACCTGTGGCCTGGAAAGATAAATTACCCTGGCCTGAGCCTTGGGTGCCTGATCCCCCTTCAAAAGCTGCATTCATGGCTGTGGCTTGAGGCTTGGTTTGGGCCATACTGACTGCTTTTTTCTCTTTTTCATCCCTGATCCTTTGTTCAATGATTTTTTTCCTAAGTTCTGCCATTTGATAAATACTTCTGTCTTTGTAGCTTGCCTGGTAATGAAGCATCTTATTTTTCTCCTCAGTAGAAAGGTGCGCTCCAATGTCTGCAATTTCTTCTTCGTAAATCATTCTATCTCTAATATTTTCTACTCTTGCGACTTCTGCTTTTAAGGCTTGATAAAAAATTCTTTTATTTGCAGCAACTTCTTTTTGTTTCTTGTCCTCTGCTATTTCTTTCACTTCTTGGTGAAATTCAATAGAACCCTGAGGAGGGAATTTTTCAGCAGACAGTTCCTCTGGTTTTGTTTCAATTCCGCTAATGTCTTGACTCAAGCTAACAACTGCCTCTAAAATACTTCCCGCAGCTTTGGGAGCAGCAGTAAGAGGAGATTCCATTTCAAAACCGATCTCATCAAAGCCTCCTACAACCCCGCCCAAGATTTGAGACTGTTTAACTTTTTCCTCACCAGATTTTACGGACAGAAAAGGATTCATAGTTGCTATATTTTACTATTTTACTGGTATAATCTCAAATATGTCCAGGTGGGTTGAATTGTCAAAATGACAATTCAACGGGTTAACATCTATTTATCGACGAAGTCGCAATATAAATAATGAAGTTAACCCCGGAGAAATGGCATACACATTTAAATATAAAATGCCCAGGTGGTGAAATGGCATACACGCATGATTTAGGATCATGTGCCGAAAGGCGTGGAGGTTCGACTCCTCTCCTGGGCACTAGCCAAATTTTCTAACAGCGAAATTGTGGGCCTGGAGTTCCAAAGAATCCTCTAAGGGTGGTAAATCTATTGCTTTTTTGTACTTTACTGCCACAGCTTTTTTAAGCAGCCAATCTGCTAATTTGGGATTTTTGGGAAGCAAAGATCCATGCATGTAACAGCCTATGGCGTTTTTATAAATACAGCCTTCAGTTTGATCTTCTCCATTATTGCCAAAGCCTTTGATAACTTTTCCTAGGGGTTTTGCGCCTTTCTTTAAATAGGTTTTTCCGGAGTGGTTTTCAAAGCCAACCAACATTTGACATTTAACATTTGACATTTGACATTTAATCACAATATTTCCAATCATTCTGTCATTTGATGCCAGAGTATATACCGGAAATAACCCTACGCCAGGAAGCTTGGGGCCTTTATGGGGTTTATAATACTCGCCTAAAAGCTGGTAACCCCCGCAAACAGAGAGTAAGGGAACTCCCCTTTCAATTTCTGCTTTTATTACTTTACCCTTTCCGCTTTTCCCTAAATCAGCTGCCACCAAAGTTTGCTGTTGATCCTGCCCTCCACCAAAAAAATATATATCAGCATCAGCCTGCTTCATTATATTCTCGATCGAGAACTTTTTGACTATAACCTTGATTCCTCTCCACTCAGCTCTTTTTTTCAAAGCAATAATATTCCCCGTATCTCCATATATATTCATCAAGTCGCCATAAAGATAACCAATAATTAGTTTCATATTACTCTTCCTCCCAGTAGCGTTTTTTTATACCAGATTTGGCTAAGATACTTTGCAATTCAAGCATGGCTGTATAGGTAGGAAGGATAAAAAGACGGCCCTGCCTGCCGGCAGGCAGGCTTTTTAAGCCTTTTCTAGACTCTGTGAGAGCCTTTTTTAAATCTTGTTCAACTCTTGTTTGTTTAGGATCAAATCCGGCGTATTTTAATCTATTTGCCAAATCATAAGCTCTTGTTCCGGAGACCACTACGTCATTGCGAGGAACGAAGTGACGTGGCAACCTAGATTGCTTCGCTGTCGCTCGCAATGACAGGCGTTCAAATTCAGCATCCCAGATCCAGGACACATCTGTGCCATCAGCTAAATTGTCATTTAAAGCAAGAAGCATGCTATCTCCTGGTTTAATTTGCGGGGCTATGGTTTGGAAAACTTGGGTAGCTCCTGCTGGATTTTTAATCAGCAAAATATATCCAAATGGCAATTTTTCCACTCTGCCAAATGCTGGTTGGAAGTGGGTCAGTATATCGGTGAGTCGGTGAATCGGTAAATTCAGCAAAGAAGCACAAGCTAAGGCAGCAAGAGCATCATAAATATGATAAACACCAGGTAAGGGTAGGTTAATCGTTAATCGTTTATCGTTAATCGTTAATTGAAAAATTGAGCCATTTAAGCCGTTTAATTTGACATTTTTGGCCTCAAAATCCAAATTTTCTGATTCTTTTAAATGTTTAACTGACTCACCTACAATTTTATAATCTTTAACTCCAAATTGGTAAACTTTACCCGCAAAAGATGATTTCAGTTTAGCTGTGTTGGCATCATCCCCATTTACCAAGACTAAGATTTCCTTAGGTAGCTTTTTTAAAGTTTCAGCCCAGTTTTTTACCACAGTATCTATTTCTCCATACCTATCCAGTTGATCTCTGAAGACATTCAAGAAGATCACAATATCCGGATTAAGCTTTGGAGCAACTGTATTAAAAGCAGCCTCATCCAACTCCCAGATACCTAGGGTAAAGGGTGAAGGGGAAAGGGTAAAGTGGGAAATAAGAGTAGAAGCAATGCCTCTTTCCAGATTGGAACCTGTATGGTTTCTGATAACTTTAAATCCGGCATTTTTGGCAAAATGGGCAAGCATTCTGGCGGTGGTGGTTTTACCGTTTGTTCCCGTGATAACAATATTTTGGGGGACTTTGCCGGCTAATTTTTCCACCAAATCAGGGTCTATCTTTAAAGCGTACAATCCGGGAGCGGCTGACCCGCCTCCCAGTTTCAATGTCCTGGAAAGTAAAGAAATTACCTTTCCTGTCAGAATTGCCAAGACTTTGCGCATGTGGGAATTATACTAGTTATCGGGTATTTAAAGCCAGTAAGCCGGAAACAGCCGCTATTTTAGCATTCTTTGTGGCAAGGCCTTCGGAAAGGGCCTGGCCTTTAACGTACTGCTTTTCAAACCTGTCCAGATCTTTCATAAAATATGAAACCCTTCTTCCCCAAACAGGTGAGGCAGCATATACTCTGTTGATAGAGTATGGATCGTTTAACCCTTTATTTAAATAACCTTCTCTGAGACCTTCAGAGATAGTAAAAATTGCCTCTCTCCATGATGTAAAATAGATGGCGTTTGTGCCGTAAACTCCCCATCCCCAGGCATTATATCCTCCGGGGATAAATTTTCCAAAAGTTGATTCAACTCCGGCAATTGCCGGCAGCATTTTCCAGTCCAAATCATATTCTCTGGCAGCATCTACAAAATCTTGGGCGTGGTACTGCAAAGGGGAATTCCGTCTTTCAAGGTAATCTGCCAGAATTTGGGCTTCCTTGTCCAGCTGTTTGGCAATTACCACCTCTTTTTTAAGTGGAGTTTTAACCACCGAAGCCCCACCTGCCTGTTTTTGGGAAAATAACAGGAGGAGTGTCAGAGTAACAAAAATTATTGTTAATTTTTTACTCATTAAAAAATCCTGTACCATCTGGTACAAGATTAAGCTGTTAATAATAACAGATTTGCGCTATAAAATCAAATTAACAGACACTCATGACCGCTCATCTTAACTCTTCCATAAATGAGGAAACACCTTTGGCCCACACACCCCCTTTTTCCAAAGAGGGAGGGGTGTATTTGGCCATAATTTGAGCCGGAGTTGTTAAGCCTTTATCTAAATAATCCTGTTTTAAGGCTCGGCCAACCCTCTCAATAGCCTCTTCCCAGGAAGAGAATTTAACCACCAAATTGCCGTAAATGCCATATCCAAAGGGATTGTGTGAGTTGCCAATCACTTTTTTGCCTCCCAAAGATTCCTGCATGGAAATGGCCGGTAAAAGACGATAATCCAGGTTGTATTTATCGGCAATTTTTACGAAAGCACTGCTCTGCTGCGCAAGAGGAGATTGATAGCTTTTAAAAAAATCCTCTATTATTCTTGAGCGGCCGTCGTCCCTTTTTATAACTTGAGAAATTGCAGAATTATTTAAGGGAATTGCGGCATAAAGTTTAAAATTCTGATCTTTGGGTAAAACCACCCTTTCTGCTGAAATATAAAACAGCAGTAGCATGGAAAAAACGAGTGATATCGAAGCCGCGCCAAACCACGCAGCCACAAAATTGGCTTTTTTGTCCGTCTGCATTTTTGTATCAATTACAGTAAACAAAAATTTGGGTAAAAGTCAACCCCGATTATGACTGTTCCAGGATAGCTTCAGCCAGTTTTTGAGGATCATGGCGGAATAAGTGTTCCCTGATATGGTAAACAGCAAAAGGCTTTTTAATAATTTTTATATTTGAGGCAATTTTTTTACAAGTATCATCATCTATTTCCACAGGTTTCTGCTGATCTTTTCTATAAACCTTCAAAATTTCTGCATCTAGGCCATTTGAATTAGCAATGATAAAATCAATCCTGTTGCCCAGATAATATAAAAAGCTTTTGAGGTAATCTGAGGCTTTAAAATTATCTGTTTCCCCCACCTTGGTCATTAGATTTAGAATCAAAATAACCTTGGCGCTAGACTGTTCAATTGCTTCCTTCACTCCCGCCACCAAAAGATGAGGCAGGATGGAAGTATATAAATCCCCTGCTGAAAATATGATTTTTTCAGCTTCATTGATGGCTTGTATTACCTCAGGGTTAGGATCAGCATTGGTCTCAAAGTAGATTCTGGTAATTTTCTTTTTAGAATTATAATCCTCTTTTTGCCCTCTTAAATCAATATTTGTTTCTCCGTCAATTTCTTCTCCTCCTTCAAGCCTGGCCATCAGATTTAGCTCAGATAAAGACACAGGGTAAACTTTAGCCCTGATTCTAAAAAGCAGCCTTTGAGCGTCTGTTCCTCTATCAGGTCCTTTATAGATGTGCTCCAGTCTGGCTGCAATTAGATTGCCTAAGCTGTGCCCTTTAAGAGGGCCTTCTATATCAGCCAGCCTGTCATCAAATAATTTTTGAGCAACCTGTCTTTGTTTTGGATCTTCCATCAAGGCCAGTAAGCATTGTCTGATATCCCCTGGTGGTAACACCCCCAGTTCTGTTCTCAGCCTGCCAGAAGAACCGCCTGAGTCCCAGGTTCCCACTACGGCTGTTATCATCTCTGGCTGATTTAATTCGACTAGACCTCTAAGAAGTGAAAAGTGTCCTGTTCCGCCGCCAAAGGTGACAATTTTTTGCTGGTAGGAATATTTTTTTGCAGTATCAGCCATTTGATTGGAGATATTATACACCAGTTGGTATAATGGGGAAACTTTAAGTCGAAGTGGCGGAATGGCAGACGCGCAGCCCTCAGAAGGCTGTCCCTGGCAACAGGGGTGGAGGTTCAACTCCTCTCTTCGACACTTAACGGGCGAGTGGTGAAATGGTATACACGCTACCTTGAGGTGGTAGTGAGCGCAAGCTCGTGGAGGTTCAACTCCTCTCTCGCCCACTTGCGGAGTCATAGCTCAGTTGGTAGAGCGTCTCATTTACACTGAGAAGGTCTGTGGTTCGAGTCCACATGACTCCACAAATTTGACTACAACATTAGTTTGTGTTACTGTTTTATTGTTCTTTGAAGAAGTCTGCCTTCGTTACTTTGTAACTTCGGCGAGACAAGGAGTTTTTAAAAAGAGCGTGTGGCCACGTTCAGTTTACTACAAATCGGTTTACACGATGGTAGTTTACATGAACGTGGATACGAGGGAGAGGATTGTCGAAATTATCTGCGGATATCCTCTGGTTGTATTGCCAATTCTTAAGTGCTTTTGAAAAGAAATCACTAGCAATCTCCGAAACTTCAAAGAAATTTTTATGTGTGGAATATTTGGATATATTGGCAAATCCTCTAATGCTTCAAATAAGGTTTTTGCAGGGCTTAGGGATATAGAATACAGAGGCTATGATTCCTGGGGAGTGGCATACTGGAAGATGGATGATGGCCGCCAAAGGCGAGACGGGCCAAAGGCGGGAAAATGGAAGGTGGAAAAAGAGACTGGTTTTCTACCCTCCAGCTTCAAGTTTCCCGGGTCTAATATCTCCCTTGGGCATACCCGATGGGCTACTCATGGTGGGGTAACTGTTAAGAATGCTCATCCTCACCTAAGTTGTGATGATAAATTGGTTTTGGTACACAATGGAATTGCTGAGAACTATCTTGAGTTAAAAAAAGGATTAAGCGGGCATCAGTTTAAATCAGAAACTGATACCGAAGTAATTGCCCATTTAATTGAGAACCAACTTAAAAAAAAGTCCTTAAAAGCAGCTATAGCTTATGTGTTTAATAAACTGGAAGGTCTTTCTGCAATTGTGGTATCTGATGGGAAAGAGATTGTGGCCTGCAAAACAGGATCTCCTTTGGTTTTAGGTAAAACCTCTGACGGATTTGTGGTAGCTTCAGATCCTAATGCAATTTTACCTTTAACCAACCAGCTTATTTTTTTGGAAGACGGGCAATTGGTTGTTTTAAATAGAGAGCTAAGGCTCTATGAAGTAGCAGATTTAAATGAAATTCCTGCTGAATTTATCAATATTGACTGGAAATATACACAAGGCACAAAAGATAAATTTCCACACTTTATGCTAAAAGAAATTTATGAACAGCCCCAAGTTTTATATAACCAAATTCAAAGTTTGGACAGTGTTGAGAAAATTGTAGCAGAAATCAAAAAAGCATATGGAACTTACTTTTTAGGTTGCGGTTCAGCTTCTTATGCTTGTATGCTAGCTGAATATGCATTTTCTGATATTGCTAAAAAGCATATTAATTTTTCTTTAGGATCTGAATTTAACTATACTGCAGATTTTATAACTGACAGGACATTACTGATTGCTATCTCCCAATCCGGGGAAACAATAGACATAGTAGAACCTGTTAATTTAGCAAAGAAAAAGGGCGCTAAAATTGTGGCTCTAACAAATACCCTGGGATCAACACTGTATAGGATGGCAGACATAAAAACTCTGCTAAATGCAGGCCCTGAAAAAGCAGTGGCATCCACTAAGGCCTTAATTGCCATGATGGCAAATGTTTTGCTGTATGCTTATGGATTAGCAGGAAAGTTGGAGACTGGGATTAAGGTTATAGAAGATAGTGCCAAAGAGATTGAGAATATTATTAAAAATCAGGATCAGATTAAAAAGCTGGCAGAAAAAATGCACAAAGTGGAACATATTTATGTATTAGGAAGAGGCATTTCCTACCCTGCGGCTCTAGAATCTGCTCTAAAAATAAAAGAAGTTTCATATATTCATGCTGAGGGGTTGGCATCAGGCGAGTTAAAACACGGTCCGATTGCTTTAATTGACAAAGGTACTCCTGTGATATTGTTTGTACCAAATGATGAGACAAAAGCTGCTGTTTTGGCAAATGCTATGGAGGTGTCTGCCAGAGGGGCATATGTAATTGGAGTAGGTGTTGAGAAAGCCCCCTGTTTTGACTTCTTTTTTGAAGTTAAAGATGTAGGAGTATCATCTGTTCTACCCCATATTGTTTTTGCCCAATTTTTAGGGTATTTCTTGGCAGTTAAAAAAGGACTTAATCCGGATAAACCCCGAAATCTTGCCAAAAGTGTAACTGTAAAGTAAAATCTACATGGTTTGCCGGAATTGCCAATGTGGTCAAGGCGTCCGCCTGAAGAGCGGATTATCTCAGTCCGATTCTGGGTTCCGGCACTTTTTATGCGGGAGTAACTCAGTGGGTTCTGCACGAAGTGCGAACGGGAGTCTAAATGACTCCCAGGAAGAGTGCCTCGTTTTCTGCGAAGCAGAAATAAATAGGTGGAGGTTAGTTTAAAGTTAGGTGTTTGTTTTTATGCGGGAGTAACTCAGTGGGTTCTGCACGAAGTGCGAACGGGAGTCTAAATGACTCCCAGGAAGAGTGCCTCGTTTTCTGCGAAGCAGAAATAAATAGGTGGAGGTTAGTTTAAAGTTAGGTGTTTGTTTTTATGCGGGAGTAACTCAGTGGTAGAGTGCCTCGTTGCCAACGAGGATGTCGCGGGTTCAAATCCCGTCTCCCGCTCCCGAGTCAAACTCGGTTCGCGAGGTTGACGAGGGCCAAGTCAGACTTGGCCAAAATTTATATAAAATAAAATGAACGTTAGACGTTCAAATACAATCAGATATTACGTTTATACTTTATTCAGCCTAAAGGACAAGAAACTCTACACTGGTTTCACTACCGATCTCAAAGACAGATTATCAAGACATGCTCGCGGTGAAGTTAGATCCACTGTTAATAGAAGACCTCTTAAGTTAATTCATTACGAATATTTCATTACCGAAGATGATGCTAAGGCTCGGGAAGTATTCCTTAAAAGCGGATTTGGAAGAAATAATCTTAAACAAGCTTTAAAAAGGACACTATACGAATTTAATCGAACTCGTGGATTTTAGCCTCAAAAAGTTGCTAAAATTAGTTAAAATTCGATCCTATAACCTAATACCCTAAGGGGAATCGAACTAGCCTTGTCGGGATTACTTTTTCTCTTGCTCAACTTCTTCAAAATCCCCCATCCACTTTGACCCGCTCAATGAGCGAGGCTCGCCTACCCGCTTCGCCAGCGAGGCGAGAAGGCGGCCCATAAAAATGTTGCATAACTGCACAAGCCAGTAGATAAACAACCTCTTCTTGTACATCTCTCTATTCTTCGTCAGAACAATTTGGGTAATATTTTTTTATTTCCTAGTACGCGGATTATAGCCGACAATTACCAGTCCGTTATTTTGGGATGCAGTCATACTGGCGGGATCATATTTAATTACATCAAGGTCTAATGTCTCTTGAAAAAGGGGGCCGACATCCATTTGGGCCGGCACAATTTGGGCTTTGAAGATGCCTCCTACGGTAGTAGCAAGGAATAAGTGGGCTCTTTTATTTTCATAGCCTATCTCAACATAAAAAACACGACTGTTTGGACTATCGTGTTTGCTTGTTGCAAAAGGCGCCCCGGTAAGCCCAATACCGGAAAGTTGCAAGATTATCCCCAAGTCTCCATTGCCATTATAATCTTCGATAACCTCCGTCTCCCATTCAATTTTTCTCTCCCTTTCGTAAAGCGGTTCGGGTCTTGCTTTTTCTTGTGCTGGTGGTTTTTGAAAGACGTGTTTGGCTACTTCTTTGCTCCAGTCCGTCTCTACAGATGTCGGCGCCCGAGATACTCTCCTGGCACCTCCAAGCAAACTGCCACCGCCGATTCGGACTGTAACTCCTCCTCTTAACACATCAAGTGAAGTCCTTGGGGGGATTGATTTTATTCTTCGTTCAGGATGACTCATTGCCTCTCCTTACCAAAGCCATAAAAGGTTCGCAATACCTCCGGCAAGGCGCTCCTGACTATCTCTGGCGTAGACACCCTGATTTCACTGTCCAGAAGTGAACCAACATCATGGGCAGCGCCGATAAACAACAGCCCTGTTTTTCCTCGAGATAGTGTCTCTCTTATTCTTTGGGCAATAGATTTATTGCGTTCCTCCAAAAGCCAACTGCTTTTCTTGAGGTATTCTAAACGGGCGGCGGTTTTGGCCTTTCCATCAGGGCAGTTTGCAATGGTTTGTAAAGCCTGGTGTTCCTCCATTAAAAGATTGGCATCTTCGGTGCCGAAAATAGTGGCCCCTTTTCCCCTGAGCCAACGAAGAATTTCATAATTGGCAGTTTGGGTTTTGTCAACGATCTTATCCACGATTCCCCCAGGGGCATTAACTAAACCGTCCTGGTAAATTTGCAAACCGGTAAGGAAGTCTGAGGGCGAGCTATTAAGGTAGCGAAAAATACCCACCCAATATCTTGTTGTCGCAGCCTCATATTGCTCATCAAAAGGAATTTTGTCTCTCAGGCTTCCCATGTCAGCATAGGTATGAGCAATAGGGATAATATAAAGATGGGGCCTTTTTTCCATTGGCTGGTATATTATCATTTTTATAGGATAAGCACAAATTTTTGATAAAAGAAAATTTATGGTACACTCAATTTACCGAATGACCCTTGTGCCGTCTAAAGACAAGCCTCGTCCGCCTTTGGCGAGACGGCCCGCTCCAGGAAGTCTGACTTCCTCCATAAAAAAATCCGGCCTAACATGCGACCGGATTTTTAATAATTACCCATTTGACCTGTCACTATTTGCTTACCATTACATAAGCCTTATAAACTCCGGCCAAACCCACTACTATATAAACTGCTCTTGAAAGCAGGCTTCCTGATCCAAGAATTGTTTCTACCAGGTTCAAATTCAAAAGGCCAACCAGTCCCCAATTCAGAGCTCCCACCACCAATACCCAGGCTACCACTTGTTTAGTATTCAGACTAATCACCTCCCTCCTAATACCATCATAGACATGTTTGGATAGTAAAAGTCAATACTGTTATAATAGGGGCAAAATCTATACTTAAGATAGGAGGTGATAAATTTTGGATAAACCAGTAGGGAAAGTTATACATTTCTATGACAAACTGGGGGTGGCCATAATTGATTTAGCATCAGGTGGGTTAACAGTGGGAGATCAGGTTAAGTTCAAACATGGTGAGGAAGAATTTACTCAGAAAGTGGAATCATTACAGGTTGATCATGAAAGTGTGGAATCTGTTAAAAAAGGAGATTCGTTTGGAGTAAAGGTAGATAAACCCACCAAACCAGGTACAGCAGTTTTTTTAGTTTAGAAACATTATTTTCGAGAGTGAGTCCGTAATGGACTCCAAAATATCATTGCGGGATCGTCTAATGGTAGGACGATAGCCTTTGGAGCTATCTATCATGGTTCGAATCCATGTCCCGCAGCCATTCGACTCGGTCAATAAATTGACCTCGCTCATGGTTATAACCATCTTACGAGATATATACATAATAAGTTAATGATAAGGTCGAATGCCCTGAGCGAACGAGTGGTGAGAAAAATCGAACCACGAAGTGAGTCGAAGGGAAAATACGTTGTTTACATCTTAAAAACTTCATCAAATACTCTTTATATTGGTCAAACAAATAATTTAGAAAAAAGACTAAAAGAGCATAAAAGTAAAGGTACTAAATCCGCAAGATATATAAAATATTTTCAGTCATTCCAACTGGTTCATTCAGAGGAATATTCCACAAGGGTTGAAGCCATGAAAAGAGAATATCAATTGAAAAAGTGGACGCGACAGAAAAAAGAAGCCTTAATAAATCAGAATAAGACTCTGTTGAAAAGGTGATAATCCTGAGTGATGGTGAGCGGACCAGTACTGAGCAAAGTCGAAGTAGTCGAACCAGAGTCGAAGGAGACTAAGGCTAAAAAAGAGGCATTGATTAGTGGAAACATGGAATTACTCAAGAAATTATAAACAGAGCTTGGATGCTCGAACTTCTGATATACTCTAACCATGGAAAAAACAGAAATAGTTCAAGTTGTAGGTAAACTTCAAAAAACATCTTATAGAAGTATTTAAGGTTATCGCTCGATCATTAAAAATTGGGATGAATGAACAAGATATTGCAGAACGCATTAAATTAGAATTCAAAAAGAGAGATATTACAGATTTTTGGTACGACGTACCAATCATTGTTCTAGTAGGAACAGAAAGGTTTATTAAGGGCGCGAATTCAGACTATACTACAAAAAGCCCTTCAAAAGAATTTATTCTTAAAGAAGGAGATGTAGTCTATATAGATCTGCATCCACAAGATAGTAAAACCAGAGTGTGGGGAGATTGGAATACAATGATAGTGTTTCATCCGAGAAAGGGTATTGATGATGAACAAGTGGCATTTTTAAAAGAGATGCAAGAAATTCATCGAGAAGGTATTACCAAGTTCACACCAACTATGATAGGAGCAGATATTTTCAACTATTATCTTGATACTTATCAAAGGAGAGGAATAACTCCGATATTAGGTAAAAAACCTGATGTTGGACATACTGTTCATGCAGGTCTAAAGGTTAATGCCAATAGATTACTTTTAACCCCAGAAAATACCATTCCTATTGGGGGATACATTTACGCTGTTGAACCGGCAGGTTTTCGTCTGAAGAAATCAGAAAAAGGTGTAGTAGTTGGAAGATTTGAAGAATGTGCGTATGTTCCAGAAGAAGGAAATGTTGTTTTACTAGGAAATCAAGAATTGTTGCCTACGATAATCTGAGGAGTTAAATTGTAAAATTACCAAGTCAACAGCCTCAACATAATTATAGGTAATTATTCATTAAAGAGGTTCTAACTTGATCCAAGACCCGCAGCTCGTTTCCTGTTTTCTGGTAGTCTAACACTGCTTGGAATATGGTGTTGAAGCTGAATACCAACTTTTATCCATTAAAAAGAGGTTTGAAAGATACTAGTTTGTCCCGACTGCGGGACAATTAGAGGTTTCTACTATCATTGAGGTCTTGACAAACTGACTATTTAGTCA
>CAYNFQ010000017.1:0-27501 GCA_964396715.1 uncultured Gammaproteobacteria bacterium
TCCAAGCTCCAAGCTCATGTGGAATTTTGTATTTACAAAATTCCACACTGGCCCAAGGCCTGGATATCCTCAGTGGCAAAGTCACCATAGATAAAGAGGGTAATATTTCTGCCACCACCATTATTGCCAATCAATATAAGATCAATCAGGACAAATCTGCAGGAGTAGGCAAGATTTTGGCAGGAACAACAGAGGTAATAATAGAAAACCCGTATGTGGAGGAAAACTCCATCATTCTGATTACTCCACATATACCACTGCTTCAGAATCTCCAAACCTCTACTTCTCAGGCCAGCTTTAAGGTGCAACTTGCTCACCCGGAGCCTTTTGATATTAACTTTGACTACCTTGTGATAGGAATAGAAAAAAATTAATTAAAAAGATTTACCCAATACTCTGCTCTGATTAAATTGTAATCCGGCCGATCTTTAAATTGAATTAGCTTCTCTTCAGACAACTGCTTAATTACCCCGTAGCTTACCCCGAAGTCCCCTAAAAACTTATACAGGCTAAAAGTAAATATAATATTTATCACCATTATAATAACCAAGGTCGCACCTTGGATAAGGTGCGACCTTAACACAGAAATTCCCAAACTATAAATTAATATCGAAATAGGGCTTATTATTAAAAAGTAATACAAATGAGCAGGGGTTTTGCTGATAAACACCAGCAAAGACACTAATAACAAAGTTCCTACAGCTGTCATTCCGGACTTGATCCGGAATCTATACAAATAAAAAGCTCCAATCGGCAACAAAAGAAACTGTAGCAAAAATACATAATTAAAAAATCCTATCAGAGGATAATTTTCCAAAAACTGCCTATAGACTTCCTCTCCCAGGGCATTTTGAAAGCCTGAGCCGTTGATAAACTGAAACGGCCTCAAAAAGGCATTAGGGTCAAAGGTAGGTACCGCAGTAATAGCTTCACCTGCCTGATATGCTAAAAATGCCTGACAGTCCGGACAGCCATTTTGTATTTGGTAACCAAGATAGGGCAAAAGAGGTATCAGCCCTAAAACCAAACCAGCTATGACACCTGGAAGGTGGGCCCTGACTCCTTCCAGGTGGACCCTACCTCGGAGGTGGGCGATAGCAAGCACTATCACAGTTCCCACTGCCAAAAATATCCCTGAGGCATGCAGTTGGGCAAGCAGCATTAACGTCCCAACCATCCCAAACCAGGCCCAGCCAACACCTCGGATGGTGGCCGCAGGACTCCTCCGAGGTGAGTCAAGAAGGATGACATGAAGAAAATATAGCCAAGGCACCACCAGCGGAAAAACCATATCCGGAGCCCAAATTTTTCTGGACATCACTATCATCCATGGAGAAAAGGCTACCAGCAGTCCTGCGCTGACCCCCACAAACTGTCCATAAAACTTCCTCACCACCAGGTAAAATCCGGCCACAGCCAGACAGTTTATTAGGGCTATCATGAATGATAAATATTGAGGATCACGCGATGGTAAAGCAATTATTGCTAAGATGTAATACCACAAAGGTGGATTATATACTCCGGTTGATTGAATAGTCCCTCTTTGAATAAAGTATGGATCGGAGTAAAACTTCTCCATCTCATATACGTCTCTCGCCTCATCCAGCTTAAATTCAATCAGATCCAAAAAAGTCAGCCTAAACACAGCTGCTGCTATAAAAATCAAAATTCCCCAAAATATCTTATTGTTCATACAAAAATTATACGACAAATGAAATATGTGTGGTATGATACAAAAAAATGAAAGCAGTGAATTTAGGTATCGTTGGACTAGGCTACTGGGGACCAAACTATGCCAGAATTTTAAATGAATTGGATAATGTTAATTTAGCTTGGTGCTGTGATATTAATAAAGTGGCTTTGTCAAAATTTGCCAAATTATACCCTCAAACAAAAATATCAGACAGTGTAGAAAATCTCATAAAAGATCCCAGCTTAGATGCTGTGATTATAGTCATACCTGCTCAAGACCACTTTGAAACAGCCAGAAGTTTTTTGCTTAATGGAAAAGATATTTTATTGGAAAAGCCTTTGACAGATAATTTAGCCTCAGCTCAAAAATTGGTTAAAATAGCCAAAGATAAAAAAAGAATCTTAATGATTGATCATACCTTTGAATTTAACTCAGCCATTAAAAAATTAAAGGAGTTAATTGAGCAGCAAGAGTTAGGCCAGATTTATTATATTTATGGTAATTATAATGCTTTAGGTCCTATCAGAAGAGATGTTTCTGCTATGTGGGATCTACCTCATTTTATTTATGTCGTGAACTTCCTGTTAGATAAAAACCCCTTATGGGTGTCTGCCAGTGGGAAATATTATTTACAAAAAGGTATGGAGGATGTGGTTTTTTTAACCTTTGAGTATCCCAACGATATCATTTTCAATTTAAATTGCTCCTGGATTGATCCTGTTAAGGTTAGAAGATTGGTGGTGGTAGGTGAGAGAAAAATGGCGGTGTTTGATGATATGGAGCCAGAAGAAAAGATCAAGATCTATGATAAAGGGGTAGACATCTCTAATGATCCTAATTTTGCCAATTTACAACTGATAGTTAGAGAAGGAGACACTGTAGTGCCCAAATTAAAACTAAAAGAACCTTTAAAAGAGGTGGTCTTATCATTTTTAGAGAGAATCCAAAGCAGGAAAGATGATATGTCAGATGGGATAGATGGTCTAAATTTGGTCAAAGCCTTACATTACGGTCAAAAATCTTTAGAAAATAATGGCAAAAGAATATGGATAAGGTAAAATTATACAAAAATATCAAACTTGGTAAAAATGTGGTTGTGGAACAAGGTGCTATTATTGGACTACCACCTCATGGCACCAAAGATGGACAGCTTAAGACAGTAATTGGTGATAATGCTTATATTAGAACATATACCATCATCTATGCCGGAGTTAAAATTGGTAAAAATTTTCAAACTGGTCCTCATGTTTTAATCAGAGAAAAAAATTATATTGGAGATGATGTAGTCATCTGGCATGGAACCACCCTTAATCCTGACAATAAAATTGGCAGCGGCACAAGAATCCATGCTGGTTGTTTTTTAGAAATGGTGAGCTTAGGTAAGAATGTCTTTGTTGGCCCTGAGGTAGTTTTCACCAATGATCCTCATCCTATCATCCCCATTCAATACCGTCAGTGTTGGGGCGGTGCTACAGTCAAAGAGGGAGCAGTTATTGGAGCCAATGTGACCATATTACCCCATGTGGTTATCGGCAAAAAGACTGTCATAGGAGCAGGCTCAGTGGTCACCACTGACATAGCTGATAATAAACTAGCTCTAGGAAACCCAGCCAAAATCACCAAAGAAGTTTCTGATATTACTTGTAAAAGAGGAGGCAAAATCCATAAACCCTATTCCACTCGTTGACTTAAAAGCTCAGTACCAAAGTATTGCCGCCAAGATTAACCAGGCCATCAGTTATGTCCTCAAATCCACTCATTTTATCTTAGGAGAAGAGGTGGAAAAGTTTGAGAGTGAGTTTGCCAAATTTTGTCAAGTTAAATATGCTGTGGGGGTGGGAAGTGGACTTAATGCCCTGGAATTGGGCATGAGGGCCTTGGGTATCGGCCCTGGTGCTGAAGTCATCACCCCTGTTAATAGCTTTATCGCCTCATCCTCTGCTATCTCCTGCACCGGAGCTAAACCTATCCTAGTTGATTGTGAGGAAGATTCTTTTAATATTGATCCTCAAAAAATTGAGCAGAATTTGAGCAAAAAAACTAAAGCCATCATGCCTGTTCATTTATATGGACGTCCAGCCCAGATGGATCAAATTTTAAAAATTGCCCAAAAACATCACTTACCAGTGGTAGAAGATGCTTGTCAATCTCATGGAGCTAAATTCAAAAAACAAACTGTAGGTTCTATAGGAGAGATTGGTGCTTTCTCTTTTTATCCTGGAAAAAATTTAGGAGCCTATGGTGATGGAGGCATGCTGACCACCAACAATCAAAAAATTGCCCAGATGATATCACAGATGCGAAACTATGGACAAACTACTAAATATCATCATCAGTACTTAGCTTGGAATAGCAGGTTAGATACCATTCAAGCAGCAGTGTTACTTATTAAGCTTAAATATCTGGATAAATGGAATAAAGCCAGACAGAAAATAGCCTTGATGTATAATAAATTATTGACTGATCTACCCATTATCACTCCTGATATACCCTCAGATTCAGATCATGTTTTTCATCTCTACATCATCAGAACACCCAAAAGAGATCAGCTATCTGTCTACCTTAACAAAAAAGGTATTTCTACTGGGCTACACTATCCCATTCCCATTCATTTACAAGCAGCCTATCAGGATTTAGGGTATAAAAAAGGAGATTTTCCTATTGCGGAAAAACTGGCTGCCGAAATTTTATCTCTACCTATTTACCCTGAACTTAACAATTCCCAGGTTGAATATATTGCCAAAACTATCAAAGACTTTTTTAAAAAAATTTAGGATTTAAGGTTAAATTTTAATAAAAAAACAGGCCTAGCCAGCTTCCACCAATCAATAATAGGTTTGATCTTAGAATATCTTTTGACTCCTTTTAAATAATCTTTAGATACAGCCACTTCTTTCATTTTATATCCTAAAGTGATGACCTTGTAATGTAGGTAAGTTTCTAGCTCATATCTGTTGAGCCAGTTTTGATTTAGATTAATCCTGTTATCGTTAAATATGGAAAGCTTATAGGCTTTAAACCCATTGGTGGCATCTGTAAGCTTTGCTCCTGTAAATAAAAACATGATTAAAGTAAAACCTTTGATCAGTAATTTTCTAAAAAAGGGCAAATTTTTAAAAGACCCACCTTGCAGGAATCTGGAGCCTTGAATATAATCATAATCCTCCTTGATAATGGGGGTAATTAGTTGGGGAATTTCCCCAGGACCATCTTTGCCGTTTCCAGCCATAATCACACCAGTTTCAAACTGATGATCCAACCCATAATGGATAATTCTTCTGATGGCAGCCCCCACCCCTTGATTAGTTTTATGGGATAATATTTTGAATCTGCTGCCATGCTTTTTGATAAAGTCCTTAATGATTTTGTCTGAGCCATCTGTGGATCCATCATTCAAAAACAGCACCTGAAAGGGAAATTTAAAATTTAAATTGGCAAATTTGGGCAATAAAAAGGGCAGATTTTCTAACTCATTATAAAAAACTACTCCTACTATTACTTTCATTGAAGTTTCAACTCTTCATTAATTTCACTCAAAATCATCTGTTCGTGAGGGTTGATCAGTACTGGCAGACGAAACTGAGCCCATCTCTTAATTCCATCCACCTCCACTGTTATTTTTCTGTATCTGTCATCATAAACACTCACCAGAAAACAATCATTTCTGTTTTGTAAAACCAACGCATAAGAGTTTTTCTCAGTTTCTGGATCTGCCACTTTGCCCATGCGGATATCAAAATCTTTTTCTAGAATACAAGCTGGTGTACTAAAATTGTATTTGGACAGATCAATTATCTCCACATCTGTCTCATCAAAAATTTTTCCCTGAGAGATTAGACTGCTTACTTTAGATAACTTATCCACTTCTAAAGAAGTCATTAAATCTTTATGAATAATCACATAATTTACCCCCAAAAGTGACAATTTTTCCAAAGCTGTTTGATCAAAATTATCATTTAACTCAAACGTTAAAGCCATAATATCAGGTGGAAAATAGCCTGAGTTACCATTAACCATCCTTTCACCTGTTTGAGTTAACCAATTAGTATAAAATGAGGTTTTACCAATCACCATACTCTCATCAGCTGAGGTGTAAACAGGCAGGTGAAAGGTGACCTTTCCTTTTAAAAACCCCAGTCTGCTGCTCCCTAAACTTTGTACCTTTGTTAACATATAAGACCTATCATCATAATTTTTCAAGGTAAAATTCTCCAAAATCAGAAGTATAAAAATTATAATTATTATAATAGTGGTAAAATTTATATTTTTCTTCTGCTCAAGCAAATTTTTAACCCCAAAGGCTACAATTAAAGCAAAAGGGATTAAAAAGATGTATTCAAACCTAGAAGGGGCACGGATGCCTTTCATTAAAGGTATCAATTGGTACAGATAGTAAAAAGGTAGTTTAAAACCTTCTTCACTATAGTTTAAGTAAGGACCAAAGGTAAGTATAAAAGCCGCCCCCAATATTAATAAGAAATAACCCCTGCTTAGATGCTGTTTCCAAAAATACCTCAATCCATATAAAAATAGTCCAAAAGCTAACAAACTAATAAATAAAGTGTGCTCTTCATAATTTAAAATCCCCCGATCATCTTTGGGCTGTCTAAATTGTTCCAGATATTTAGTCCATCCCCCATATAAAAGATTATTGGTGGTGGTGGCAAACCAATCTGTTATTCTGGCAGAGAAGAAAATTGATTCATTAACTGTTCTAAAAGATCCTTCTTTTTGGGCAAATTGCCAAAAAGGCAGATTAAAATATAACAGTATAGGTATAAAGATTAATCCCACCAAAGATACCTTGCCCAGGTTTAAAAAATAAGCCCAATCTTTATGCCATAAATTCTTAAGAATAAAGGGCAAAGCTGCCAAGGGCAATAAATAATAGGTAAATATTTGAAAGTAATTGGCTGTTAAGCTATTTAGGGTGATAAAAAGAAATAGCCAAAAAGCATCTTTAAAATTGGGTTTGTCTAACAACTTATAAGCAAACAAGAAAATTAAAGGCAGAAAATACTTGCCCAAAAGTTCTATATGCTGTGGGAAACGGCTGGCAATCTGGGGATTGAAGGTAAATATAAAACTGCCCACCATGGCTGCCCATCTGTTTCGGACAAAAAAATTTAAAAAATAAAAACAAGCTGTAAAAGTTAAAACAAAGGTTAAAAAGACATAAAAGTTAATAGAAAAAGGGAGGCTGTTAGTTATCCAATAGATTGGGGCAAAGATTAAAGAAGGAAAAACATGGTTATTGGCAAAAGCTAAGGAATAAGGGTGAGGATAAAACATGTATCCCCTAAAATATTCTTGCTGGTTAAAAATCCTGCCTGTTTTAAGAGAATCCTGATTCCACCACAAAATTGAACCATGAGTAGTATAATCCCCCTGATCAGTATAAAAATCTGTTAAATGTAGGACAAAAGGCCAGGTAAAAATAGTAGTTAGAAAAATTGCTATGGTAATAACAATCAGGTAAAATTTTAATTTCTTCATTTATCTCTCAAAGTATTTACTCTGCAAAAAATCTATAGATAAGGGTACAAATTTATTGTCTTTACTATCATATCCTAAGATTTGATAGCAAGAAAGGTAATTCCATCTACATGATCCTACCACAGCAGGATAGATAAAATCATAACTGCAACCTCCAAATTTCTCTATCAGTGGCCGGCAGTCCAAATTAAGATCCTCTTTTTGTGCTGCTTTAACTAACATTTCCACAGATTTTTGCGGATTTTCCTCATCAAACCAGTCAGTCACTGTAAAAGGAGAGGGCTCCCTGATTGCAGCCAGATTAACAGGATACACAATCAGATGATGCACCAAAAGCAGGCCTAATATTACCCTTATCCCCCAAATCCCCCCAATTACCCTAATCACCCCTTTTTCAGCTGTCCACCAAACTAAAACCCACAAAAAATAAATAGAAACAAGCATAGGTGTCAGTCTTTTCATCCCCGGCATTCCCAAATCAGAGGTGGTTGAGAAAACAAATATATCAAAACCTATTACTAGTAGTGCTAAAGATATCAATAATCTTGAAGATTTAGCTTTTACCCAAATCCTTCTTACTCGAAGAGAAGCTTTGCTTATTGCATAAAAAATAAATAACAGGGTGATTATAGGAAAAGCATAAGAAAATTCAGCTGAAGCAACCTCATAGTGATGAGATACACCTTTGATAAAAAAATCGCTGATAAAATCTGTCCAGGCCTGGGCAAAAACAGTCTCAGACAAAGCAAAACTCCCCCCTCCCCTAAAAAGCCCGCCGCCACTGCTCGGATCAGCAATTAAGATCTGCCTGTTATCCACCCAGACAAACAGCATCAGAAGTGGCAGCAAAAATGCCGTAGCTGTTACAACTGCCAGCCTGACACCTCCGAGGTGAGCTTTGACTCCTCGGAGGTGAAACCTGTATTTTAACCAGTAAAAAATCACCAAGCTAGGAATATAAAAGACAAAAGCCTGATATGAAAGCCAACCCCATATCATCAGCAAAGAAATCAGTCCAGAAATTACCAAGCTTAATCCCCTTTTTTTGAAATCCAAAAGATAGAGCAGTATCAAAATAACAATTAAAATATGGAAAGTCAGCGCCCAATGCAAATTTAGGGCATTCATATAAAGATAAGTGGGAGATAAAGCGATGGTAAATAAAATAACTGAGGCCACTCCGGCTTTAAAAAACCTCGTTAGAAGATAAAATAGGGCAAAATTGGAAAAAAAAGCCAACACCAGATAGACAACCTTACCTGTATGTAAAGAAAAACCAAAGGTCTTATAAACAAGAAGTAGAAAAGCATACCAGCCCACATTAACATGAAGTCCGCTGATTATTTGCCTTGAGTCAAACCATAAAGGAGCCTGCACAGACTCAATCAGCTCCTCAAACCTGATCTGGTTTAATGAGTTTACACTCATTAAAAGCTGTGGCAAAAAAGCTACCACCGGTATAAGCAAATATATATATTTTCTAATAGATTCTTTGCTGATCATAGTTAAGTAAAAGATCAGGATTCAACTCATGATAAACTTTCTCAAAAGGAAAATACCCATAAATGTTATGGCAAACAACCCCTCTTTTAGAACATTCACCGGATAATATGACAAAAATGGGGGTATAAGGACAGTATATATCATTACCCGGATACTCCTCACTGCAATTTAAGTAAAGGTCCTTTTTAGTCAAAGTAGCCATTAATTTATCTACTGACTCTTTAGGCGTGTTTTCTCTGGCAAACCAGATAGGCTGGCGGGAAGGATTATCCAAACTTAAATTCTGTAAATTCAAAGGGTAAACAATCAGATGATGAAGTAAAAGCAATCCCAAAATCACCCTTATCCCCCCAACTTGTCCTGAGCGTAGTCGAAGGATTACCCTAATCTTCACTTTCTGGGAAAGTACATAGAAACTGATTACCAAAAAACCATAAAAAGCGGCAATTAAAGGGGTACTTCTTCTAAAAGCTCCCACGGATTGCGGACTAAGACTGTTTAAAATAATGTTGGCAGCAGCCGTCATCAGGATGGTGATGGTCAGAAGCCTGATTTCTTTGAATCTGCCCATAAATTTTACAGGCAGTACTATGATTATTAGCGCAGTAATAATGGGGATTATGCCAGAGAATTCACCCCAGCTGACTTGATAATGATAGGCAGACACTGTAAAAAAAAGATTGTTAACCAGGCTGGTTATAGCAGCCGCAAAGGCAGAAAAACTTGGTTCCAGGCTTCCTCCGGCGGTGGCTACAAAAAGTCCCTGGTGGTCAGCGTAATTGAACAGCCACTGTTTATTTTGGATATAGAAGTAAAGTGATGCAACCGGAGTCAAAAATACGATGGTAGAAAGGGTGAGGGAGATAATTTTAAGGTTTTTGGGCAATTTGGCCAGTTGAGAAAAGTAGAAAATAGACAAAACCGGCAGATAAAACACAAAGGTGGGAAAGGACAACCAGGCCAGCATGGCTAAAAAGGAGCCGAGAATGGTTTTAACCAGATATAAAGTCTTATTTGTTGATCCCAAAATCAGATACAAACAAATGGGAAAATACAAAAGGTCAACCCCATATGGCACCACCAGAGTGTTAAAATAAAGAAAAGTGGGAGATAGACCAATGGTAAAAAGAGAGATGGCTGCATATCTTTTATTCAGTAATCTTTTTAATAAATCTGCCAGACAAACCATGGAAACAAAATAGAGAAAAAGCCTCAAATATTTGCCGTTAAAGATATCAAACCCGAACAGATGGTTAACTGCAGATAAACTGGCCTGCCAGCCTAAAACAACATGACCTGCTCTCCAGATTAACCGCTGATCAAACCAAAAAGTATCAATTATCATATCCACCTCCTCAAAAAGGAGCTGGTGGGTGGATTTGAAAGTATAGATGGCCTGAAGGACCACCAAAACAACTGGTAGAACCCAATAAAGATAAGATAACTTCTTCAGATTCACAGTTAAATTTTATTCTCCTTCTCTAAATCATATATACTATACTATTATAAACTTCCGCGGACTTAAGAGTCCGCGGTCCTGCCTGCCGGCAGGCAGGTTTTCTTTACAAGTTTACAAGAAACTGCAGAAAACCTCAGCTCATCATACCACCTGCCCCGCGTAAGACTGTAATCACTTAAGCATTCATCCCCGCCATAAGATGGCGGGGTTTTCTGCTAGTGATTATAAAGCCTATTCATACCATCACTCGGGAAGGTGTGCCTTTAAACTATATCAAGTAATTAATGCTCAAAACCGCATCCTGCCAGAAGTTGATGGTGTCTATGCTTAAAGGCTGATAGCCTGCTCCGGGGAAATATCCAGGGTATAATGAGAAGCCAAAGTATTAAAAAATAACATTGTTGGGGATAAACCAATCACAATAAGAGGAATTATGGCTAATTTTTCCCCCAAATATTTTTTTAAGAGGGCTGCCAAGGCAAAAAGGGAGAAACCAAAAACTGAATAGATAATTGCCAAAGCTCCCTCCCCGCCTACATTGGATGATGCGCCACCATACACATTTCTTTGGCTCAACCAATAAGGATTTCTGACTGAATTAGCCACTTCCTCATAACGGATCTGGGTTAAAGAGTTAAGAGTAAAGATTAGCTGAAAAAGCCACAGTAATAAGGGTAAAAACCAATACATATAAGATAAATTTTTCATTTAATGTTCAAAATAATAGCTGTCCCATAAATCTATTGTTAAGGGGATATATTGTCCTGTATTAAAATCATAGCCTAAAATCTGATGGCAATTTAGGTGATTCCACCTGCAGCTTCCTGCCACAGCTGCATAAACTTCACTTAATCTACAGTAAAAGGGAATACTATTTTCATCCAAACAGGCTAGTTTCAAATCCTCTTTTTGCACCCTGTCCACCAGATTCTGTAAAGACTCTCTTGGTGTTTCAGCTGTATTAAACCAGATAGGATAAGCCTCCGGACTTGGATCTTTAAGATGGATTAGGTTAATAGGATAAGCAATTAGATGATGCAAAAGAAGCAATAAAAAACATCCCTGCAAAACCAACCTCGATCTATGAGAGATCAGCTGATAACGGTTGATAAAATCCCAACCCAAGATAAATAACACATAAAAACCGCTTAAGACTGCTGTAAATCGTCTGATGCCAGGTTCTCCTGTTGGGTCAGCAGACAGACCAGCTATAACTAACACTGCCAGCATAGAAAACAAAATTAACCAAACAGTCTTTTTGACTGACTTTGGTCCTTTTTTGATTAAAAGATAAGTACTAAATATTACTGCCATAATAGTAATAATAGGAAAAATTAGAGAGAAATCTCCTAATCCTACCTCAAAGTGATAAGATTTTCCTCCTGCAAATAAATCTGTTAAGAAACTACTTAAGTTTTTGATAAAATTATCCACTCCAAAAGAGGAACTGGCTGATCCCCGAAAAAGACCAGAGTTAATATTAGGATCATAAATTAAAGTAGCTTTGTTTTTAATCAATAAAAAAACCACAGCCAGTGGTGTTAAAAATCCTACTATAGCCAAAACCATACCCCTTAATATCTCTATCCTCTTAAGTTGGCCAGCATAAATAACCAACAGCATGGGAAAGTAAAACAGATTGGCTGGCTGAGATAGCCAAGTCAGCATCACAAAGATCCAAGATAAGGGCTGAAGCACCAAGTGTAGCCATCCTTTAACCAAATTTATGTTAAGTATTAGAAAAACAGCTATGGGAATAAATAGAAAATCAATGCCATATTGAGCTTGCCCAGCAGTATCATACAAAATGGTTGGAGAAAACCCAATCAAAAGGAGAGGTAACCAGGCATGTCCTTTGAGATATTTTCTTAACACCATTGCCAAGCAGAACATGGCTATGGTAAAAATTACTAATTTAACTATCTGAGCTGTAGCTAAGGAAAAACCAAACAGTTTATAAACTACTAGCAGGATGGTATACCAGCCAACATGACTGGACACTCCATCATACACTCTGCCTTGCTCAAGCCAAAAAGGGTTTCTGACAGACTCAGCCAGCTCCTCATATCTGATTTGAGTTTGGGAGTTTAGGGTAAAAACAAGCTGGGCAATAAAAAGAAATATGGGGATAGTCCAGAAAAGGAATTTCATAATGTCAAAGCTCAAATTTCAAATGTCAAATCAAAAACATAATGACTAAAATCTAAATTCTTGACATTTAGATTTTGATATTTATTTGTCATTTGTTATTTGGATTTTGAACTTTATTCTAAAGTTCTCAGGCTTGATAAGATTTGGTTAAATTCATTTGATTTGTTGGAATTGCCGGGATAGATTCTGATGGCTATCCCCTGATCATTTCTTCTCAAAAATAGGGCAAAGGTTAAGTTTTCTCCGCTCCCGTAAGTTTTACCTACTGCCTGAAATCCTGGGATAGTCATGGGTTGGGTTGCCAAAAGAACCCCCTCAACCTTAAATGGCAGATTTTCTGCCAAAGTCTCCAGATCTTCATCCTCATTCATTTTCCTGCTAAAGAAATTAAAAGTCAGCTCATCCTTGCCTGTTAAACCATTGGTCAGTTTGATATCACCGGATGATAATTCTGTGATGGTAAACGCTTTGGGGTAAATAAACTGTAAATTAAGAGCTTTATTTTGATAAGGCTGGAACCCTTCGGGAAGTTGAGCCGGCAGCAATTGTTGCTGGGCTGAGGGAGTGGCTTGTTTTAAGGCCTCCAAACGCTGTTTGGCCAGCTTGACGACCTGAGAATCGGATTTGGCAATTTGCAGCACCTTATTTAAATTAATCATGGCGCGGTCATTCTTGCCGGTATTTTCATAAGCGATGGCTAGATTAAAAAGCAGCCCAATATTTCTTGGCTCAAGCTTTAAAGCCTTCTCAAAGTATTCAATCGCTTTTTGATGGTTACCAATATTGCCGTAATAGTTACCTAAGCGGGAGATAATCTCGGCATTTTTGGGATTAAAATCAAAAGCAGCCTGGTAAAACTTGAAGGCGTCTTCGAATTTACCAATCTTTAGCAGTTCATCCCCCATATTCTCAAAAGAATAGGCATACTCATTAATCATGCCTGTCAGCTCTGTTTTGAAAGTCTGCTCCCACAGTTTAGGCTTGTTTTTGGGAAAATCTTTCTTTCTAAACTGGTACTCGAAATTTTTTAGATCTGCCTCGGCAGTAGATTCTTTTGGCACTACTTCAAAAAGCATCCCCTGGGAAATCAGTTTAAATTTGTCACTTATCTTGAGGCTTCCACCCGACTCCTGATCCTGCGGCTGATAAACTTGTAAAAAGTTATTACGGGTGGTAGGGATGGTCAGATAAATTTTATATTTGGGTAAATTTAATTCAAAAAACTCCATCACAAAGCGGGAGTATTCATCAGCAGAGTCATATTTTAATTTGGCGCCATCGGGCATCTTAAGGCCGGTGGTGGCAGCTAAATTGTCACGGTACCATTTAAAGATATAAAACATATTGTCTGTGACAGGTACTGTGTTTGGTTTGTAAACTGATGTGCCGGGCACATCATGGACATAAAAAGAGACAGAATCAAAAAGATCGGAGGAACCAAAAATGATGGCTTTTTCATTCCCTATTGGTTTGTATAAATTTTGAATGTATTCCTCTGTCAGATTCCATCCCCTTCTGTTTAAGGTGGGAAACCAAAATATTAATGGAACTAAAACCAGTAAAATTAACCACATCCTGTATGGCAAATATTTAGGCAGAGAAAAGGACTTTAGAACTTTTAATTTGACCAAAATTTTGTTTTTTTTCAAGTCAAATATCTCTTCTGATCCGCTGACTATGGCAAAATATCCCACACCTGCTAAAACCACCCAGGCTGCATCTGACACCAGAAACCAGGACTCCTGGTTGCCGGAAAAATAAAGGCTTGCGAAAAGCCAGTTGGAAGCAATAATTAAAAACCAGAAAACAAAATAGTATTTGCTTTTCTTCCAAAGATAGATACTCCCTACCACTATAAAAGGTAATAAAAGTGGAGTAAACTTAACAACCCACATAAAAATAAAGCGCCAGGTGCTTTTGAAAAAGACTTCCGGAGAACCGGTAAACCCATTGATCCTGCCTAACTCCGGCACATAAACATTTAGTCCCGCGCCTGTAGAAAGATTCCAAACAGACTCAAAATCCGTTGCCCTCCAGTAATTTAAAAACGGGTTTGCGGCAGCTCTCAATGGTATATATAGATGAATAGCAATTACTGCAATGGTGCCTAAGACAAACCAGATGGTCAATTTTTGCGGAGTAACAAATTTATTCTTATGCCACATTACCCATAAAATCGTCGGGATAATCGAAGCAATCACCGGATTAGTACCGCTAGCAAGACCCATCAAAAGTGCAATAAGGCAAAAATGGATAAAGAACCTTTTACGGGTAGTGGCAGTAATCAATAAAAATAACGTTACTACTTCAATTAAAACTACCAATATAAACGTTTCTACGTTTTGTGCTTGAGACCAGAATTGGTAAGAAAACGCCAGCATTAAAAGGCTAAAGATACCGGATAAAAATACTATTTTGAAGATAGCCTTTTGGCGTAAAAATGATGCAGGGTTAATATCAGTAACCACCTTCATAGTGATTTTATAAATAAACAGCAAAGCTAAAATTGCAGTTAAGGCTGAAAAGATTTGAATACGAAAAATCATTGAACCAAAAGGCAGATATATAAAAGGGTGGGCCAAAAGCACATATAAAGGCTCCGGCGGGTTAGGCACTCCTAAAGTCACAATGGCTGAAACAAAGCGGGGAGCATCCAGCCAGAGCATAAATGGCGGAGCACTAAAAAGATAAAGAAAAAAAGCAAAAACAGGTAGCGAAAATGGAAGAAGTTTCAATAATTTCATTATTTCTACTACTATACTTAAGTCTTAGGAAAATGCAATATGGTTCAAAAAAACATTTTATTTGGAAAGTTATAGATTGATATATTTAATACCAGTTGCATAGACAAGTAAATTCCTCTATTGTAATTGTAAAGAATAAAAATGAACCCTGCCATAAACAATTTAAAAGAGTTGATTGCCACCTATCTAGGTCTGATTTTTAAAGTGGGGATAATTTTGGTAATCCTTTCCACCCTGTTCCTTTTTACCAATTTAACCACCGAATTTTATGACACCCCCAAGTTTATCATCTTATTTGTCTTTACCGCCCTGCTGTTGGTGCTTTTGGCTTTAAAATTTACCCTGACAGGCAAAGTCACATATATCCGCACCCCTTTGGACTTACCATTAATACTGCTGTTGGCTGTGGCTTTAATCTCCACCTTTTTATCTCCTGCCCCTTATGTTTCACTGTTGGGCAACCAGCTAAAGATCCACTCATCTTTGATAGCTTTGGCAACTTATATCCTGTTCTATTTTGTGCTGGTCCAAGGCTTAAGATCAGCAAGAGAGGTTAAGTGGATTCTGTATGTAACTTCAATTGCGGCAGGTATACTTGCGGTAGTATCCTTGCTGGCCTACTCCGGAGTGAAACTGTTGCCTGCTCCCTGGACACACGGGCTCAACTTCACCCCCACCGGCTCCTCTTTCTCAACAGCGGCCATTCTGACATTATTGATACCCCTGGTAGTCTCGCAGGTGATAGCAGGCACGAATCTTGTAGTCAGAACCGTAAACATGGTTCTTTTGACCCTCTTTGGCTTAACCATTGCTTTAACAGGAAACTGGGCCGTTTGGATTGTGGCGCCTGTGGCCCTAATCTTAACCCTGTTGGTGAACAAATTCTTTGCCAAGGATCAGCTGAAACCAATCAAGCTGATTAGTTTACTAATTCCTCTGATCATCATTGCCTTGGTAACTATTTTATCATATACCCCTCCGCTTGGAGAAAATACCAATCCGTGGTACAACCTGACCCAAAACTTTCCCAGAGAAGTCCAGCTGCCGTTTGTGACTGCCTGGAAAATATCAGTGTCAGCTTTCAGAGATTCACCTTTTTGGGGAACCGGACCAGGGACCAACCTTTTTAATTTCACCACCTACAAACCCATTGAATACAACTCCACCAAACTTTGGAACATCCGTTTTGATACCCCTTTTAATGAATATTTGGGGATTTTAGGGACATTGGGAGGAGTGGGGCTTTTTGCGGCTCTCTCACTCACAGCGCTGTTTTTATCCTCCGCAGTCAAGATCCTGATGGCTAAAGACTACCCCCTGGACATCGCTTCGCCCGCCTTTGGCGTGGCTTCGCGAAGCGAGCCCAATCACTATACCCTCAAAAATCCCCTGGCCATTTCCGGAATTGCCTTCTTTGCTCTGCTAATCTTTTACCCTTCAACGCTCGTCCTTTGGGTCATCGGTCTGTTGATCCTGGCCTCATTTATGGCAGTTAATTCCTCTGATCAATCACAAACTTGGAACAGGGACAATATAAAAAATATATTGATGCAACTTTCCGCCACTTCTTCATCTTTGGAAACGATCAGGATTGAAGCCCTGCCTTCCATCCTGTTGGTCATCATTTCCGGCCTGGCTCTAACAGGATTGTTCTTTGGCGGCAAATTTGTCCTGGCGGATTATTATCACAGGCAGGCCCTAAATTCGGTTGCCCAAAATCAGCTGGTTAATGCCTACAATCATCTGGTGGCTGCCGAAAAACTAAACCCTGTCAGTGATTTATACCGAACAGATTTAGCCCAAACCAACTTTGCCATAGCCAATGCCATTGCCTCATCAAAGGCACCGAGTGAAACTTCCCCCTCTGGCTCCTTAACTGCTGAGGATCAGCAAAATATTCAGGTCCTCCTGCAGCAATCTATCAATGAGGGCAGAACTGCCACCACCTTGTCTCCCCGCTCGGCCATCAACTGGGAAATCCTGGGGTTATTATACAGGCAGATTGCCGGGGTGGCCCAAAATGCCCTGGTATTCTCACTTGATTCATACGGCAGGGCCATTTTCCAGGATCCCCTAAACCCGCTGTTGCGACTTTCTGTGGGCGGCACTTATTATGCCATCCAAAATTACGATCTGGCCATCAGATTTTTCACCGATTCCATAAATTTAAAGCCTGACTTTGCCAACGGCTATTATAATTTATCAGTGGCTTTAAGAGACAAGGGAGACCTTGGTTCTGCCCAGGCAGCAGCGGAAAAAGCGCTGGCGCTGGTGGAGCAGGATTCTGAAGATTATCAACTGGCCCAAAATTACTTAAATGAACTTAAGACTAAATCAGGCCAAACTACCGAGCCTCCCGCAGCAAAAACTACCGGAGAGTTACAAAAGGAAAATCTGCCTGATGTAGTTGATGTGGGAAATCCTCCTGAGAAAATTGCCACCCCGGCAGCTGTTAAAAAACCCAGCCCCACACCTTCCCCCAAACCATGACCCAAGCAGGGTATAAATATCTCAGCACTTACCAATTAAGTGTGTTGATTTATGATCTAACAGTTGAATTTTGTAAAAGATGGGTCTTCTCTGTAAGAACCCGTAGCCAAATGGAGCAAGCAGCTAGATCTGGGAAACAGAACATAGCAGAGGGATATCTAGAAAAAAGCTTAAAGGGATATATTTACCTTTTGGGAATTGCTTATGCTTCCCTAGGAGAACTTTTAGAAGATTATGAGGATTTCTTAAGACAAAGGAATTTAGCCATCTGGGATAAAGAAGATCCCAGAGTGAAAAAATTTAGGGAATTTAGGGTTTTTGGGGTCGAATCCCTAAAATCCCCAAACACCCCAAAACTTCCTAGCGATGCTGAAGAAGCAGCTAATCTGCTTATTACTCTGCTTCATCTTGATCTTTTCCTACTCTTTAAACAAGGTTCTGCTTTAGAAGAAAAATTCGTTAAAGAGGGTGGGTTTACAGAAAATCTTTTTAAAAGAAGAATGGAAGAAAGAAAAGCTAGGTAGTATAATTGCAATTTGCGGGCCCGTAGTCTACCGGTACGACGTCTCCATGGCATGGAGAAGATAAGGGGTTCAATTCCCCTCGGGTCCACCAAGTCAGACTTGGTCCACCGGGGGCCCGTAGTTAAGTGGCAAAACAGCGCATTCGCATTGCGCAGGCGTGGGTCCGATTCCCACCGGGTCCACTTCCCTAAAATCCCCACCCCAAACACCCCAAAACCCCCAAATCATTTAAGAATTGCCAGCGGATTAACAGGCACACCCTTATAATGTATCTCCAAATGCAGATGAGTTCCAGTTGATCTTCCTGTTGATCCCATCTGACCTATTAACTGCCCGCGTGTCACAGTCTCCCCCACAGACACATAAATATTAGACATATGCGCATACAAAGATCTGTAACCATTGCCATGATCTATCACCACCCTGTTGCCATAACCCTGGGAATCAGGCCATCCTGCAACAACTACTGTCCCTCCATCAGAGGCAGCAATACCCGGAGCTGCTCTGTTAGCAATATCCACTCCTGGATGATACCAGGCGAAGTATTGGGTAATCTGTCCTCCAGCCGGCCAGATAAATTGAGCCCCGAACGGTGCAGCAAAAGCAGGTGAGGTTGGCCCCTGAGCCAAAAGTTGGGGTCTTCTCTTAACAGGCAGCTTTGTTTCAGGGGGAATACCATCCGGAATAATCAGCACCTGCCCGATTGTCAGTTTAAAATCATCCGGCACATCATTGAAAGGAAAATCTACGATTGCTTGAGACTCTGCAGAGTATTTTTTGGCAACAGATTCCAGGCTGTCACCTGATTTTACAACATGGGAAACACCACTCACAGGCAGGATTTTTAACACTTGTCCGGGCTTCACCTGATTGACATTGTCCAAGTCATTGGCCCACGAAATTGTATCTGAGGAAATATTAAACTTTTGGGCGATGGAGGAGATGGTATTTCCGCTCTCAACCGTATATTCAATGATCTCGGAACGGGGCTTTTGAGAAATAATAGTGTGGGTATCGCCAAACCCTTCCAAAATAGGCCCTGCCGGAAACGGCTCAAAGGCAGTAGTAAAACGGGGGTCAGGCCCGCCAATTCCAGGATAGCTGGAAGATATGATACTGCCTCCCCCGAGCACGCCTGAGGTTAGCACCCCCACCAGCACCAAAGACATGATAGATCCATGCCAGAACCTTTTCTGGTGCGCTCCCCGTCCCTGCATTAACAATTCTACCAGAAAGTTTTTTAGATCTTCAAATTTCAGGGCAAAAAAGTGGATTTTGCGCTTGGTGTACCAGATTAAGGCACGGAATAAAGCTTTTAAGTCATCCTTCAGGGAATTCATGGGAACTATTTTAACAGATGAAAGCAAGCAGCAACAAAATAGCTATCAGTCATCAGTATTCAGCTATCAGACTTAAAATGTCTGACGACTGAAAGCTGAGAGCTGACGACTATTTCACATCCTTCAAATTATTCAAAAACTCTTCATTGCTTTCAGTTTTTCCCAGTCTTTCCAAAAAGATCTCTGTTCTTTCATTCTCTCCCAAGATGCCGATCATTCTTCTTAAGATCACCATCTGTTTATAATACTCTTCCTTAAATAACAGCTGTTCCTGTCTGGTACCGGAACCTTCTATATCAATTGCAGGATAAATCCTTCTTTCGGCCAGCTGCCTGCTCAAATGCAGTTCCATATTGCCGGTGCCTTTAAATTCCTCATAAATTAAATCATCCATTCTTGATCCAGTATCCACCAAAGCTGTCCCAATAATGGTCAAAGATCCTCCCTCCTCGCAATTTCTGGCAGCCCCAAAAAAGTGCTTGGGCGGATATAGCGCCACCGGATCAAATCCACCGCTTAAAGTTCTGCCGGATGGCGGAACAGACAGGTTGTAGGCCCTGCCCAGCCTGGTGATAGAATCAAGCAAAATCACCACATCATGGCCCATTTCCACCAATCTTTTAGCCCGTTCCAGGGCAATCTCTGCGGCGGCAGTTTGGTCCTCAGCCGGCTCGTCAAAGTTTGATGAAATCACATCCCCTTTGATAGAGCGGGATAAATCAGTGACTTCCTCCGGCCTCTCTCCCACCAAAACAGCCATTAAAATCACCTCAGGATGGTTTTTGCTAATGCCTGCGGCAAGATCTTTTAAAATGGTAGTTTTGCCTGCTTTGGGAGGAGAAACAATCAAACCTCTCTGCCCAAAGCCAATTGGGACAACCAAATCTATGACTCTTTGCGACAGCGGAGTTTTCCCTGTTGCTAATTTTAAGTGTTTGTTGGGATAAATGGCTGTTAAGTCTTCAAACTTAACTCTTTTTTTATACCTGCCTGTGGAGTCTATTAAATTATCAGCGTTTTCCCCATTAACCTTATTTACCTGAAGCAAACCAAAATACCTTTCTGTTTCTTTGGGAGGACGGGCCGCGCCTTCTATTAAATCACCTGGCCGAAGAGCAAACCTCCTGATTTGGCTCATGGAAATATAAACATCATTTTCGGAAGGCACGTATTTAGGCCTTAAAAACCCATGGCCCTCAGGCATTATTTCCAGGATTCCACTGACTTCCTCGGTGGGAACATCACGGTCAGAATAATCTCTACCTCCATTTTGGTAACCATTACGGTAGCTACTCGATGTTGGATGTTGGAAATTGGAGGGTGGATATTGACGTTGGAAATTGGAAGTTTGACTCTCTAATTTCGAACTTCCAGCTTCTTCATCCATCTTCTCACTTCTAACATCTAACTTCTCCACTGGCTCTCCCACCAGCTGATCAGCTGAGTTCTCTTCAGCCGGCTTGTCCTGAGCTTTGTCGAAGGATTTAAATGATTTAGTTACTCGAGGCATGGTAGGGAAAAATATCAAAGCTCAAATTTCAAATGTCAAATCAATGTCAAATGCTAAGAAAATTTTGAAATTGTCATTTAGATTTTATTTGGATTTTGTTATTTGGATTTTGACATTTAAAATAGAGGCTTACCTTTTCATTAAACCATATCCTATCTTACTTGTCAATAGTTTAGTTATAGTCTCTATTGGGGACTAGTCCCTGCCCTAGACTAATCCCCAATACAAACAATAACCTGCCCAAAAATATATCTTCCAAACCCCCTATTTTGAGTTTATTATTTACCCAAATAGCAAAAATTGAGCCTAAAACTGGGGTATTGACAACCCCCTAAATTTTGCTCTAAAGTTATCTTAGAAAGCAATCTCTATCTGCTCTTGAGATTGTTTTCGAAATCAATAAAAAGGGCATTGCTATTCGAGTCCGTCTGCGGTAGTAATGCTCTTTTTTTTATTTAAAAGTACAAAAAAGGAAAGTGTGTCCGTCTGCTTCACACTTTCCTTTTTTTAACCCCGTACCATCAGTATCAACTTCTGATCCGAGTCTCTCAACAGCTTCTTAACCTGTTCCGCCACAGTATCTACTGTTTTATTTCTGACCCTTTTCTCTTTTTTAAACCCGTTGATAAATCTGGTGGCAAACATGTTAGTAAAACATTAGCAGAAAAAAAACTATTTGTCAAGTTTTGAGAGTCCCATAGGAATTTTTACTCTCTTTTTACCTAAGCCTGTAGTTTCTTAAAATAGGATATGATGTATAGTTTAGGTTGTTATAACAATACAGATAAGGGGTACACTTTAAATTATTAACAAAAATTTAGGGCTTGTGGATAACTCCAAATATCATTCTGCCTGCGGAAATTTGTAAAACCTTACTGACCTTTACCTTAATAGTTTTGCCTATCTTATCAAAAGCATCGGAAACAACTACCATGGTCCCGTCCTCCAAATACCCCACCCCCTGAGTGGGGTCTTTGCCAATGTGCACAACCTTAATGCTTAAAATCTCTCCCGGAATGGCATTGGTTTTTAAGACATTGGCCAAATCATTGACATTTAAAACCCCCACATTGACCACCGAAGCCACCTTATTTAAATTAAAATCCGTGGTGACGATCTTACCGTGCAAATTCTTTGTTAAATTCAAAATCCGCTCATCCACAGTCTTACCCGACTGCTCCTTGTCCCACACCTCCAGTCTCACTCCTTTTACTTTTTTTAACTCTTCCACCACCTCAAACCCACGTCTGCCCCTTTGTCTTTTTAAATCATCCAGGGAATCCGCCACCTGTTGAAGCTCGGTAAGCACAAATTTAGGCACCAGAATCAGTCCTGAAATAAAACCTGTTTTGGCGATATCCAAAATCCGGCCGTCAATAATGGCCGAGGTATCCAAAACCACGGGTCTTAGGATAGAAACCGAACCAGGCTGAGGAGTTGAGTGCGGAAACGAAAAAACAGGCCGCAGCCTGATGATCTGATTTGACACCTCGGATGAAAAAGAGCGCACCACCAAATTAAAAAGTTTCAGGGCAGAAAGACTGATCACCCTGGCCACATCCGGAAAGATTAAAAAACCAACCAGGGCTGAAATAACAGTTAAAAGTATTCTGACCAGTTGGGAATCCATTCCCACAACAGGCGGAATCAGTTGGGCAAATATGGCGGCAAAGGCAGCAAAAATGATCGCCAATATCAGGCGTAAAACAATCCTTAAACGCACTTGAATAATTCCTTTCGTCAAAAGAGGATCCAATCAATACCAATAAACTCTTGACCTTGGTATTTTACCACATTTACTCTTTACCGATAATGATCCTGGCTGAAGCTGTTGAATCTTTCAACTCACCTGCAACAGAGGCAATTTTAACAACATCTTTCACATCCGCCACCACCAAATCTATTTTATCCTGAAGATTGCCTGTGACTAAAATTTGGGTCTTTGCATAATCATCACGATCAGCATTAGCCACTTTTACCACCTGGTAGCCTAAATCTTTCAACTGATCCGCCAGTTTTTTGGCAGCCCCCCTCACTCCGGAGCCGTTTAACACCTCAAAACTCCACTCAGATTTGATCAGCTGGGGTTTGGGAGTGGGAGTGGAAAATTGAGTTGGAATTGGCTGGCTGCCGGTTTGTTCACCGCTTTTGGAAGATTCCCCGACAAAAGACTTCACCACCCAACCACCCAGCAAAACAATTACCACTATTACTGCTGCTGTAATCAGCTTTTTTCTGCCTGATTTTGATTGGTGCAACATTGGCTGATAACTGTCCATTTTTTTATCCGTAAATTCTATTTCGTCTTCTTTGGCAGAATTTTGAGAGGCAGGTTCTTTATTATCCATTTGTGTAAAATTTAGGCCATTATATATTGCCAAAACGAATTTGACAATAATGAAATTAGCCAAGTAGTGCCAATTTTAAACTTTGGGAAAGGTTTTTGGCTACTTTGTAAGTTATAATTGTATCAAACCCTAACTTTTCTGCCTCTTTTGCTCTTTTTTCCATTTCTCTGACCAGTCTGATTTCCCCTAAAAGACCCACCTCCCCGATAAAGGCAGTTTTTGACTTGATTATTTTGTCTTTAAACGAAGAAATTATGGCCATACATATTCCAAGATCCGCTCCCGTCTCAAAAACTTTTAGTCCCCCTGTCACATTGACAAACACATCCTGATCAAAAAGGGGCAACCCTAATCTTTTTTGCAAAACAGCCACCAGAAGCTGAAGCCTGTTATTATCTACCCCTGAGCCTGTTCTTCTGGGAGAAGGTAGGGAGGTTTTGGTAACTAGAGCTTGAATTTCCACCAAAAGAGGCCTTAAACCTGTTAAAACAGCCACTACAACTGATCCTGGAGCATTAATCTTTTGATCTAAAAACAACTTGGAAGGATTTTTCACCTCTATCATCCCCTGATCTGCCATCTCAAATACCCCCACCTCATCTGTGGGACCAAACCTGTTTTTGGTTGATCTTAAGATCCTAAACATATTGGCGCTGTCACCCTCCAAAGATAAAACCACATCTACCACATGCTCTAGCGTCCTGGGACCGGCAACCGTGCCTTCTTTAGTGACATGACCTACCAAAAAGATGGGAATATGCTGCTCTTTTGCCAGCCTTTGTAACCTATGGGCAGTCTCCCTCACCTGGCCCACTGATCCGGCCACAGATTCCAGGTCTTGTGTCTCAAGGGTCTGTATTGAATCTACGATCACCAAGTCAGACTTGGCGTGCGTAATAGCTTCAATGATTAGATCAACATCTGTTTCATTTAAAACCATTAATGAAGCATTTGGCTTCACCCTGTCTACCCTTAGTTTTATCTGTTGGGCAGACTCCTCTCCGGCCACATAAAGGGTGTTTTCGCAATTTATGGCAAGCTGGGTAAGAAGTGTGGATTTCCCAATACCCGGATCGCCTGAGACTAAAATTAAAGAACCTGCCACAATCCCCCCACCCAAACAGCGGTTAAATTCCCCAAAACCGGTGTCCAGTCTTTTGTAATCAGTTTTTTGTATCTTTGATAAATCTATTATTTCTGCAGAACCCACCACTTTCCCCTTAACGCTTTCCCCTTTACCCTTTACCATTGTTTCTACCAGAGAATTCCAAGAGTCACACTGGGGACACTTGCCTAAATAAGTTGGGGACTGATAACCACACTGCTGACAAATATAGATAGAGTGAGTCTTTGGCATGAAGCTATTATACAACGTAATTTTCAAATACCAATTTACAATTTTCAGTGAATTTTCAATGAAACAATTTTCAAACTGTTTGAAACATTAAAAATTGATACATTGATTGAAAATTGATAATTAAAAATTGAAAATTTATTTATATATTAACCCCTCTGTTGAAGTAATAAACGGGGCAAGGTTTACTCTTCTTCTTCCTGCATCCACACTGTCCACTATAAAAGCGGCGCTCTTCCCTGCCTCGTAAGCGGTGTCAGGAGTAATTTTTGAGGAAGGTAAAAACCCCTCAATCCCGTCTGTAAACTTGACAACCACGCCACCTGCTCCAACAGAAACAATTTCTCCTTTCACTACCTCATCTGCGGGGTATTGTTGGGCGATCTTTATAAAAGGATCCTCGCTAAGTTGTTTGATAGATAAATTAAGCCTTCCCAAATCCTCATCCAATCCGGTTACTAAAACCTCAACTGCTTGACCTGTCTGATATAATTTGACAAGATCATCCACTTTGTCCCAAGCTACATCTGAAATAAATACCAATCCTTCTACTCCTTCTACATCCACCACCAATCCAAAAGGCAAAACAGTTATAATCTTTCCTGATACCTTTTGATTCTTTTTGAATGATTTCAACTGTTGTAAAACTTCATCTGAGCTTTGACCCCTTTGGGAAAAAATCAGCTTATTATTATCCGAATCAACTTCAATCACAGTCACTGTCAGCGTTTGACCCAAAAGTCCATCCATTCCTTGCGAGGATTTTTTTAGCATCTCAAACCCAACTTGAGAGTTTGGCAAAAACCCCCTGATACCCGCTTCGCGAGGCGAGCCATCTACCTCAACAATCAAACCTCCTTTGTTGATCTCAACTACTTTTCCGGAGAGTCTGTTGTTTTGATTTTGAGCTTGAGTAAACTTATCCCAGTTAAATCTCCTGCCTTTACCAAACTTACCAGGTGTTTTGCTTTGGGTAATATGCAAAGAAACAATGGCCTGACCATACTCATTCTCAGGGAATACCACATATACCTTTAATTTATCTCCTGGTTTTAACTGCTCTTTTTGCTCACCTGATAATTCTCTGCAAAGCAGTACTCCTTCGGCTTTGCTGCCCAGATCCAGCGTCACTTCTTTGTCTGTTTTGGATAAAACCATACCTTCGATTTCCAAATTGCGGTAAAGGGTGACAAATTTTTTAGTTTGAGAAGCTAAAAGCTCCTCCATGGTGATGGGAATATTAGCTGATAAATTTTTTGCCAAACATGTTCACCTTGCTTTCTTTTGACCCCGGCAGTGAGGTATTTTCACATACCCTTGCGGGTATATTATCGTCCCTGCTGAGGCGTTTGACGACTGAGTTCGGAATGGCCCGCTTCGCCGAATTGCTTCAGCGAGGCGAGGATCAGGTCGGACCACCTCGCACAAACCACCGAGAATCAAAGTATATCAAAAAAATGTAGAATGTACAATGTAGAATGTACAATTAAAAAATTGCGCTTCAATTGTACATTTTAAATTTTACCTTGTACATTATCTTTGTACTCTAAAATGTGAATACGGATCCGCCAGCTGGCGGAGAAGGCTTAAGTCAAAAAATCTCAACCACAACCATTAGTACTTCTAGGCTCAACACCTTACAGTGCTTACACCGGAAGCCTATCAACCCGCCTCCGCTTGCGCTTTGGCGAGGTTCGCCATACGGCGACCAAGTAGTCTACTTGGGGTTTTAAAGATTCCTCATCTTGGGGTCTGCTTCGTGCTTAGATGCTTTCAGCGCTTATCAAGAAAGAAACGTAGCTACCCTGCGCTGCACTTTTGGTACAACAGGCACACTAGAGGTTTCCTCGTCTCGGTCCTCTCGTACTAGAGACAACTCCCCTCAAGAATCAAAACGCCCATACTGGATAGAGTCCGAGCTGTCTTACGACGCTCTGAACCCAGCTCCGATTTATTCTCATATCACTATGAGTTCAGACTATATCTTCACCCGCCTATATGGCGGAGCTAGCGTATAATATGAGTTTAGTTCCAGATTATCTGGTACCTCATATATTAGTCGTTACAGGGAAAAGTTAGGAAGTTTATAGGAAAATTGTAGAAGAATATATCCTTCTACAATACTCTTTAACTTCTGAGTGCTTTTAGTATTTATTCTTATTCTATACAATTGCACACCTTTGCTTTTACTATGCCTATTCAAGGTCACATGAAATCCGAAAACTTTATGTAATGCTTGGCATAATTTCTGCTGTTGACTAAGAGAGAATGATTGAGTATTTAGGAAAACTGCTTGGTGATTTTTATTACCATCATCCATTAGCCAAACTGCTAATGCCAATGGCGATTTCTCAAACAACTCTATAATATTATCTGGCACAACTTTCTTTCCATTTTTATAGAAAGCGTTGTATAGATCAGAAAATACTGAGTTACTAAGAGTCTGGAATCTCCAAGAAACAGTTTTCCTGCTTCTATCCTTATGATAGATTCTTTCCTCACGCCAAGGTGGAGTCTTAATCCACCTCTTTAATTTCTCATATTTCCAAAGGACATAATCTTTCTGGACTTCACTATGAGAAACAGAGAATGCTGGAACTTTACTTCTGCCCATTATTCTAAGGCATCCATCTCCCAGCAAAGAACCTACTAAGATATCTTTCTCCTCTTTAGTTAACATTATCCTAACTAATCTTCCCTCGGTATTACCCATGAATTGGGTTAGAAATCATGGGCTCCACCGATATAAGCTAGAGTAACATACTTCTCTTTGAATTATATCAGAGAAATATGTTTGGCTCGCTCCAGATGTTACCATCTGGACACGTGAATTTGCTCGCGTACCGCTTTAACTGGCGAACAGCCAGACCCTTCCCACCTACTTCAGCA
>CAYNFQ010000018.1:0-16363 GCA_964396715.1 uncultured Gammaproteobacteria bacterium
CCAGCTGCTTTTTATATTGTCAAATCAATCTACAAGGGGTTTTGTACCAAACTCATTCTATACCTCTTGTCAATTTTTACAAGAAAGTGTAGTATCTTTGATCAATATGAACCACCAAGCAGAGGCAATTATTGTTACCTGTATAGACTTCAGATTGCAGGAGGCTATAAATAAGTGGATTGCTGAAAATTTTAAGAACGGGACTTTTGACAGAGTTGCTCTAGGTGGAGGGGTAAAAAATTTAGATTCCATCATGGGTCAGATAGAAATTGCCCACAAACTACACCATATTAAAAAAGTAATTCTCATAAACCATGAAGATTGTGGGGCTTATGGAGAAGAGGGAACTCCGGAAAAACATAGTGAGGATTTAAGAAATGCTAAAGCTAAAGTTAATGGAAAATATCCTAATTTAGAGGTTGAAGCCTTTTATCTCCAGTTGGATGGTACTTTTGAATCTATTGCCTGATTAGAGTACAATACCCCCTCAATGAATGACGATAAAAATTACATTCAATAAATCCTCTTTACAACCGGTTTCCCAGATCTCATCAGCTATTAGGGCTAAATCTTTTAAAATCAGCTCGGCCACGGCGAATTTTGCCCAATACGTCCGGACTGTTAAAGCCTATGCTTTGGCAGAATTGCCGCTGGAACATATGATATAAAAAAGCTATATTGTTTTCTAGTTAGTTCAGTTTTAAAATAGACTTATGGTAAGTGATGATTCAAAGAAAATTAAAGAACTTTTGGAGATAATTAGTAACAAAGTTGGAAAATTAGAAACACATGTAAGCTTACATTCAGCAACTATGCATTTGATTAAAGACCAACAATCAGTTATGAATGAGAAATTAGATGGACTCAAAGAAGATGTAGATGGTCTCAAGAAAGAGGTTAAAGAGATGAGTGAAAATGTTGATGCAGCAAGGGGAGACATAGAATTGCTTCATATGGATGTTAAAGGGATTAGAGACAAAGAAGGACTTTTCCATTCCAGAAACAAAAGAGAAATTGATGAAATCAAAAGTCATCTGGGAATGCGATTAATATTGGATACTCCGGAAATATAATTCCTTGACTAAAACTTCCAAAAGGGCAAACCACAATCAGTTTACATGATTGTGGCAAACTCCAAAAATACAAAATTTCCATTAAATTCTATGTTATAATTAAGTTTATGAAAGCAAAGATACTACTAAATTATGAAAATAAATGGGTAGCATTAAGCAAGGATAGAACTAAGGTTTTATACGCTGCTAAAACACTTGAAAATTTATTTAAGAAGATCTCTCAAGTTAAAAAAGATGATGTTATTCTGCATTATGTACCACCCTTTGATGGTCATCTATCAATGTAATGTCTAAAATAACAGGGTATTCATACGTTCCCCAAATTCTTCAGGATCCTAAAGGCCAAAAGTTTATTCAATCTTATCTTCCTTTAATCCCTATTAAAGTTGCAAAGCCCAATGGTCAAATTTCCCCACCATTTGATGCTTTGTTGGATTCTGGCTCTGATAGGAATTTATTCCCCATGTCTTTATCAAAATATCTTGGCATTGTTTTTGAAAAAATGAAGCCAGGTAAGATTTATGGTATTGGTAAAAATCCAATTAATGCCTATCCTGCAAGGATTACTCTTTGGTTAGGAAATAAAAGTTACGAAACAGAAACAGATTTCAGCATTCAACAAAATATCCCCATATTGGGCAGACAAGGATTCTTTGATTTATTTAAATCCATAAAGTTTGATGAAAAAGGCCAGTTTGTTTATATGGAGGAATAAATCTTGACTAAAAATCCCAAAAGTGCAACTTAATCCGTATTCCCACCTTCCATGTGGGAATGTAGTTTAAAAAACTTCATTATCTTCTCGGTCGAGAACTTATTGACTAATATTTAGCTTGACACCTCGAAGGTATAAGCATAAATAAAAGCCGGCAAACTCTAAAAAATTTTGTTAAAATATTGGACATGGAAAGATTTGAGATCAAAAATAGAGCAGATACAGATAAATACATAGACGGACTAAGTGGGAAAAAACAGAGAGTTGCTTTGCAGGATTACTCTATTGCTTTTGAATTAGCAAGATATGGTAAAACCATTATATATAGAGATACACAAAATAAGGAAATCGGTCTTGAAGATTTAGGATTATCAGAGCTTATGGAAGAGGTTGACTTGGGAGGGGCTGTGGATTGGAAAGTCGCTGAAGCATACCCGGAGATACTTAATAGCAGAGAAAGAGTATTTGTTGCTTCATTTAATGCCCTTTTAGATAGAAAAGATCTACAGACTAAATTTCTTAGGTAACTATCTGAATATCTTTATACTTTTAAAAATTTATTTTAAATCCTCTAATCCACCAATCATATAGAAGGATTGTTCAGATTTAGAATCATGTTTTCCATCTAAAATTTCTTTAAACATCTTTATTGTCTCTTTAATAGGAACGTATTTTCCTTTTCTGCCTGTGAAAGCCTCTCCCACAAAAAATGGCTGGGTTAGGGCTCTTTGGATTTTTCTGGCCCTGGCCACAGTTAGCTTATCCTCATCAGATAGTTCCTCAATTCCCAAAATAGCAATAATATCCTGCAAATCCTTATATCTTTGCAGTACCTTCAGCACCTGGGTAGCCGCATCATAATGCTCCTGCCCCACAATTTCCGGGGTTAAAGCCCTACTGGAGGAGGCCAGCGGATCCACAGCAGGGTAAAGACCCTGTTCTGCTAAAGAACGCTCCAAGGCAATGGTGGAATCCAAGTGAGCAAAAGTAGTGGCCGGTGCCGGATCTGTATAATCATCTGCCGGCACATAAACTGCTTGAACAGAAGTGATTGATCCTTTCTTAGTAGAGGTAATCCGCTCCTGCAGTTGTCCCATTTCTGTAGCCAAAGTCGGCTGATATCCCACAGCAGATGGAATACGGCCCAATAATGCGGATACCTCACTACCGGCTTGAGAAAACCTGAAAATATTATCTATAAAAAGTAACACATCTTTTCCCTGATCATCACGAAAATATTCAGCCATAGTTAAGGCAGACAATCCTACTCTTTGTCTGGCTCCGGGCGGTTCATTCATTTGTCCAAATACCATGGCTGTTTTGTCTATCACTCCGGACCCCTGCATCTCATGGTATAAATCATTTCCTTCGCGAGTTCTTTCTCCAACTCCGGCAAATACAGAATAACCTCCATGTTCTGCAGCAATATTTCTGATTAATTCCTGAATAATGACAGTTTTGCCAACTCCGGCTCCTCCGAAAAGCCCCACTTTTCCACCTTTCACAAAAGGGGCCAGAAGATCTATTACCTTAATTCCTGTTTCAAAAACCTCACTCTTGACAGATTGTTCCTCAAATGAGGGAGCGGGACGGTGAATGGGTAAGCTCTTTTTGGCATTCACAGCGCCTTTTTGATCAATTGTTTCACCCAAAACATTAAATAACCTGCCTAAAACTTCCTTGCCAACCGGTACGGAAATAGGGGAACCTGTATCAGTCACATCTGTGCCACGCTTTAGTCCGTCTGTAGAACCCATGGCCACAGACCTGACCTGACCTTCACCCAAATGCTGCTGAACTTCCAAGACCAGCTTGTTTTTACCGATACTGGTTTCCAGAGCATTATAAATTGCAGGTAATGATTTCGGATCAAACTCCGCATCAACCACTGCACCTATAATTTGAGTGACAATACCTTTAGACATATATACCTCCTTTTGTCACGAAAATTACATCAGAGGAGCACCATTGAACTTGTTCAAGGCGACCTGCTGATATGATTTGTGTCACTTTTCCTGTATTTTTTCCCATAATACTTACTACTTACTCCATCGCAACCTGTGCCGTTGTTATTTCCAAAAGCTCGGTTGTTATGCTTGCCTGCCTGGTCTGATTATAGGTAAGAGTTAAATCCGAAACAAGATCCAGAGCATTATCCGTGGCATTTTGCATGGTAATCATTCTGGCAGAATGTTCAGATGCTTTGGTTTCCAAAAGAGCCTGATAAATTTGCTCTTCAATATGATGAACCAAAAGGTAATCCAACAAAGCATCAGCAGCAGGTTCAAATAAAAACTCTGGTCCACCACCCACGTCATTGCTCGCAATGACAGACTGTAGATCGATTGGTAACAGCTTAATTCTTCTTGCTTCCTGTCTTAAGGTAGAAACAAAATGGGGATAAACTAAATATGCTTCACCAATTTCTCCCGCCTTAAATGCATCCATCACCAATCCTGATAATTGTTTGGCTTGCCTAAAAGTAATCACATCCAAATTTTCAAAATCAGCTTTTAGATCTTTACCTGTTCTGGCTACAAAACTCCTGCCTTTTTTGCCAACAGTGTAATAAACAATATTGTCATTCCCGCGCAGGCGGGAATCCAATTCCGACCGTGAGGATGGATAATTGGATCCCTGCATTCGCAGGGATGACAGAGTGCGTATCAAATTTGTGTTTAATGCTCCTACCAATCCTTTATCTGTAGAAAGCAGTACCACCCCTACTTTGTCATTGCGAGGAACCACATTCATGTCAACTGAACGTGGCGACGTGGCAATCTCTTTTCCCCCCAGCAGAGGATGTGCTTCCGTATCTATTTTTGGCAAAAGCCTGGCTAGCGCCTCTGATAAATTCTCGCTATAAGGCCTGCCGGAAGTGGCCTGATTTTGAGCCCGCCTCATTTTAGTAGCAGCCACCATCTGCATGGCCTTGGTAATTTGAGCCGTATTGTTAACTGACTTTATTCTTCTTCTTAATTCTCTAGTGTTTGCCATTTTTCCTTTTTGTCATTCCGGACTTGATCCGGAATCTATACAAATAACTCGCATAGATCCTGAATCAAGTTCAGGATAACAAATGACTATTTACTTCTCTTAAAAGTCTTAAGGAAGTCGTTTGTTACTTTCTCCAAAGCTTTTATCATCTCTTCATCTAATTCCTTCTTCTCCTTAATTTCAGATAACAGTTTTTTATCGCGCAGTTTTAGATGGACCAGATATTTTTGTTCAAAATCCCAAACCTTATCCACTTCAACCTCATCCAGATAACCGTTGGTGGCAGTCCAAAGAACGACAATTTGCTCCTCCACCGCAACAGGGGAAAAGGGAGGCTGTTTTAAAACTTCGGTTAATCTCCTGCCTCTGTCAATTTGCGCCTTGGTAGCCGGGTCTAAGTCAGAAGAGAACTGGGCAAACGCTTGTAGAGCCCTAAATTGAGCCAGATCCAGCCTTAATTGGCCTGCAACCCCTTTCATAGCCTTATTTTGTGCAGATCCTCCCACCCTGGAAACCGACAACCCCACATTAATGGCTGGCCTGATGCCGGCAAAAAACAAATCCGACTCCAGAAAGATCTGCCCGTCTGTAATGGAGATCACATTGGTGGGAATGTAAGCCGAGAGATCCCCGGCCTGGGTTTCTATAATAGGAAGGGCAGTTAAAGATCCGCCCCCATAATCTTTGTTTAATCTGGCTGCCCGCTCAAGTAACCTGGAATGAAGGTAAAACACATCTCCAGGATAGGCCTCGCGTCCGGATGGCCTTCTTAAAAGCAGAGCCATTTGCCGGTAAGCCCAGGCATGCTTACTCAAATCATCATAAACTATCAAGACATCTTTTCCCGCATCCATAAAATACTCGCCAATGGCACAGCCGGCATATGGGGCAATATACTGCATAGTGGCAGGGTCTGATGCGGAAGCCGCCACCACAATGGTATGATCCATGGCCCCAGCTTGTTCCAGCTTGGCCACCAGTTGGGCAATCTTGGAGGTTTTCTGGCCAATGGCCACATAAATACAGATAACTGGTTTATCGTTAATCGTTTGTCGTTTATCGTTTTTATCTTCCGATACACGATAACCGATATTCGATATACGACCTTGGTTTATTATTGTATCAATGGCAATAGTAGTTTTACCGGTATTGCGATCCCCGATAATCAACTCTCTTTGACCCCGGCCAATCGGGATCATAGCATCTATTGCTTTAATGCCTGTCTGAAGCGGGGTATTAACAGACTGGCGGGTGATCACTCCCGGAGCAATTTTTTCCACCGGATATTTAGCTTTGGCCTTAATGGCTGCTTTGCCGTCAATCGGCTCACCCAAAGCATTAACCACCCTGCCCAAGAGTGCTTCACCCACCGGAATTTCTAAAATCTGGCCGGTGGTTTTAACCTCCTGACCTTCCTTAACCTTAGTAAAATCACCAAAAATAACTGCTCCCACGCTGTATTGTTCCAAATTTAAGGCTAGTCCATAGATTCCGTCCCCAAAATTTAGCAGTTCAGATGACTGCGCGTCAGAAAGCCCTTCAATCCTGGCCACCCCATCACCTATTTCCGAAACAGTGCCCACATTTTGCTTCTGGGCTTTTAACTTTAAACCTTTAATATTAGCTTCTATTTGTTGTATTAAATCTGCCATTATCCTGCTATTGCCTCCTTAACTTGATAAATTCTCATCTTGATGGAATCATCATAAATATGGTCCCCAACTCTAATTCTTAAACCACCCAAGATCTGGGGGTTTATTTTAAACTGTGAATTTGTCACCGTAAATTTTGCACTGAATTTTTTCTTGATAATATCTTTTTGTTTTTTAGATAGGGGAATAACTGATTCAACTATTAAAGTAGCAGAATTTATCTCCAATTTCATTCTTTTAAGAAGCTGCGAAAGTAGCTGTATAGCTTCTGCTTTGGGTTGGCTGTTAAAAAGCTTAACAAAAGTAGCAGCTTTTTTCTCTATTAATTTTCCCTCTCTAAAGCTGGCTTTAACGGACTTTTCAACAATATTTCTAATCTGTTTTCTATTTTTCATAAAAGAACTCATTTCTCATCAGCTTTCTTTGACAACCTCCTCAATCACTTTTTTTTGTTCAGCATTAATCTTTCTTCCCCAAACTTTCTCCAGTCCCAACTCCACAATACCTGACAAATTACCTTTGAGCTGTTCCATCATCTGGACCTTTTGAAGCTCTATAATTTTCTTTCCATCCTCCTGCGCTTGTAATAAGATTTGTTCAGCGTCTTTATTCGTATCTGCTATCATCTGGGCAGCAACCTCCTTAGTTTGATCTAAAATTTTCTGTGCTTCCTTTAAAGTATCTGCAATGATCTTTTCTGATTGTTCTTTGGTTTTTTGTAACTGTAACTCTATTTCTTCGGCATTTTTTAAACTTTGCTCAATGGTTTTTTTTCTATTTTCTAAAATCTTTAAAATCGGGCCATATAAAAACTTCTTTAAAATAAAAAGCAGGATTAAAAAATTGACCACTTGCGCAGCCAAAAGTATAGGATTTATTCCAAATTGGTTCAAAATTTCCATATTTGAAGGGTAAAGGGGGAAGCGGTAAGGGGAAAGTTTTTAATTTCTTTACCCTTCACCCTTTACGCTTTCCCCTTATTTTGTAAATGCTATCACCAAAGCATAAATAGCAATAGCCTCAGCAAAAGCCATGCCCAAAAGCATGGCAGGTAAAACCTTAGCTTGCGCATCAGGATTTCTGCCTATTGCCTCCATAGCCTTCATACCAATAAGTCCAATGCCTATTCCAGGCCCCAAAGCACCCAATCCTATGGCAATACCCGATGTTATAGTTTCCGGCATAAATTATCCTCCTTTCATGAATGTTCGCTGGCGTGTTTTTCTGAAAGTAACACCATAAAGACCAGTGTCAGCATCATAAAAACAGCGGCCTGTACAAATCCTACAATAATCTCTAAGAAATAAAAAGGCAAGGGCACTATAAAAGCGGCTATCGATGAAACCGTTGTTAAAACTACCTCGCCTGCAAAGATATTACCAAAAAGCCGGAAAGATAGCGAGACCACTTTGGTGAATTCCGAGATCACTTCCAAAAATCCTACAAATAAAAAAACCGGAAACAAAGATAGGGAAAACCATCTTTTTAGGTAAGTTGAAAGACCTAAGGTTTTAATGGCAAAAAGATGAGTGGTGACAGCAGAAACTAAGGCCAAAGATAAGGTCATGTTTAAATCAGAGTTGATGGATCTGAGTAATGGTTCACCATGGTAGGTAATAGTGCCAAATCCAGGCAAAAGTCCTAACCAATTGGCCGTGATGATAAAAAGAAAAAAAGTAAAACAAAAAGGAAAAAGCACTTTGGCTTTTTGAGAACCTGCTAAATCCTCCACAGTTTTATAGCCAAACTCAATGATGGCTTCAAAAAGATTTTGCAGTCCAGAAGGGATAGCTTTGATTCTCCAGGTTGCAAAAATTGCAATAATTGTTAAAACTGCCATTGCAATCCAGGAAACCAGAAGGGTATTGGTAATTGGCAGACTTTTATAGGCGAAGCCTGCAATGTTTACATTTAAAAATCCTAATATTTCCGGTTTTAAAACAATTGCATGTTCCATAATTGTCATCCTGAACTTGTTTCAGGATCTATCTATAACTAACGTACATCAATTTACGAATAATTTTACCTTAGTTACAGTCCAATCGCACAATATTGTTTGCATTTTCAAATACGATTGGTATATATTGTCCCAAGGAATCACTCATTTTACAAGCGGCTACTTGCGAACTACCTTCCCACATCGAATGTGGGAAATGTGGGAATACAGTAATCATTATCTATGGATAAGTTATAAACTCCGACTGGATCTGCAAATTCTGTTTCCTCTACAAATGACTTATAACTCAGCTTAGGATTAGTTTTGGAAAAATATGCTCCAATAAATTCCGTATCACAAAACGGATGCTTCTCACCACTAAGGTAATATTCATAAGAAGAATAAGGATAAACTCTACGTTCCCACTTGGAAAGTGGGAACGCGTTTCGATGAATATATTTTGATAGCTGCAGTAAATACTCATCAGTCTCAATAAGCTTCGCCTTAAACGCTCCCTGGAAAAGCGGACCCACTCTTTTGTATTTGGTATTAAAAAACCTTGTGTAGCTATCAGAGATCTTTCTCATAAACTCTGTTATTCCGCCTTCCTCTAATTGCCTAATTAATAAGTGAAAGTGATTTGGCATTAAAGCGTAACAAAATATCCTGACCAACTCTTGCTGCTTATCTATCTTTTGCAGTTTAATTACACCTCTTCTAAAATCAGACAGTTTCATTGGTTGGGGAGAGTTGCGGTAAAAATTTAATGTCTCCAAAAACCTGAGATAATCCCATTTTTCAAGAAAGATTGTTCTTTTCTCCACACCACGATTATAAATATGATAAAACTCACTGCTAGCAAATGGAGGATTAACCATTAACTTCATTATGGTCATCCGTATTCCCACTCGTCAAGTGGGAACGTAGTTTAGTCCAATTTTTCCCTTTGGGTTCTTAAAAATAAAAGCCACTGTTCAAAAAAGGCAAATATTCCTTTAAATGGCGCTTCAATTATAAAATCAATAATAAACAAAATTATATTAATTTGTGAAACAGCCAGAGTCAATCTTCTTCCCACAGTAATGAACGGCATAAAGAAAAAGTCGGAAAAAAGCGATGCTAAGTTTTCTTTCCCGTCCTTTACCACATACATATTGGCAGTTCTGTTAATCCTGTAGGCAATAAAGGAAACTATGGCAATAAAGAAGATAAATACTCCCTGAGATATCGGGTTTACCGAAAGTTTGGTTAAGATAAAAATCAAAGCTCCGAAACTGACGGCAAAAGTTGCCAGCCAAAGAATCATAAACAAACTCCAAATAAGAGGGTCTGTTTTTTTAATCTTTTTCTTGATGACTAAGGGGTTTTCCAGTTGGGGATTTTCATCAAATAGCAGTGAATTTATTTTTCTTTGTATTTTAAAAGAATTTTCTCTGGAGGGAGTTTGTATAAAAAACCCCACCAAAATCATCAGCAGCGGGGGAGTCAGGGTATTTAAGGCAATTGATGGCCAGAAAATTTTCCCAAAAAGCAAATTTTCAAAAGTTCCTTCTATAAATAAAGCAAAAAGCGCTTTGGTAAAGAAGATAAAAATCACACTCCTGATAATTGCCCGTCTCACCCTGCCTTTGACTGATTTATACCTTTGGGAACAGACGCTTAAAACTGCCAAATTAAGCTGATCCTCATCAGAAATAAGCGAAACAATGCTCCCCTGGTTTTTCTTCAAAACATCATCCAGAATTAAAAAAGGTACTTTTTGGCTGTCTATATAGACGAAAAATTTGTTTTTTAAAGGGTAATTGAGTTGAGATTGAATATTTCTATATCCTTCCATGAAACGGCTTGATGTTGTTTCCAAATTATGAGCAGTGAGTTTACCGAAGTATTGTAAAAACAAATGATATCTTAAAAAGGGTAAATCATCGTTGGCGTAGGCTCGTCTTACGGCAATAAAAGTCTGGATATTTTTTACCTGCTCCGAGTCGTCTGCAATCTGCATCCTGGCCCTGAAAATCTGATATATGTAATTACTCATCAGATCCTTGTGGTGATCCGGTTTTAAGATATATTCAATTTCAGAGGACAGAAGGTGCAGGATCCATTCATTAACCATCCCTTTGTTTACCCTGTGTTTTTTGTTAATTTCCTCCTCAAACTTGAGAAACAGATCAATGGCATGGGCAACTTTGGCAACAGTTGATTCCGGAATTGAGGAGTCAGGGAAATATCTTGCCCAAACCAGTTCACGCAAAAGCGGGGCGGCAATGGTCTGACCGTTTCCTCCCAAAAGCAGTCTTCTTTTTAAAATGCGTTCAATGGCGGAACGCAAAATTACCTCATCATCCCGATAATCCATGGCTGTCCTGAGTTTTTCATACCAGGTGGCCAACTCTGCAACCAGAGGATTTACCGAGATTGTCTGGTCATGGTGCTGGGAGTAATCCTGATCGTATGCGGAAACCAAAGCCCCTGATAATTTAGTTAAAGTCCGAGACATATATTTGAGGTAATATTATCACGATATCCGCTTATTGTATAATGAGATGATGACCAGTGAGGAAAAGTTTAATTTAATTACCAGGAATTTGGAGGAGGTTTTAACTCAGGAAGAGTTAAAAAACTTAATTGAATCTGGCACCCCCCTAAAACACTACATAGGGTTTGAAATATCAGGCAAAGGCCACGTGGGTTGGGTTTACACCATGCAAAAGATTAAAGATTTACAGGACGCTGGGGTGGAGATAAATATATTATTGGCTGACTGGCATACCTGGCTTAACAAAAAACTTGATGGCACTCTGGAAACTGCCAAAAGAATGGCCAGGCAGTATTTTGAGGAGGCCTTAAGGGCTTGTGCGCTTTGTGCAGGAGCAGATCCCCAAAAGATCAATTTTGTTTTAGGTTCAGAGCTTTATGAAAAATTAGGAAATAATTATTGGGCTATGGTTGTCAAAGTGGCTAAAGCTACCACACTGGCCAGGATGTTAAGATCCACCACCATCATGGGCAGGAAGGAAAGTGAGATTTCCGACACAGCCATGTTAATTTATCCAGCCATGCAATCAGCTGATATTTTTGCCTTGGGAGTCAATATTGCCCATGCCGGAACAGATCAAAGAAATGTGCATGTGGTAGCCAGGGAAGCAGCTACTTCATTAGATGAGAAGAAACCAATTGCGATCCACCATCATCTGCTGCAAGGTTTAATGCAGCCTATTTTAACCACTGATGATCAGGGCAACAAAGTGATGGATTTGGAGGCAGCCAAAATGAGTAAATCAAAACCACAAAGTGCTATTTATATTCATGATGAACCAGAAGAAATAAAAAGAAAAATCAATGCAGCTTATGCTCCGGAAGGAGAAGCGGAATTTAATCCTATTTTAGACTGGGCCAAACATTTAGTTTTTTATAATGAAAACTCTGCTGTTTCGATCATTCGAAAAAACGAACATGGAGGAAATATTACTTATTCCTCTTATGCAGATTTGGAGAAAGATTATGCCAGCAAAAACCTACATCCACAGGATTTGAAAAATGCTATAGCAGAATGCTTAATTAAAAAACTGGAACCCGCCAGAATTTATTTTGAAGAGCCTAAAAGAAAGCAAGCTTTGGAGGAGATGGAAAGATTAACCAGTAGATAAAAGGGGTAAAAAAGATAACTTTAATTATTTTTTGACAGTATTTATTTTTGGTGCAGTTATGTTTTCCAAACCAATTGAAGAAACTGATCCTAAAATAAGACCTGTGAGAGTAATAGAAGATGCAGCAGCTAATCTTGCTATAGCAGGCATTTGCTCTGGCAGCATAACAGCCCAGGATACTCCTAAGGCCAACCCTAATATAGAACCTGCTACTCCTCCAATCACCACAAATTTAAATTGACGATTAAAACGGCTCATTTCGTAGTTATAACGATCCTCTGGACTATACACAGGTGCAGAATCAAACCTTCTAGGCTGAATCTCCACACCCCAGGGATATCCTCTCTCAATTCTTGCCATATCCCATAATTATATATCTTAGACCTTTATTTTTCAAATCTATCTGATATGATAGTAACAATGATGTATTCTAAAAAATTCAGGATATTTTGGATCATACTTTCTGTCATTGCCGGATTGGCTATCCTGATCTTTTCTTTACTGCCCCTTTTGACCGCACTCTAATACCATAGTACAATCCTCTCATGGATTTAAAAACTCCGCTTTATCAGCTGACAGGTATTGGATCTTCGCTTGCTTATAAACTGAAGCGGTTAAACTTAAATACCATTGAGGATTTAATTTATCACTTTCCCTTCCGCTATGATGATTTTTCCCACACCACATCAGTTGTGGAGGCCAAGGTGGGGGAGACTGTCACCCTGCAAGGAGAGGTTTGGTCTATTAAAAATATTTACACCAGATCCAGAAAAATTTTAACCCAGGCTATATTTAATGATGGCACATCTCCAATTGAGCTAACCTGGTTTAATCAACCCTACCTTACTAAACAAATCAAAGTAGGCGACAGGTTACAGGTGTCAGGAAAACTTGGTAAATATAAAAATAAGCTCTCAATAATGATGCCAAAATGGGAAGAATTTGAGAATCTATCTTCCCACTCGTCAAGCTCGCCTCGCGAAGCGGGTGGGAACACGGATCAAAAAGGGTTACATACAGGAGGATTAATCCCGGTTTATCCGGAAACAGAAGGCTTAACTTCCAAATGGATCAGGGCCAAAATTGATGCCCTGCTGCCTCTTGTTCAGCCTTCAATAAAAGACCCTCTGCCTGAAACTATTAAGGGCCGGATGTTGGATCTTAATTCTGCTCTGGCGAAAATCCATTACCCCGACTCCTGGGAAGACGCAGAAAAAGCAAGGGAAAGACTGGGCTTTGATGAGCTATTTTTTGTTTCTTTAGCTACTCAAAAAGCAAGAATGGAATGGGATAAAAAACCGGTTGTTAAACCGCTGACTGTCAATAAAAATGCTTTAAATAATTTTATCAAAAAACTGCCCTTTGAATTAACTTCTGCCCAAAAAAAGGTTCTTAAAGAGGTTTTATCTGACCTGGAAAAAACCCAACCAATGAACAGGCTTATGCAGGGGGAAGTCGGCTCGGGAAAAACAGTAGTCGCCGCAATAATAATTTATTTACTCCATTTAAATAAGCTGAAAACGCTTTTTATGGCTCCAACCGAAATCCTTGCATTCCAGCACTTTGAGACTATCTCTAAGCTGTTAGGACCATTCGGGATAAAAGTAGGAATATATACCGGAAGCAAGAAAAGGGTCTCAAATGATGATGTGGTTATAGGTACCCATGCACTTTTATCAGATAAGTTAAACATACAAGAGGTGGGCCTGGTGATAGTAGATGAACAACAACGCTTTGGGGTGGAGCAGAGGACCATTTTGCGAAACCGGGCCAAAGTACCTCATTTTCTGACCATGACAGCCACTCCCATTCCCAGAACAGTAGCTTTAACTTTATATGGAGATCTGGATTTATCCATAATCGATGAAATGCCAAAAGGCAGACCGCTTATCAAAACATATCTGGTGCCGGAGAAAAAAAGGCAGGACAGTTATAAATTTATAGAGCAGAAAATTAATGAGGGTGACCAGGCATATATTATCACCCCGCTTATTGAACCCTCTGAAACTTTACAAACAGTCAGGGCTGCCAAAGAAGAGTATGAAAAACTGACAAAAATCTTCCCCAAGCTGAAGCTGGGATTGCTGCATGGCAGGCTTAAATCAAAAGATAAGGAGGGGGTGATGGCGGATTTTAAATCCGGCGCCATTCATATCCTGGTTGCTACCTCTGTTGTGGAAGTGGGCATGGATGTGCCCAATGCCACCATCATGGTGGTGGAGGGCGCTGAAAGATTTGGCTTGGCCCAGTTACACCAGCTCAGAGGAAGAATTGGCAGAGGAAGCAAGACATCCTACTGTCTGCTGTACACATCATCCGGTTCATCAAGCAGCGAAAGAAGCCGCTTAAAATATTTGGAAAACACCTTTGACGGACTAAAACTGGCCGAGCTGGATTTAAAAATCAGGGGCAGCGGAGAAATCTTCGGTATCAAACAATCGGGCAGGTTTGAATTTAAAATAGCCTCTTTTTCCAACCTGACCCTGGTTGAGAAAACTAAAACTGCAACGCAGAGAATTTTACAGGATAATCCAAGCCTTGACAAATACCCCCTGTTGAGGAGAAAATTACAGGAACTGGCAGCAAGTGTGATGCCGGATTAGAGAAAATTCGAAGCACGAAATCCTAAATTCTAAACAATATTTAATGTTCAAAATACAAAAGTTTTAGACATTTGGACATTGGAATTTAGAATTTCGAGTTTGGAGCGAAACGACAATGGCAGGAGAACCCAAACGTAGACATTCCAAATCAAGAAAAAGAGTCAGAAGAGCAAGCTTAAACTTAGCGGTAAATCTGGTAAGGTGCAAAAATTGCAATCAGTTCACCCGGTCTCACACAGTCTGCCCAAGCTGCGGATTTTACGGTGGTCAAGCAGTCTCCTCCCAAAAAACTGTCACAGTTACCAAAGCCTGAAATCTCAAAATGAAACTAAAATCTGACCCCAGACATATTAAGCGTATCAAACTAATGCAACAATTATTTTCCTGGGACTTTAGGGCGCAGAAAAAACCCCCAACTAAAGTTGCCAGGATCATTTCAAAATTGCAGGATTTGGACAAGATTATTGCCAGATCTGCTCCTGATAGGCCGCTTGAACAAATAAATAAAATTGATTTATCCGTCTTGCGTTTAGCTACTTTTGAGTTAATAATGGAAAAAGGGGTACCGCCTAAAGTGGTGATAGACGAAGCAGTGGAACTGGGGAAAGAGTTCGGATCAGATTCCTCACCAGCCTTCATTAACGGGGCTTTAGGTCAGGTTGTAAAATTAAAAAAAATTAAAACTTAATGAATACAGAAGCACAAATTATTCAAGCCATAGCAGAACATTTAGGTTTAAATCCGGAGGATCTGGACAGGGGGGCCAGTCTTCGGGATGAGCTAAATTTGGGCCCGATTGAATTAAATGATCTGTTCTCAGACTTGTCCCAAAAATTTCATGTCAGCTTTGAGCCTAGTGAGGTGGAATCAATACAAAAGGTTGATGATTTGATTGTTTTGATTGAGGATAATTTACTGGACTGAGAATTCCATGCAACAGGATCAATTTGGCAAACTTTTACAACTTCTTAACATAAGATTTAACAATATCAACCTGCTAAAACAGGCCTTTATTCACAGATCGTATTTAAATGAAGTTAGACTAAACTCCGATTCCAACGAACGTTTGGAATTTTTAGGGGATTCTGTATTGTCTTTAGTGGTCTCTTTCTATCTTTTTAATAAAAGATTACAGGATGCGGAAGGGGAGCTGACCAATTTAAGGGCTTACGTGGTTAAAACAAAATCTCTATCCGAAGCTGCAAAAAAGCTGGATTTAGGAAGCTATCTAAAATTATCCAAAGGCGAGGAGCAGGGAGGGGGCAGGGAAAACCCCCAGCTTTTAGCCAATACTTATGAGGCAGTAGTGGGGGCAGTATTTTTAGACCAGGGTTTGGAAGTTGTTAAAAAAATTATAGAAAAAACTCTGTTTGCCCTTTTTGAAAAAGAGCTGAAGATGGGCCCTCCCAAGGATGCCAAATCACATCTGCAGGAAGTTGTCCAGGAAAGATTTAAACAATCCCTAAAGTATCAGATTTTACAAACCAGGGGGCCTGACCATGCCAAACACTTTATGGTGGCAGTATATATTGGAGGGAAAGAAATGGGCAAGGGCTCAGGCTCTTCCAAACAAGTAGCAGAAGAACAAGCAGCCAAAGAAGCATTAAAAAAACTGGCTAATTCTTAAAAATTTCCTTTTCTAAATCTTTGGCCAGTTTTAAGAAGAAATTATCCATATTTTTGGCTTAATGGAACAAATGTGTTGGGAATTTAGTCCTCTTTTGATTTACTAACGGC
>CAYNFQ010000019.1:0-16063 GCA_964396715.1 uncultured Gammaproteobacteria bacterium
CCAGCTGCTTTTTATATTGTCAAATCAATCTACAAGGGGTTTTGTACCAAACTCAATTTTATCTGATTGATAATCAAGCAATTATGTGATATATATATTTATGTGAATATAAGAACACTGGAAGCAAGACTTGATAGTTTAATAATTCCACAAGGCCGTCAGGATTCATTAGTCAGAGAGGTTATTCCAGCTTTAGAAACATGTGGCATAATTACCCTGAAAGCTTAATAGAAACACCTGAAGCAAGACTGAGAGAAATCCTTGCAGCTCCTCAACCAGACTATCCTCTCACCTTATCCTTAGCATTAACTATGCAATACGCTGCTAGAATTAATTTACAGTATCATAATTAAAGACTTCTGCTGGAGTTAGTGATTTTAAGGAAGGAATTTTGGAAAAATCTTTGTCATAGGCTACCAAAATCACATCTTGAGGAACCTGTGTAGCAATTAGGCAATCTCCATACTTGATATTGCTGCTTTTATAAAATCTAAGTGCATCTTTGGTATTTGTTTTTTCTATTACTGTTAAGTTACGGATATTTAATAAATCTTCAAGGACTTTCACAACTACATCTTTTTTAAATTTATATTGCCTGGTCAGAACAAAAATAAGTTCCATTAAAACTACATTAGAAATATAAGGTTTTATTTTTCCTTCTTTAATAGCCTCAAAAATTTTCTCACACTCTTCAACTTTAGCCGGAAGATCATGGGTAAAAAATCTTATCAGAACACTTGTATCTATAAAAATCTTCATTAGGGAGTTTAATATTTACCCTCAGCATAATCAATATAATCCCGTATTTTCTCAGCAGGGATAGGATTTTTTACTTTGAATCTTCCACTATACGAAAGAAAGTCAGATTCTATTGGTTCAATGACTATTCTTTTCTTTTCTGCCTTAATCATAGCTCTACCGTGTTTTTTAAGACCAATTTTTTTACGAATTGCTACGGGAATATGCACTTGAAACTTTGGTGTTATAGTAGTAAGCATTTCCATATCAATAATAATTGTAGCATATTACATCTAATTTATCAATACAAATAATCCATCATTACAAATATTAATTAACGGCATCCGAGTTAAAAATTTCTGCTGCGGCGCGGATTATTTCATCGTCAGCTGCCACTTCTATATTTGCCAAATCTTCAATCCTTTGAGGTCTTGCTCCCAGACTCACTGAAATCCTGATTTGTCTGCCCAAAATTTCGGATAATATTCCCTCCAGTATTTCCCTGTTTTTAGGTGATTCCAAAATCCTTTGGTGAAAAGAGTAGGGAACTTCCATGATTAAAGTGGTATCTGTACAGTGGGTAATGCTGACAGACCTCAGGAGTGCTTCTAAAGAAAAATTGACAGGGCGAATAGTTTCTAAAACAAAAGTCCATTTTTCCTTAAGCTTTTGGATATCATCATTAGACGGTGGATGATGGATAGTAGAAGATGGTTCTTTGAGGATAGAAGGTTGAGGATGGATTTCTTCTTGCTTTTCCATCTTCAAAGTTCCATCTTCTACCTCTATCTTCAATTTTCCATCATCTATCGTCTTACTTATTTGTTCCCCGCATATTTCCACTACTGCCAACTCCAGGGGCAGAGAAGGAATTGAAGTTGTCTTCATCTGCTCTAATGCTTTTTGTAAACTATCCAAAATTTTAACTAAGTCCTGATTTGTAAAGTTTTCCGAAACTTTTATTAAACTTTGGAAATTTTCCTCAGAATAGTCTTCTTTAACTAATTGCTCTCCTAATCCATTTTTTATAAAAACAATATTTCTGAGTAAATCCATTAAAGAAAGTACCAACTCCTTTACATCTACCCCCTCATTGACCTCTTTGACAACTAAAGATAGCGCTTTTGTTGTGTCCAATTTAGCCAAATCTCCAACGAACTCTAAAAGTTTTTCAAAATTTGCAGCTTTTAAAAACTTTTCTAAAATATCTCCGGTGATTTTTCCTTCCATGGAAGAAACTTGATCCAACAACTTGACACCATCCCTAAAACTGCCATCAGCTTTTTTAATTAACAATTTCAAAGCCTCTTCGTCAATATTAATTTTTTCCATTTTGACAATCTTTTGAAAAACCTCCAGTAGTTCGTTTGACTTTGCCGGCTTAAAATCCAATCTTTGAACTCGAGAAAGAACGGTCTGGGGAATCTTTTGAGCATCTGTGGTTGCCAAAATAAATAAGGCATGATTAGGGGGTTCTTCCAGAGTCTTGAGCAGCGCATTAAAAGCCTCTTGAGTGAGCATATGTACCTCATCAATGATGTAGACTTTTTTCCTGCTATTTGTGGGTGCAAGTTTAATTTTGTCCCGCAAAGATCTGATGTCTTCAATGCCCCTGTTGGAGGCAGCATCAATTTCTATAAGATCCAAGTTAGATCCATCAGTAATGGATAAACATGTGGTGCACTCATTGCAGGGAATATTTTTCCCCTCACAATTGACCATCTTGGCCAAAATCCTGGCGGTTGAAGTCTTACCTGTGCCCCTGGGGCCGACAAAAAGATATGCGTGGGATAATTTATTAGTCGAATAGGCGGAAAGAAGCGTTTTTTTGACCAGGTCCTGCCCAATTAAATCTGTTAGGGTTTGCGGTCTGTATTTGAGATAGTAGGCAATATTAGCATTTTTCATTAAGGGTGATGAATTCCTAAAAGATGATTCAGGCCATGCTCTACCAAATTCCTTATTTCTTCATCAACGGAAATTTCATCCAAGGATGCATCCTCCAAAACCTGGGGGTAAGAAATAACAATATCCCCCAGTCTTAAAACCCTATCCCCAGATGCCACAAAACCGATCCTCGGAATGTGCTGCAAACTGGCAGGATTCGGGTCCTCCAAAGCAAAGGATAAAATATCGGTTGTTGAATTAATACCTCTGTATTTACGGTTGAGCTCATGCATCTTTCTATCACCCACCACATTTATTCCCACCTCCACTTTTCCGGAAATTCTGTGCTTTTGTAAAATTTCCCAAACAGCTGCGCGGATAGAGTTTTTATTAATATTATATCTTGGATCTGATGAAACAATAACATTTATCATAAATTCAAAATCCTAATATCTAAATTCGAAACAAATTCAAAATTAAAATGTTCAAAATTCTAAACTTTTTGTCATTTGAATTTTGGTCATTTGATATTGTTTAGGATTTCGTGCTTCGAATTTAGAATTTATTGACTTAGCTTCTCTTTCACCAAAACGCTCACAGTATTCCCATCTGCCTGCCCTTTAACTTTCCCCATGACCGCCCCCATCACCCTCCCCATATCAGCAATAGAATTTACCCCCAATTCATTTATAGTGCTTTCCACAATTTTAGTCAATTCCTCAGTTGAAAGCTGCGAGGGAAGGTAGTCTGTTAAAACCTTAGCCTCTGCTTCTTCTTTTTGTGCCTGCTCTTCCCTTCCTCCAGACCTGAAACCTGCTGCTGCTTCTTTCCTTTTCTTAACTTCCCGCTGGATAACTGAAATTATATCGTTATCGGCAATGGTGGCTTGCCCTGAGCGCAGTCGAAGGGCGATCTCCGCATTCTTTATTTCGGCTATTAAAAGGCGCAAGGTTGAAACCTTAACTGCCAAACGAGACAGTTGGGCTTGTTTTAGATCATTTTGAATTTGCTCTGTCAGCATTAACCGTTAAATCTCCTGGCTCTCATGATCTTTCTTCTTTTTTCAGCCAGATATTCCTGGCGTTTTTGTGAAGGTTTTTTATAAACAGATCTGTCTCTGATCTCTTGCACTAACCCTTCTAAAACTACCTTTTTTTGAAATTTTCTGATCACCGAATCCGTACTGTCGCCTGGTCCGGCTTTAACCACAATAGACACTAAATTCCACCTCCTTTTAAATCATCTTTTTCCATTGTCCACCCAAAAGATGAAAATGTAAATGAGGAACATGTTGTGCACGGCCCCCGTTTACAACTATCCGATAAGCATTATCTTCTAAATTATTTTTTTTGACCAGCTTATTTGCTGCAGTATAAATTTTAGCAAGTAAACCGGCTTGATAATCTGTTAAATCATGCACTCCGCTGATATGCTCTTTAGGTACAATCAGAATATGAATATCTGCAGACGGGTTAATATCCGAAAAAGCGATCAGTTTGTCTGTCTCGTAAACAATGTTTGCAGGTATTGCTCTGTTGATAATTTTGCAAAAGAGACAGTCCACAGCCTAATAACCTCCCACCATTTTTTTCAGTAAGTCGAGGGTACGTGTTTGTCTAAGAGCATGACGCAAGTGCAACCTTGGTTCCTGTGTTTCAAACTGTTTTTTCACCCGCCCGTCCTGGATTTTATCAACCTCTGCTTGTAATTCCTGTTCAGAAATAGTCACATTCTCCAGCCTGGCAATTTCCGCCAAACCAAGCTCCATCCGGACATTTTTTTCAGCCTGCATCCGCCATTCAGATTTTAGCTGATCCAGCGTTTTACCCTGTCCTTTTAAGTAATCTTCCAAAAGTAGTCCCATGTCAGCCACCCTGCGCTGCAAAGAAACCAGCATCCTGTTTAACTCATCTTGGATGAGAACTTCCGGCAGATCAACAGTGGTAATCTGCTCCACCTCCTGCAAGATTGCCTCTTCATAATCAAGCTCGTTATTATATTTGACATTTGCCTCCAGATCTGTCCTTATCTTAGTTTTTAAATCAGCTAAAGTGGTTGCTCCCATGGCTTTAGCAAAAGTATCATCTGGTACATCAGCCTGTCCATTGGATGGAGCAGCCTGAGTCTGTGCTTGTCCGCCTTGAAAACTGATTGATCCAGTCTGACCTGGTGTATTTTGTGTTACTGTACCCTGTCCACTGTTACCTGTAACCTGTGTTCCCACAGGCTGCCTCACCTGCCCTGCCGGCAGGCGGGCCTTCCATCTTTTATAAAGATCGTCTACCACTTTTTGAACCTCTTCATCCGTAACCGGCTTTATTTGAGGCCTGATAGCTTTAATTGTCTTATAGTTCCCCACAGTCACAGCAGGTCTATTGGTAATAGTAGTTTTAAATTGCAGTTGTCCACTCTTAACAAAAGAAATAAGATCATATTTAGGATAATCAATGGGGATAATATCTGTGCCTTTCAGTGCTTCTATTAAAAAATTGGGCATGGCCACTTTCAAAACCTCATCCTGAAGCCTTTGGCCCAGCTGACCTTCCACCATATTAAGTGGGGCTGTTCCTTTTCTAAAACCGGCAATCTCCACATCTTGAGCCATCCTTTGTAGAGTTTGATCCCAAGTTGGCTGTAAATCAGCCCAAGGCACAGTTACACTCACTTCAACTAAAGATTTAGGTTGCTTTTGTATATTTTTGGTAATCATCTTTTTGTCATTGCGAAGTACGTTCATGTCAACCGAACGTACCGTAGTAATCTTATGTAATCTATCAGAAAATGGCTTTAAAATCAATTAGTATAACTTTCAATAGTTAATTGACAAAAAGGTGCAATTGCACCTTTTTGTCAAAAATGAGTTAAATGGAAGTCAAAATTTCCAATAGTTGCTCTAAAGTGTTGAATTGAGTCTCTTTTTCCGATCTTTTTTTAACCTCCAGTTTTTCCTGGGTTTTTTTGGATATAACTACTCTATAAGGTATGCCTATCAGATCAGCATCTGCAAATTTGGCTCCGGCTGATACATCTTTTCTGTCATCAAAAAGCACTTCTATTCCTTCTGCCCTTCGACTTCGCTCAGGGTCTCCGACTTGAAGTAATTTATAAACTCTTTCTGCTTCTTCTTTAACTTTTTCATCTTCCATATCAAGGCCAACTAAATGAACTTGATATGGGGCCACAGTTTCTGGCCAAATAATTCCGCGCTCATCATGATGTACTTCCACAATCGTCCCCATCAGTCGGCTAATGCCAATTCCATAACAACCCATCACCACTAACTGATCCTGACCGTTTTTATCTTTAAATGTAAGATCAAAAGCCTCCGAAAAACGGGTTTTTAGGGGGAAAATATTGCCAACCTCAATAACTTTGGCCTTTTTAAGTGGACCATGTCCAAGATCACACTCTTTTCCTGCTTTAACTTCGGTTATTTGCGCATTTTCACTAAAATCTCCACCCGGACAATAGATAATCTCATCTTCTCCTGCCTCAGCAACTACTTGATACTCATGAGAAAATTTGGAGAAAGTTCCCCCTCCTGCTTTTGTCTCGATGGCATCTAGACCACATCGTCTGAATACATTCTGATAACTCTTCCTCATTACCTCATAATAGCTTTCAAAATCTTCCTCATCAGTATGGAATGAGTAGAGGTCTTTCATTAAGAATTCCCGTCCGCGCAAAATTCCTGATTTTGCTCTGGGTTCATCTCTAAATTTAGTCTGGATTTGATAGAGTGATAATGGCAGGTCCTTATATGAGCTGATCAATTGTTTCACCAGTGGTACCAAAACTTCCTCATGCGTTGGACCCAAGGCATATTCTGCCTCATATCTGGAGGAGACCTTAAAAAGTGCATCAAAGGAGTTCCATCTGCCTGTTTTTTGCCAATTTGCTTTATTTTGTAAAGCAGTCAGGAGTATTTCCTGCCCTCCAGCTTTATTCATTTCATCTCGAACTATATTGGCAATTTTGGTAAGGACCCTGAGTCCCGGAGGTAAAAAATTGTAAACGCCTGCCACTTCTTTTCTAATAAACCCGCCGCGAATCAACAGCTTGGCATTGATTGATACTTCATCTTTAGGATCTATTTTGACTGTTTTTCCAAAAAGTTTTGAATATCTCATGTTATAGTATATTTATGATAAAGGCTCATCTTGCATTCCTCAAGGCACTATCAGCAGTGCTGGCAAATCTTTCTGCTGTATTATACATTGCCTTCAGACTTAGTGAAAACAGAAGCAGTTCTGCCAAATCTACCAAGCATTAAGTTCATAACCTTCGCAAAATCCTCATACCATCAAAAAAGCACCTCCTTAAATCTTTAAGGACGGTGCTTGATACCGTGGTACCACCTTAATTACTTCTCAATTAGATTATTACGTCATCAACGGAAATGCTTATCGCATTCAGCTCCGGAGCGGGAAACTCCTTCAGCGCTTTTCTTTTTTTATTTTATCATCATCTTTTTGGGGTGTCAAACTATCTTCTCGTTTTTCATTTTTATGATTTGACTTTATACTACTTCTTCTTTTTAGTTCGTCTTCTATCTCTTTTAATTTCTTTCTGGCATCCTCTACAGCTTGATCATTTCCAAATGATCCAGATGGTGGAGCAACAACAGGCGGGGTTGTTGGGACGAAAGCAGGTGTTAAACTGGGTATAGGGGTAGCAGTAGGTTTAGAAGTAGTAATTACAGGTGTAGATTGAGGAGTTGGTCTTGAAGTTGGGGTAATTTTGGGTATTGGCTCCGATTGCATCGGGGTTGAAGTAGGTGTAACTGTAGGTTCTATGGTGGGTTGAGGTGTGGAAATAACAGGAGCTGGTGTGGTTTCAATCTGGGGAAGTTGAGCTAAACCTTGATCGTATTTTTGAATTGAGACTACCAGTTCTCTAACAAATTTCTCTTTTTCCTGTGGACTGCTGATCTGATCTATCTGCTTAGCTGCTATCTCTGTTTGATTAACTAATTCATTAATAGTTTTTTCAGCAGACTTTCCTTGGGCAATCAGAGTCTTAAATTCTTTAAACCTCCTATCAGACCTAGCAGTCGAAAACCAGACACGAGTGATAGGATGCAAAGAAGCAACAGCATAGATGCCGCTTTCTAAAATCCTTTTTATTGGATAAGTAGCATCCCCTGGCACAGCATTATTTGAAATAACCGCTAAAGCAGCCGGTGGAAATAGACTGATTGAAAGAATAAGAATGATGGTTGAGAGCAGTTTTACCACAATTTCAGTATATCATCATGGCAGCATTTTCCTAATGTCAGAATAGGTAATTAAAAGGGCCAAAGTTAATAAAACTGCAAAACCTACTGTGTGTACTATCCTTTCCACTTCTGCCTTAACTTTCTTTTTGAAAACAGCTTCCACAATTAAAAAAAGCAACCTGCCACCATCCAAAGCTGGGATTGGCAAAACATTAAAGATAGTTAAAGTTAAAGATATTACTCCCACAAACCAGAGATACGGCAAAGTGGCCTGCCAACCCGCACTTAATATCCCATTGGTCACAGTGGCAATCCCCACAGGACCTGATACGGATTGTGAGGCTTTCTCGAAATTACCGCCTGTTAGATCAGAAATTGTTCTTGCAAGCCCGATAAAAGTAAGTTTGGTTAAATCATACGAATAAGTTATGCCTGAGAATAATTTTTCCGGGAAGGTTACATATGTTTTAAGAGGGAGAGGGCTAAATGCCACCCCGATTAAATATTCCCCGTTTTCAGCCTGCTGCGGGGTAACGCCAATTTCCCTTTGATTTCCCCCATCAATATCTGCCAAAGTAAGTATGACCTCAGATCCCTTTTTGCTCTGGATCAAACTTTTTGGCTCATCAAAACCGGAAACTTTTTTACCGTCAATTGCCAACAGTTTCTCACCCAATTTCACCCCTGCCTTTTGTGCGGGAAAGTTTTCCTGAACAAACCCTATAAAAACGCCCTGTTCTAAAGTCGGATAAATGATTTTGAAATTCTGGGCAATAATAACCGTATAAAAAATTACCCAGGCCAGAAAAAGGTTCATTGTCACTCCTGCAACAACCACAATTATCCGTTGAGTAACAGGCTTTACCCTGAAATCTCTGTTATTAATCGGACGTCCGGCAATATCTTCACCCAAAAGCCTGACAAATCCGCCAAAAGGTAAGGCATTCAGAGAATATATGGTCTCACCAATCTTTTTACCCCAAATTCTGGGAGGGATGCCAAAACCGAATTCTTCAACCTTAATGCCAAACCTTTTGGCCATTAAAAAATGACCCAGTTCATGGATGAGAACTAAAACCAATAATGTGAGTATGAAAATGAGAATAGAAAATAACATAGATAAAAATTCCAAAATCCAAATTACAAATAACAAATAAATGTCAAAATCTAAATTTTAAAAATTTAATTATTTGATATTGATTTGAAATTTGACATTTGATATTTGAAATTATATTTGTACCAGTTCTTCCTCCTTAGCTTTCCCCAACTGTTCCACCTCTGCTATCTTCTTATCCACCATCTCCTGAAGTAACTTTTCTCTTCTGAAAAACTCATCCTCACCAAATTGACTCATCTCTTGTAATTTTTTCCATTCATTTCTAAAATCATGCCTGATTTGTCTAACCTCAACTCTTGCCTGTTCCATTTTTTGATGCAAAAGTTTGATAAATTCTTCTCTCCTTTCGGCTGTCAGTGACGGAATAGGTAATCTTATCAGATTTCCTTCATTTGAGGGATTCAACCCCAAATTTGCCTCTTGGATAGCCTTAATAACATTATCCAAAATAGAAGCATCCCAAACCTGGACAGTTAAAAGGGTGGGCTGGGGGGCAGAGATATTACCCAACTCCACCAGCTTCATATTTGAGCCATAAACTGACACCAGAATATTTTCCACCAAAGCCGGATTAGCCCTGCCGGCCCTAATCCCGGCAATCTCCACCTTAAAGTGATGCAGCGCTTCCTCCACCTTTTGATTTGGTGCAGTTAAAACTGGATCCATGTTATTCCCCTAATGCTATTCTTTCAAATCTTCCCACCTTGATATTTTCTCCTAATTTACCAATTACTGATTTTATCAGCTGATCAACAGTCATGGTGGCATCCCTAATATACTCTTGAGCCAGTAATTCTTCAACAGACGATGGGTTCATAGAAGCAATCTGTAAAGACAATTCATGAGCCAAGTTTTTAAAATCATCTGTTCTTGCCACAAAATCCGTCTCACACAAAAGTTCCACCAAAACTCCCACTTTTCCACTATGAGAGTACGTTTCCACTATCCCGGCTTTTACTTCCCTTTCAGACTTTGAGACCCCCCTTTCCAACCCCCTTGCCTTTAACCACTCCTTGGCTTTTTCCATATCACCCTTTGCTTCCTCTAAAGCTTGCCTGCAGTCGGCTATCCCTGCTCCAGTTTTTTCACGAAGTTTTTTAATTAAATCTATATCCATCATATTCCTCTGTCATTCCGGACTTGATCCGGAATCTATACAAATTATTATATGGATCCTGTTGTCCATAGGACACGAACTCTATCAAGTTCAGGATGACCTTTCAGGTCACCACTCTTTCAGAATCTTTAACTGCTTTTTTCTCAACCATCTCTTCTGCTTCCGCCACCTCCTGGACAATCTCTTCTGAAACCACTTCTTCTGTCTTTTTTAAATCTTCTACTTCTTTTTTCTCTTTTGCAACCTTTATCTTACTTGCTTCCTTTTTACCTTCTTCATAAGCTGATGCCACAGCTTCTGTTAAAATCTTTATTGATTTTATGGCATCATCATTTCCTGGAATAGGATAATCTATTTCTGAGACATTACAATTTGAATCGGCGAGCGCCACAACTTTTATCCCCAGCCTGTTGACCTCCCTAACTGCAATATTGTCTGAAACTGCATCCACTACAAAGATGGCATCTGGCAGACCCCCAAGATCCATTACCCCCCTGAAATCTTTTTCCAGCTTTTCCATTTTTCTTCCTAAAAGCAGCTGTTCTTTTTTGGTATATTTTTCCAGTTCTCCTTTTTCCTTTTGTTCTTTATATTCTTTTAAAAGTTTTATTCTTTTTTTGATTTCATCAAAATTGGTTAAAAATCCGCCCATCCATCTTTCCACCAAATAGGGGGCTGCCAGCTTCTTTGCTAATTCCTCAACTATTGGCCTTGCCTGTTTTTTGGTTCCCACAAAAAGCAAAACCTTACCATCTTTACCCAGATTATAAACAAATTCACAAGCCTCCTTAAGGTAAGTTTCTGATTTTGTCAGATCTATAACATGCACTCCTTCTCTGACACCATATATGTACGGCTTCATTCTGGGATGACCGCGTCGAACCTGATGTCCAAAATGAACACCAGCTTCTAATAACTCTTGTAATGTAGGTAATTTATACATAAGTCTCTTGATCTTCCTCATAGTCATATAGATTCAGAGACTAAAAACTATGAGTGTGTAATGTGGGTATTTTATATATTTTCAGAATGAAAGTCAATCATTACCCACCTTCAATTTCATTTTTTAGGTTCCATCTGCCTTAAGTAAAAAACTGGTTCTTGAGTATCTGATGATTTAGATCTGGTGATTTGTAAGTATAGCCTTCTTGTTCCTGCTGGTTTTTCAAAAACAACTATTCCGCCTGTGATGGGATCTCGTAGTACATCTTCTTCTCCAAAATCATACCTTTCAGGACTAAATTGTGCACGACCTTGATTACCTGTGGTTGTAACAGCAGGTGTATACCTAGTCGCAATTGCAAGTCTCCCTACTGGAACCTGATCAGATGTACGTAAATGATCCTTAATAAAAATACCTGTAGATTCTAACTCATTGAGCATATTTCCTGGAAGTTTAATTTGTTCACCGTTTCCGATTGGTGTTGAGGTAAAAGGGGTAGGGATATAAGTTGTTCCATCATTCACAGGGTATCTTACGCTCCAACCCGAAAAAGATAATACTGATGATTCTGAACCCAGAGTATTGGTTTGTTCCAATTTTCTTCGATATTTTTTATCTATTTCTTGTTGCCTTGACAGATTTTCTGCATATCGAATTTGAGCGGTATTTCCAAAAAGATAGTCAACAACACTATACCCCCCCCCATCCAGTTCCACCTACTACACTTAGCACAATAGCACTCTTAACTACTTTACGAGCTACATTTTGCCATAAAGCTAGTCTGGCCATTCTTCGCTCAGCTAATACTTGAGATTTTTCTTTTAAAGGCACTATCAGTTCATCTGCTCTTGCCAGAAGACCAGATGCTTCTTCTGTAGTCATACCATCCTCAACTGCAAGATACCCTATAAGACTTCTAGCGTGCTCTAAATCATCAGGTGTCATCTTTTGACATATTTCATCTTCGCTAAGTGGTTTAAACTCTCTGCTTCTACTCATAATCCTGTAGTCTAATAAAAAAGATTTTAAAAGTCAAACCAACCTATTTCTGCGTTCTGTGATCAGATTGGTGCAATGATTATTATGCTAATTCTTATTGTATTTGCTGGATATATTGTCTTGTTTGGTGAAGTCGAAAAAAACGCCGATCTTAACCATTCATCTTTCAAGATCCAAAAACTTATATTTTAATCCATCAGATTCATGCTCTTCTTCAAAAGTAACTTTTTTAAAATCAGAGTAATCCGGAAAAAAGGTATCTGCCTCAGGGTTGCCTTCTGCCACAGTTAAATAAAGCTTATCTGCAATTCCAATTGCCTGCTGATAAATTTGTCCTCCACCAATGATGAAAACTTCATCATTGCCCTGAGCGAGCCTTGCTTGTCGAAGAGCTTCCTCTAAAGAATGAGCTATCTTTGCTCCTTCAACCATATAATTTGGATCTCTGGTAATAATAATATTGGTTCTATTGGGTAAGACTCTGCCAATTGATTCAAAAGTTTTCCGGCCCATAATTACTAAATGGTTACTGGTTAATCTTTTAAATCTCTGCAAATCTTCATGAATATGATAAATCAGCTCATTATTTTTACCCAGAGCCCTGTTTCCGGAAGCAATAGCTGCTATTAAACTAATTTTTACTCTTTTCATACAAATGGATTAAAAACTGATATTTCTTTAAACTTTTTAAAATCCCCTACATTATCTGTGGCAATAGTATCTACTCCATTACTTAATGCAGTTGCAGTAAGATAAGCATCAAAAATCCTGTTACCCGACAGTTTTGATCTTTTGATTAACTCTAAGGCTATAAATTCAGTACCGGGTTTTGGTGCAATTATTTGACAACCTTCTGTAATCTTTAAAACTACCTCTATAGCAGCTTCTGAATCCATTGGATGAGAATACTTGGGTTGGGTTAAAACCTTTATTGCCTCTATTATGTTTTGATGAGCCAGGATTAATTCTTCTTGATTATCCTCTAAAAATTTTCGGGCTTGTCTGTTTTTTGGTGATTTCTTATTAATCGCGTAGACTAAAATGTTTGTATCAATTAACATTTTGGTAGATTTTAATCGTATATGTCATCGCGGGTAAGATTATCTAACGGCACTCCCAAATCAAAAGATTTTATAATCAGTTTCTTAGCTTTCTTTTTAGTCTGATTTTGTAAATAACTTGCTAAAGCTTTATTGAAAATATCCTGCAGAGTAGTATCCTCATCCAGGGCTTTTCTTTCTGCGCTCTTTTTCAAATTTTCTTCTATCCTAAGGGTTGTCCTGACTAACATAATAACTGCATTATAGCATATATATGACAATATGTCAGTTTATGCTCTATCTGGCTTCACCACTCAAAGACTTTATTCAGATCTGTAATCGCCTCAAGCAGTCTTTTTAACTCTCCTTCAGGTAAATCTTTAAATTTAACTTCTGGATGATGTAATACAAAATAAGCCTTTAATAAAACTAAAGCACTTTCATTACCATCCCATAAGTTAATCCTAGAGTCTAACTTTTTTAAACGACCTTTTTCTTCTTCTGCCCATTCCCAAGCTGTTATCTCTTTATCTTTCACAAATTTTCTAAAAAACTTATCTTGTTCTACTTTGGCGATATCTCTAGCTGTTCTAATAGCATATGCTAAGTCTTCAGCACTGCTAAGACTATAACTCCTAGCTAAAACTCTATCTATAATTTTTTGAGCTACCTCATCAGCAATATCTACAAATTGAGCATACGTGACTAACCTAGCCATTCCAGCTTGTTTACTAAACATTAAATCATGTGCGACTTTAGTTGCTTGCCCTTTTAAAGAATTCTCAACTGATCTTCTTAACCATTCTGCTGATTCTGGTCTGTTACCGAACACTCTTGCATCTGCTTGTGCCTTTGAATACCAAGCTCTAATGCTGTCATCATCTATGCTTTCTAATACCTCTGTTGGGAGACTATTTTGGATCTGCAGAACCCGATTATCTGGATTCTCTGCGTCATCCCAAGCGTGTCCCATTTCATGTAGAATAACTAGACCAGCCAGTGGAGTTCTATTGATGGGCAATTTAAAGTGAGCAGTGGGAGCGCACTCCACTGTTAAACCGATATGCCTTCTTACAGGATCGTAAAAATGGAGACTCGTGGAGCTATAACCATCTTTATCTCCATCTTTTTCAACATGACGATAACCTCTAAACTCTACTCCTTCTGGAAGACGATCATTTAAAGTTACCCTTCCTAATTTTACTACTAGACGGTCTCCTACACCTCCTTTAACATCGGCGCGCGTAATAAAACTCCCTATACCAAATCTTTCTTGTAAACCTTGTTTCCAGCGGGTAAGTAAAGAATCTCTAGTTGGAACTTCTGTAAAAGACCTCGCAATATCCCGTACTCTCCTTTGGTCACCACTTAATTCAGCCATATATTAAGTATACCAATTTTATCCTGCCATTTTACCTGTTTTGGGATCATATAATCCGCCGGCAACAGTAAGTTCTGCTTTTAACATTGGATAGGGATCATATCCTGTTAGCTCTACCTTATCGGGATGAAAGGTTTCCAAACTCTTTACTGAAGGATCAATTTTAACTTTTGGAAATAGTCTTGGTTTTCTTTTAAGTTGTTCTTTCACCTGCGGGATATGATTTTCATAAATGTGTACATCACCAAAAGTATGGATAAATTCACCTGGCTTAAGCCCGGCAATTTTAGCTAAAACTATGGTTAAAAGAGCATAACTGGCAATATTAAATGGCACTCCCAAAAATAAATCAGAAGAGCGTTGATATAATTGCAGAGATAATTTTCCATTCCTGTTTGAAATTTGAAACATATTATGACAAATTGGAAATCTTGATGCATCTTCATTTGTAGCCATGGTATATAAATATTCCGGATTCCAGGAATTTACAATTAAGTTTTTTGCATCCGGGTCATCTTTCATCTCCTGTAATATCCACTTAAGTTGATCTATAGTTCGACCCTTTTTTCTGGCCTGCCCTGAGCTTGTCGAATGGGTTGGCCATTTTCTCCACATCTCCCCATAAATTCTCGGTAATTCTCCCCATTTTTTTGCAAACTTTTTATTTGTTTTTATTTTTTCTATAAATTCTTCTTTAGTTAAATTCCCCTTTTTTCCTTTATATATTTTATAAGGGTAATCATCCCAAATGTGTACATCATTATCTACCAAATATTTAATATTTGTTTGTCCTGACATAAACCAATATAGCTCATGGATTACCCCTTTCCAGTAAACTTTTTTGGTGGTTAAAAGCGGGAAACCTTGGGAGAGATCATATCTTGTTTGCCTGCCAAAAAGAGAATATAAAACTATCCCTGTTCCTCTATCTACTTTTCTTTCTCCATGCTCCAAGGCTTCTCTTAATAAATCCAGATATTGGTATTCTTCGTGTTTTTTCATATCCTTCGACTCGCTTCGCTCGCTCAGGATGGCGCTCCGCTTACACTTGCCTTTCTACTTTTTTAGGACTCACTCTGCCACCTTGGTGTTGTCCCCTATATTTAGTGGTTTTACCTTCTATTTTATGAAAGATTATATTACAAATCCTGGCTCCCAGCTGCAGTTTGACAGGAAATGGGGATAAATTAGTCAACCCCATTGTTAACTGCCCCACATAGCCCGGGTCTGTTTTAGAATTTAAAAGCAGTAATCCTGATCTAAAAAGGGAAGTTCGCGGGTGAAGTATTGGCATTAAATCTTCCGGTGTATTTATCTCCTCATAAGTTCGCACCAGATAATATTCTCCTGGTTTAATTGTGACTTCTGCAATTTTCCCTTCTATAAATTCTGCCACTACTTTAGTTTCTACTCCCTTTCTGTTCCCTAAACCCTGTCCACTGTCCACCTCTATAAAAGCCCCGCCTTTGATGATTTTATGAACAGATCCAAGTCTTAAATCTATCCCCACTCCTTCCGGATTTTCTAATTCTCTTTTCCCCAGGTTTTTTATTAAACCGTGCTTTTTGATTCTTTTATGAATTTCATTTATTCCTAGAACGGACATTTTTCTTTCTCCCCATT
>CAYNFQ010000020.1:0-15431 GCA_964396715.1 uncultured Gammaproteobacteria bacterium
CGCGCAGAGCTCTGCAAAGCCCTTTTTATACGAGACTGCAAGTTGCCGGAGTAAAAAAGAACAAAAAACGGAAGGACGCGAAAATTTTGGGATTTCTTAGAAAAGAAATCCCTGCTCGCAAGCTCGCTTAAAGAACTTTTTATCATTACTTATAAAAGAAGATAAGATTAAAATTATTATGAAATATGTAGCATATTGTCGAAAATCAAGAGAAGAAAAAGATAAACAGATACTGTCCATCTCTGCTCAAATAGCGGAGTTGAAGGAGTACGCTAAAAGGGAACATTTAGAGATTACTGAATTTGTGGAAGAGGAGAAAACAGCTAAGAGTCCTGGGAGAGAAAAATTTGCAGAGGTTCTAAGAAAAATAGAAAAGCAACAAGTAAACGGGATTATTGCATGGCACCCCGACCGATTAGCAAGAAATAGTATTGATGGCGGAAAAATAATTTATCTTCTTGATACCGGAAAACTGCTTGATTTAAAGTTTCCGACCTCTTGGTTTGAAAATACTCCCCAGGGAAAGTTCATGTTAAATATAGCTTTTGGGCAAAGTAAGTATTATGTAGATAATTTATCTGAAAATGTTAAAAGAGGATTGAGACAAAAATTAAGAAATGGGGTCTGGCCGGGAAAAGCCACTTATGGCTATGTAAATAACCCCAAAACTCGAGGAGTAGATGTAGACGCTGAAAAACTAAAGGCAATTAAGAAAGCATTTGAATTATTTGGTGAAGGAGATAAAACCTATACTGATATAGCAAATTTTCTCTTTAAGTTTGGATTAAAAAGAAGAAATGGAAAGCCCCTGCATATAAATGAAATTCATCAGATTTTATCAAATAGATTTTATGTTGGCATTATGGAATACAATGGGGAATATCACGAAGGCACCCATAAAACAATAATTTCAAAAGAGCTATTCCAAAAAGTCCAACAAGAATTAAAGTTTAGGGATAGGCATAAAAAAAGAAGATATAATTTTGCCTTTATGGGACTGATGAAATGTGGGGAGTGCGGAGCTACTATCACTGCTGAATCCCACAAAAAATTCTACAAAGGAACTAACAGGACAGTTGAATATGTTTACTACAGATGCACTAAAAAAATTAAACCCTGCAACCAACCCTACATTTCAGAACCGGAATTAGAACAACAATTTAGAAAAGCCATTGATGATGTAGCACTTCCTGAAACCTGGGGAAAACAATGGTACAAGTGGTTAGATGAAGATGAAAAATTAGAGACTGTATCCATTTGTGAGAACATTGAAAAATTGAAACTGGAACTAAAAGACATAGATATAAAACTTAATAAACTTCTTGATGGATATTTAGAAGGGATTATTGAACCCGAAGTTTACAAGTCAAAAAAGAACGAATTTTTCGAAGAAAAATTAAAAATTAATGAAGAATTGGGACAAATAAACATAAATGGTTCGAGTTGGCTCGAACCTTTCAAAAACTTCATTGGTAGCGCACTATCGTGCGCAAAAATCGCGCGCGCAAAAAATACATGCTCCGATTTAGCAATCGGAGCAAAAACTGTCGGCTCGAACTTCTTTTTAACTGATCAACGGCTTGTCCCAGAATATAATCAGGGCTTTGCAGAGCTCTGCGCGCCCTCTTCCGCGCAGAGCCACTCCAGGCTCAATTTTGCGGATTCACTTTCTGTCGGGGTGGGGGGAATTGAACCCACTGCTTCCCGCTCCCAAAGCGGGCGTTCTACCGATGAACTACACCCCGGTGCTGGTGAAGGGAGTCGAACCCTTATGCCTTTTGGGCACTCGCTCTTAAGGCGAGCGTGTATGCCATTCCACCACACCAGCTTAATTTAGACAATTATACTCTACCTCAATGTAATCTTAAAATCTCTTTAATAATTTCACGACCAAAACCTGACTTGAGGTATTTTTCCATAATTCGTGCTTCCTGTCTTGTAGGACAAATTTCTACATGTATAAGTTCAACAGGTAAACGGAATTTTGTGGATTGGGTTTTACCCGCCAGATGATCCTTAAGTCTGTGATCTAAATTAGAGGTAAGACCTTTATAAACTTCTCCCGTTTTTGAACTCCTGAGTACGTAAACATAAAACATCCTCTTAAGGCGAGCGCGCCTGCCTGACGGCAGTCAGGTATACCATTCCGCCACACCAGCTTGTAGGGGTATTGTATCAAAAACCACCTGTAGTGAGCAAGCGTCGAAGTCTTGACATTTTCCAGAAGTTGGATTATCTTAATCACATCTTTATGAAAAATTTACAAAAGAAATTAATCTTTTTAACACTTTTTACTATTCTTGCTTTTATCAGTTTACAAGTGCCTTTTAATAAATTAGCAGGATCTAATGTATCTTTTACTCTGTTTGATTTTTTTGCCCCAATTGCCGGGGCGTTTTTAGGCCCAATGTATGGCATAGTTTCTGTATTTGCAGTGATGGTTGTAAACAACTTAATGAAAGATGTTCCCTGGACAACAGGGACCATAATCAGGTTTTTCCCAACTCTTTTTGCAGTGTATTATTTTGCTCAAATTTCCAAAAAGGGGACTGGAAAGTGGATTTTAGCAGTGCCCATCTTAGCTATTTTCGCATTTTTAGCTCACCCAAACGGCAGACAAGTGCCCTATTACACCTTATTTTGGTTGATGCCTGTAATTGCTTACAAATTCAGGGCTAATTTGTGGATGAAAAGTTTAGGGGCCACATTTACAGCCCACTCTGTAGGTGGTGCAGCTTGGATATGGGCCTTTAATTTGCCGGCTGCAGTTTGGCATTCTTTAATTCCGGTAGTAATTTCCGAAAGACTGCTTTTCACAACCGGCATTGCTGTTTCATTTATCATTACTCAAAAAGTGCTCGCTTTCCTTGCTGCAAAACATGTTCTACCAAAACTTGAAGTTTCCCAAACTTAAAAATCGCCCTTTTTTCTATACTAATTTTGTGATGAGCCTGGATGGTAAGGTGGCTGTTAAAAGATTAGGCTATTGGCCAATAGGTTCTAAGTTCGACCATAAAGTCTTAGTGGAACTGAGAGCTTATGCAGATTGCCTGATACACGGCAAAAATCTATACCATGAATTTGGCGCTCTTACACAAGCATCACTAAAAAAGGCCCGGTTTAAGGCTTTAAGAAAAAAATTGGGCAAAAATCCCGATCTGCCATATATTGTGGGGAGTCATGATTTAAAAAGCTTATCTAAAAATTTGCATAAAAAAGGCTATCAGTGTGTCTTAGTTGAGGGTGGCCCCACCCTTTTGGGATCATTCTTAAAAGAAAATTTAATGGATGAGATATTTTTAACTATCGCTCCCAAGATCTATGGAAGCCAAAATTTAACCACGCTAAATTTGGTGGAAGGTACTCTTCTTCCACCAAATCAAATAAAACACCTTAAACTAATTTCTGTGAAGAAAATTAAAGATGAGTTATTTTTAAGATACTTTGTGAAATCTTAGCGTTCTTCTCTTGGTCTGGCAATGTTAACAACGATCTTGCGGCCTTCAACATCTGTACCGTTAAGATTTTTAACTGCGTTTTGAGCTTCTTCGTCTGTGGACATTTCCACAAAACCAAAGCCTCTGGATCTGCCTGTTTCACGATCCTTGACAACTTGAGCTGAAACAACAGTACCGGCCTGAGCAAAAAGCTGAGCCAAGGCTGCATCATCAACTGCCCAAGGCAAAGAACCTACGAACAATTTTCTATTATTCAATAAAATTCACCTCCCATCTTTAATTTTCTGTGGAGGTGAATTTACTTAAAAAACACTAAATACACTTTAACCACTGTTAATATTATCTCATAAAGAGTAGCGCAATGCAAGTCTACGATATGACTCATCTAAAATGTTCCCCAAATTGATTCATTGCCTCATGTAAGATTGTTCCCCAAAATTACCTCCTAAGGAAGGGGGTGATTACATTGAAGGAAGATAAATATGCACTACTTAGGATTTTTTCTTCTAAGTACAGAAAGGCTTCTACAAAGCAAAAGGGGTTAATTTTAACTGAGGTTGTCAGCTTAACTGGTTATCATAGGAAACATGCCAGGAGGTTACTGGTTAATCCCCCCTTAAGAAGCAAGTTTAAAAGATACAGACCATCAACTTACCTAACCATCTTGCCTCAGCTCAAGAAGCTTTGGGCAGTATCAAACTTTGCCTGTGGGAAGATCTTGGTACCAGCTATACCGGAGTTTCTTGAATCTCTCAAAAGGCATAAAGAAATTAAGGTGAGTAGCCTTGAGGAAAAGATGCTCCTTAAAATTTCAGCAGCCACAGTAGATAGATTACTTAAGGTAGACAGAAAAAGACTTCAGATTAAAGGCAGATCTGGTACAAAACCGGGAACATTACTTAAGAATCAAATACCAGTCAGGATATTTACTCCCTGGGATGAACAAACTCCGGGATTTCTGGAGATTGATTTGGTAGCTCATTGTGGGGATAGTTTGATGGATACCCACATTAACTCACTTGATGCTGTGGACATTGCCACTACATGGACTGAGAAACAGGCCTGTATGGGAAAGTCTGAGAGAGCAGTCATTGCAGCATATGAGGATATGGAAAAAAGATTTCCCTTTAAGATTCTGGGTATTGATTCAGATAATGGCTCTGAGTTTGTTAACTGGCATTTCTTAAGGCTGGCCAAAAGGAAACAAATCACTTTTACCAGATCCAGAGCCTACAGGAAAAATGACCAGGCTCATATTGAACAGAAGAATTTCTCAACTGTCAGAAAAATCATTGGGTACAGAAGGCTGGAAACCCAAAAGCAGCTAGTACTCTTAAACAGAATCTACCAGCTACTTTCTGATTACTTAAACTTCTTCATCCCAACCTTAAAGCTTGTCAGGAAAGTTCATATTGGCTCTAAGGTTAAAAGGATCTATGACAAACCTAAAACTCCCTACCAGAGAGTACTGGAACATCCGGATATTCCAGAGGATACCAAAACTTCTCTTAGGAGTAAATATCTGACATTAAATCCTGCTGATTTGTTGAGAAAGATTAACAGGTTAACCAACAATCTGTTAAAAGGCTAGTCGTTTTAGGAAGATTTAATATGATTCATTAACTCTCATTTCGGGAGTATTCTTACGTGAGGCATAACGGCTAATATTTTATCGTGCAATAATATAGCAGCTGGCCGGGCCTTTGCCCTTTAATTTCAACAAACCCTTATCAGACAAATTTTTAAGCCTGAGTTGCGCTGTTCTTTTGGCAACGTGTAAAACATCCGCCACATCCAAAGAGGTGATCCTGCCGGTAGTTGTTAGAAAATCCATAATTTTGACCTCCGCAGCGTCAAGGAAAATCTGTTCACCTTTTTTGGAGGCTTTCCCAAAACCAATGGACTGAATTTGTTCAAAAACCTTTCTTGCCTCCACCAAAAAACCGGTGGTAAAATACTCCAGCCAGCCGGTAAAATCCATATCTTCTTGATAATTTTTCCCCTGGGAACGGTTTTCCGCGTTGTAATATGACATCCTATCGCGGTTGTAATAATCCTCAAGCACCAGGATTTTTCTAAAATCCCAGCCTGCCTTATACAAAAGAAGCTGGGTGAGAAGCCTTGCCATCCTGCCATTGCCGTCTGTAAAAGGATGGATGGTGACAAACTGCAAATGCAGTATACCTGCTCGAATAACAGGGTGAGATCCTCCTTTTTGGGAAGTTTTTAACCATTCCAGAAGCTCACTGACCATTTTGGAAACCATCTTTGCATCAGGGGCTTTAAACCTTAACATTTCCCTTCCGTCTCCCAGATCATCCAAAACATATACATCTGAAGGTCTGAATTGACCTGACTTTTCCTCATCTACCAACCTGTTGATAACAACTTTATGAAGTTTTAAAATATCAGCAAGACTTAAATCACCTCTACCTTTTGCCATCTCCTCAATTAACTTTAAGGCCTTAACGTAGTTTTCAACTTCCAAAATATCCTTTTGCGAAGCCCGCACCTGTTTACCCTCCAGCACCTTTCCCACCTCAAATTCAGCCAGTTTATTACCCTCAATGGAGGTTGAGGTATGAGCAATCCGCAAGATAGCCTGTCTTCTCAGCTTTGCCTCATTTAAAGGTAAAACCCGCGATCGTTCCACCGCTGCCTTGATCTCGGCAATTTCGGCAATTCTGGACAGGATGGTGGAGGTGATGACGTAATTCGGTTCAAACATAGTTGGACATCACTACTATAGTGTACCACAGACCCGCCTAGACTCAACATCTAGTCGAGGCTGGTCGCGCAATAATCGCGCAAGATATCGTGCAATCCTTCGATTCTCCCCAACCATTAGTATATAATAAATTTATGATCGGTAAAATAAGCGACAAAAAAGAGCTTGCCCAGAATACCCTACAGGTGACATTTAAACTTAACCAGCAGGTAGACTTTAAGCCCGGTCAGTATATTTTTGTCACGCTGCCACAACTTAAATTTCCCGATGATAGGGGAACAAAAAGAATGTTTTCTATCAATAACGACCCTTCTGTTATTGATCACATAACAATTACCACCAGACTTTCCGACTCGGGATTTAAAAAAACCTTAAATGAATTACCTTTAGGAACGGATGTGGAACTTGGGCCAATTGCCGGAGCGTTTGTATTGCCGGATGAGACTGTCAAACCCCTTGTTTTAATCGCTGGAGGAATAGGAATAACTCCTTTTATGAGCATGTTAAGGCATATTGCTAAAGAGAAATTACCATATCAAATTACTCTGATTTACTCCAACAGGAATCAAGCCTCGGCTGCTTATATGGATGAAATTTCTAATTTCCAATTTCTAATTTCCAATTTCAAATTAATCCTGACCATGACAGATGATCCAAGCTGGATGGGGGAGAAAAGAAAAATTGACAGCAAGTTTATCAAAGAATACTTTCCGAATTTCAATGCTTACCTTTATATGGTGGTGGGGCCTCCGGGGATGGTTTCCGCGCTAGAGAAAGCCCTGCTTGATGCAGGAGTTTTCCCGGAAAATATTAAAAAAGAAAATTTCACCGGATATTAGTGTTACAATTTTTACATGTGGGCTAAAATTCTGCTTTTATTTTTCACTTTTTCTTTTTTATTTAAAACAGATTACTCCTTTGACCAGGATTTGGGAAGGCATATTAAGTTGGGGGAAATTATTACTCAAACAGGACAAATTCCTAAAACTAATTTATTTTCCTACACCAATGTGAATTTTCCCTTTATCAACACCCACTGGTTGTTTGAGGTCTTTGTCTATATTTGGAGTATCACTTGGGGGTTTGAACTGCTTTTGGTTCTTAAAGTAATTATTTTTCTGCTGTCTGTTTGGATTATTTTTAAAATCATTCCCCGGAAAAACCTGGTTTTGCTGCTGCCTGTGGGGTTTATTTTCCTGCATGTTTTACGGGAACGGTTGGAACTGAGGCCGGAAGTTTTCAGTTTTCTATTTACAGCCTCAACCTATTATATTCTTGAGCAATTTATTAGAGGATCGGCTAAACTTATTTTTCTTCTGCCTCTCACTCAACTTATCTGGGTGAACACTCACATTTATTTCTTTATGGGCTTAATGTTACAGGTTATTTTTCTAATCCACCTGGCCTACCAACAACTACGTTTCCACCTCGGAGGTGGAAAGCTAAAGTTATTGGGAATAATTTTTATACTATCAGTTATTTTAAGTTTACTCAACCCTAACGGATTAGCAGGGCTTTTATACCCCTTAAACGTGACTGAAAATTACGGCTATAGCATCGTGGAAAATCAGACCATGTTTCTTTTGGAAAGCATCAATTTTAGGGACCCTAATTTTTTGTTTGTTAAGATATCTTTAGGATTGGTGGTGTTATCGCTGGTCGTGGTTTTCAAAAGAAGGGAATGGGATATAAAAAATATCCTGCTGTCAGTTAGTGGTCTGGTTTTAGCTTTAATGCATGTGCGTAGCTTCCCATATGTGGTGTTCTTATCTCTTCCAGCTACTCTGCAAAATTTTGGGGCAGTGCCATGGAATGGAATAACTAAGACACTCACCTTGATTGTGGGCATTTTACTGCTCCTTGAAAGCTATTTCTATCTTAATGGAGATTATTACCAATACAGGGATGATCAATATAAAGTGGGCTTAGGTTTTGAGGAAAATGTTAAAGGAGCCATGGATTTTGTTTTCGCGCAGGATCTGCCAGAGCCAATCTTTAACAACTTTGATATCGGCAGTTATATTATCTACAAGGGATATCCTAAATATAAAGTTTTTGCGGACGGCAGGCCTGAAGCATATCCTGCTGATTTTTTCTTAAACACCTATATTCCAGTTCAGGCTGATTATCAAAAATTTAAGGAGCTGGAACAAAAATGGGATTTTAAAAGTGTAATATTTTCTCATACTGACCAAACTCCCTGGGGGCAAAATTTTTTAAAAAATATTGTTAAGGATGACGGCTGGAGCTTAATTTTCATAGATGACTTCATGGTTGTATTTGTGAAACAGAATAATTTGGAGAGGCTCAACTTGACACCTATCAACTTGGCTGAGCTTGATACTAAGAATTATAAATTTGATAATCATGTTTCTTATTTAAAGCTGGGTATATTCCTGCTTAATACTGGAAATCAGCTTTCAGCAAACACCTTTTTTGAAAAGGCCTACCAGTTATCTCCCAACAGCCCAATTGTAACAGGGAAAAAAAGCCAATTCTTCTGGTAATCCCTGAAAGATTTTAATAGCTTAATGCTTTTTGGGATTTGAGGAAGAAGTAGCCAACTACTACAGCCGTAGTGACAGGAGAAAGCCATGCCGGAATATGGAAACCAAATGAGTCCAAAAGCATAATTGCCCCCAGACAAAGGATGGAATACATAGCTCCGTTTTTTAAGAAAATATACTTCTTAATACGTTCAATATTGGAGACTGTCAATTGACGCACCACGATCGCCCCAATACCGTTTCCCAAAAGTATCAGCGGAACAGACAGTGTAAAAGCAAATGCCCCAATCACTCCGTCTATGGAAAATGTGGCATCAATCACCTCCAAATAGAAAATTTTGCTCATATCGGACAGCGAGGACTGCCCTTTATGGAGCAGTTTTTCCTCGGCAGCTTTGGCATTTTCCTTAAACCCGTGAGTAATAAAAAAAGCAGTTGATCCCAAAACAGCCCCGAATGCCATTAAAGGATCTGTTGTGATGGCAAACCAGACAACAACAGCTAAAATGATAGAGATGACCGCATAAAACCAGACACCCTGGGACAAAAAAAATCTTTCTCCTCTTAAGCCAAAATTTTTAGGTTCCAAAAAAAGCCAGTGAAAAAAAAGGAAAATTAAAAAAACTCCTCCGCCGGAAAGCAGGATATGCTTTGAACCCTCAATTGCCTCAATGACCCGCGGATCGCTGCTTAGTGCAGCTGAAAATGAACCCATGAAGCCCAAAGAAGGATTAACTGCCCAAACTATGGCCCAGGGTAAAGCGCCCCTAAGCAAAAAAACCGCAATCAGCATGCCCCAAAGCAAAAACCACCTTCTGGCCCGCTGACTCATGGTGGACAAAACCTCAGCATTGATAATGGCATTATCGAAAGATGAAACTGTTTCAAAAAGTATGAGCCCGAAAACTATTAAAACAATTGATAAAATATCCACTTGTAATATACTAGTGCATTATGGCAATTTTTAAAAGACTGATCCCGTTGCTGTTAATTTTCCTGCTCGGTGCAGGGTTTGGCTATTCTCTGTTTGTTAATACAAAAAGCGTTTCAGTTTTCAAAACAGAGGAGAAAAACACCTCCAAAGCATTTTTGTCCGAATCCTACGATAAGATCAAAGACAATTTCTGGGATAATTTAACAGATGCTGCTCTGATTGATCTTTTTAGATTATCTGCTGAAAAAAACGGCGCTGGTCCTCTTCCGCCAAAAATAGAGAACAAAGACAAACTGATTACGGAAATTTTATCTGCTCAAAATAATCTGCCTGCGCATCAGAAAGAAAAATTCCTGCCAAATGTTTTGGGATCAGTTCTGGCATCCTTAAACCCGGTTGGACGGTCAGGGCTTTATACTACAAAGCAGGAAGAACAGCTGAAAAATACTGTGGAAAATATCAATCCCGAAAAAGATTTATATAAGGATCTGGGGCTGTCCAGAGCGGCATCGGAATCTGCCATAAAACAGGCATACCTGGAAAAATCTGAAGAGTTAAAAAAACAAAATACGCCCGAGGCCAAAGCAGAGTTGAAAAGCTTAACTTATGCAAAAGATACTTTAACTGCCAAGGAAACAAAGGAAAGGTATGATGCAAAAGGAATAGAGCCGACCATTTTTTCCAAAATAATCCTGCCTTCTGTGTTATATGTTCAGTTTAAAAAATTTTCTCCCGCTTCTTTGGATGAGTTTGTCAAGGTCTTTGAAACATATAAAGATAATGCCTCCTTAACCTCCCTAATCTTTGATTTAAGAGGCAACATCGGCGGGGCAATTGATGCTGCGGCCTATTTTTTGGGTTACTTTATCGGTAAAAACCAATACGCTTTTGATTTTTATAAAAAAGGGGAGTATTTACCTTTTAAAACCCCCACAGAGAAGCTGCCTTCTGTGACCAAATTTAAGCAGATGGTGGTACTTGTTGATAATAGTACCCAATCATCTGCAGAACTGATGGCAGTGACTTTTAAAAAATATCATGTGGGGGTAGTTTTGGGAATTCCCACCAAAGGCTGGGGGACAGTGGAAAGAGTTTTTCCCTTGGAAAATCAGATCTCAAAGGAGGAAAAATACTCCATATTTTTGGTCCACTCCATCACCTTAAGAGATGACAATCAGCCAATAGAAGGAAGGGGAGTTGAGCCGGATATAAATATTAAAGATCCAAATTGGCAACAAAGCTTGTTTTCCTATTTTAGAAACCCGCAGTTAATTAATGCAGTTACCTCAATTTTGCAACTTTAAACAGTTATTAAGGTTCAGCCTTGTCATATCACAATGCTATAGTATAATTACCCCATGAGTGAAAGAAGATTTACTACTATGCCGCCTCATAGCTTAATGCCGTCTAGTATACCCCCTGATATTAGGGCAGGCAGGAGGCCAAGAGAAGCTCAGATCAGACAATCAGCAGATGATCCTTATGGGGCCGCTGGTTTTCATGGTGATGGATTAAAACACGTAGTGAAAAAGCCCTTAAGAGTAAATGGCGGATCGGCATTTGTTAATGAATACATTGACTGTGTTGATGTTATACCTGGGGAGCCATTATTTGTTATTGCGCAGTTAAAAAGGCTCACTATCGAAGAAGGCTTTGTTCGCCAGTCTGCTAAGACACCACCGACAGACCTTCTGGTTTTTACAGCCAAAGCAAGAATTGGTTTAAATCAGGCAGGATCTTGTACGGTTTCAGCTGACGTTAAACAACTTAGAATACGAATAGGAGATGCTGGCGGTCGTCTTCGAACGGTAAGTGTAAAGATGCCTCCATATGACCCAAATAAACTTGCTATTGAATACAGAAACAACCTGATCATTGTATCTGCTTAAACGGCAGTGGAACTATTCAACTAAACCTCTCATTGACTGGCGCTGCTTAATACATGTTGGGTTTGCCAACAGAGGTCGGGAATCATGAAGTCACTGTAAAGAACCGATATGAGGGAGTGAGCAACGAAGAGCTTCTTATGCAGCTTAAGACCTTAACAGCAAAATACAAAGAAAAAATTAAACAGTCTGAAGTAGAACCGGATCTTTAGGTCTGCCAATAGTTGTTTGAAGCCTCTCAGCGATATTTAGCTCACTAGGAAAAATGCCAATTACTTCAAGGCTGATGGGTCTGCCTTCTTTGTCTTTAACAATGACATCATTTCTGTTTGGAGCATCTACCTCCTCAGATGAGTATGCTTTTTTAGGATCATCCCACCAGATATTAAAGGTATTGGCTATGGGATCAAGATAAACTTTTACTTCTCTTTTTGTTTTGGCCATAATAGCTCTCCTTTTTTCTTATAATCTTTTGTTTGATAAACAGTGACTAAAAAACCGTCACCGTTTAAAACTTTAACTGCAACGATAAGTATATCATACTTTTGTTTACTGGCTTTCTTACCCTCTAAATCCAATACTGTGATCCCTTTTAAATCATAAATCACAAGAAAAGCAATAACAAGATAACAAATAAACTCATTTAGCGCAAAACTACATGCCCTTCTTGAATATATGGTTATTTTATGAATATACTAAATATAAGTGAAAAACCTTTCAAAATTCTTAATAGCAACAATTGGGTGTGAGCTGGTGGGAATTGCTGCCACACCTTTTACTATTTCTGCCATACCAACCTGGTATCAAACTCTTCAAAAACCTACCTTTTCTCCTCCTAACTGGGTCTTTGGCCCTGCCTGGACCATCCTTTATTTTTTAATGGGAGTGGCAGCTTATCTTATTTGGATAAAAGGTTTAGAGAAAAAGGCAGTTAAAAATGCTCTAAGTTTTTTTATAGCCCAACTGGTATTTAATTTTCTCTGGTCAATACTCTTTTTTGGCCTTCATTCTCCCATACTGGGACTAATAGATATACTGATCCTCTGGATCCTGATTTTAGTCACCATAATCAAATTTTATAAAATATCTAAAGTTGCCTCATATCTTCTAATCCCTTATCTTCTCTGGGTCAGCTTTGCCACTATCCTGAATTTATCTATTGTCTTACTTAACCCCTAAATCCCAGCCTCAATTGTCATGGCACCATGACAATTTAAGCATTTATTTCCTAGCTTTCTTCAAAAGTTTCTTAACTTCTTTATCAAAATCGGAGATGTAGTTTTTATCCTGTACTACTCGATATTTTTCATATTCTTTTAAGGCAAGTTCTTCTGCAACTTCATGGCTAATCTTGCCTGCATTCGTCAAAATTTCATATTCGCTAAATTTAAGAAAAGCGTTGAGTTTTTGTATCCAATCCTTCATGCTCATAGCTTTTCCTCGAGCCGCCTGCATTTCAGCATAGTCCAAATACATATTACCTATGCGGTTCAAGTGTTCGAGCTCTTTTTTACCCAAGTAATTCTTGGCAATTACAATATCGCTGGGCATAATTTTGCCTTGCGGAGAGCGTCTCCAAGAAGTCAGCCCCATTTTTTCTTTATTACTGCTTGCTCGATCTGTAATAATTTCCGCTGCAGTTTTACCAGTTATGGCGAAATGGAGTTTGTTTTGAACTGTGGCAAAAAATTGTTTTGTCTCGTAAGCTTTTGGTGAATAGTCAATAGCAGTTGCGTAAATATCAGTGATCTTTTGATAGATCATCCGTTCGCTGGTGCGGATATCTTTGATTTCTTCATAGAGTTCATCAAAATATCGGGCGCTGAAACGGGAACCGTATTTAAACCTGTTGCTGTCTAGTGCATAGCCTTTGTGAATGTAGCTTTTAAGAATTTCTGTTGCCCATTGGCGAAACTGCGTACCCCTTTCTGAATTCACCCTGTAACCCACAGCAATTATTGCTTCCAGTGAATAGAATTTAGTTAGATAACTTTTACCATCCGCAGCAGTTGTTGAGTATTCCTCGGTAACTGAATCTTTATCCAACTCTTTTTCTCCAAAGATATTTTTTAGATGAAGTGAAATATTATCGGTTGAACAATCAAACAGCTCCGCCATTTTCTTTTGGGTAAGCCAAATATTCTCCCCGGCATACAAAACCTCAATATTCACCGACCCACTTGGTGATTGATAGAAAACGATTTGATTGTCTGGTATTTTTTTCATACCCATGTTTTTACTCTATCTTGACTATCGTTTTTCATTTATAGCTCTCCTTGAAAAGATTCCTGAAAACATATTTTTATTTCTTTTTTCTTTTCTTAGCTAGCTTGCGCAATAAAGTCCTTGTTTCTTTCTTATGGATAGATTTCTTTTTTAGCATTAGATTTCTAGAGTTATCTTTTCCACCCAGAGCCAAAGCTTTTCTATGAGCGACCTCTTTACCTCTAGGTGATTTCTTTAAACCACGGTTAGCTAGAAATTTTCTCCTAACATTACTTGATCGTTTTGTTGCCACTTTATCCTTCACCTCCTTTTTTCCATCATCTCTTCAACTTTTCTTTTTGCTTCATTTGATTTTCTCACAGAATCTATATTTTTTGGTAGTTATCTTCCAGCATCTTTGGCGGCTTTCTCAACCCATGCTCCTAGATTATTATATCCGTAGTCCAGAACCCAGTCGTAGGTGGAATATAGCTGATTAAAATAGATTTTTTGGCCATTAATAGTTTTGTACCAATAATCAAAAGGGTTCTTTCCTTGAGTGTCAGTTATTCCAGATTGATTTTTTATGTTATGGATATGAATGGCTAGTAAGCCATTTCCAATTTTACTACTTTGCTGGATTTCGTAATCTATATATGGACGACTATTTGTTTCTACTCCAATTAACACGACTGTTACAGAAGTACCATTGAGTTGATTATCAATCCAGTGTTTGATGTATTCGTCGCCTTTCTTTTTGACTTCTTCCCAAGAAGCAGCATCCCAAAAACCGGCCGTTTCACGATCCGGTTTAGTAACCCAGCTATTTCTTATTTGGCTCGCGCGCCAAATATCTCTTTCGTAATGGAAACTAAAAAACGCTCGTCGTGCCATATTTTTAATGAATTAAATACATAATTACCAACAAGACTATAATCAATGGGGGGTAGAAGTATATAAGCGTTGTTGAAAACATAGAGTAAGCGTAACTATTTCTTTTGACGTTTTTAAATTCATCTATATTCATGGAAAAATCAATTTCTTTTTCGCTTATTTTTCTAACATGATTATATAGAGCTATATATAAACGTTCCTGCGAAAGAAAGTAACCATCCAAAATCCAAAAAATAATAACTGGAAAGTAAGCAATAAGGATATAGTGAGTAGGCTGAGATACATCGGTAACACTTTTCTTTTTGAACGACCCTTGCTTTTTGATTTTATCACGTCTATCTTATTCATATAGCCCAATTAGAACTTCTGACCCTTTTCACTAGCTCCTGAAGCTATTTTGGTCATTTCTTGCTCAGTTGCACTGCCAACAAAGTTTAATCGTGCGATAAATTTATCAATAAATTCTTCTTTTGCCATAGATTTAGAAGTGTTACCGATGTGCCCTGCTCGTTCATATAGTTGCTATTTGTATCTTTTGCTGATAGTGCAAAGAGTGCTGCTACCAAAGTTATGACCCAACTTTTTAGTAGAAAAGAATTACCTGCCATTCTATTTACGACAGCTTGAATAAACTCTAAATGTTTGTGTTTATTTTCCATATTTAGATTATTGCCGTTACTTTTTCGTATAACATAGGTAAATAATCTTGTCGCATCCTAAATTTTGTGCCATGATTGTGACCAGAGCGAGCATCAAAGTCTACTAGAATTTTTCCTTGTTCTATTGCTTTTAAAAAACCTTCAAAATTAAATTTCTGAA
>CAYNFQ010000021.1:0-11243 GCA_964396715.1 uncultured Gammaproteobacteria bacterium
GCGTAATATCAAGAAGAAACATTAGTTATACCAACACTAAATGCTATTTAGCCATCAAATCTAATCGGAGGATTTTTTTATCTTACTTCTTTTATTACAACGCTGATATTACAACTTCTGAATGCTTCATTTTATTTTCTATTAGGCAAAATTAAAACCAGTAATCTTATTAGTACTGTAAAAGCGGCAAAACCAAAAGTAATTTGACCAACCACCCTTTTGATTACTAAAACTCCATTTTGAGACTCAACTAAGTAAAAGTGTAAAACTGCCAAAATTAATGCTAAATATGCAGTTGATTGGATAATTTTCCAGACTTTGGGGCTTAGAGAATTTAAAGCCAGTTTATTTGAAGTTAAGGTAACTGCTGAGAGTATTATCAGGGAAGCTAAGCCTGCTAGCAAGCCTAAATATTTGGGGCCTGCAGGGTTAAATAATTTGGAAAGATCATAATTAACATAAAAAATATAAACCAGTGCTGTATGAGCGAGGGCAATAAAAAAACTTAATACCCCCCAAAATTTCCGGTGGGCTTTTAGAAATTCCAACCCAGGGAAAAATCTGCAAGCAGGGCCAATTAGTAAAGTTAAGGAGAGCAGGGCTATTGCCAAGAGACCGGTGGTTTTAACCATCTCTGAAGGGGTAATTTTGCCGAAGTTATAAAGTTGAAAATATAACAGGAAAAGACCTATTGGTACACCAAAATCTACTATCTTCTGGGTGATATTTTTTGCATCAGCGTAATGATAAGGATGATTTTTCATTGACACACAAACTATCTGACTATACTATCATAGTATGAATGATTTTATTTCAATAAATCAAGTAATTAATCTTTCAGGGAAAACAGCAATTGTTACCGGAGGAGCCTTGGGGATTGGTTTTGGAATTGCTTTAAGGCTTGCGGAAGCAGGAGCAAATGTGGTTATTGCAGATTTTAAAGAGGCTGAGGCGCAAAAAAGTGTTCAAAATCTTAATTCAAAGGGATGGAAAGCAATTTCAGCAAAGGTTGATGTTTCCAATGAAGATGATGTTAAGAGTATGGTTGAGGCGTGTGTGTCTGAATTTGGTGGACTGGATATTTTGGTAAATAATGCAGGCATTTATCCTTCAATTCCTGTTTCCCAAATGAGTTTATCTGATTTTGATAAAGTTTTATCGGTTAATTTAAAAGGAGTATTTCTTTGCACAAAATATTCATCGCAGCAAATGATCAAGCAGGGGAATGGTGGAAAAATTATCAATATTACCTCAATTGATGCGCTTCACCCTTCATCTGTAGGTCTTGCTCACTATGATGCTTCAAAGCATGGAGTTTGGGGTTTTACCAAAAATGTGGCTTTGGAGCTTGGCCCTCACAAAATTTGGGTCAATGCTATAGCTCCGGGCGGGATTATGACTCCGGGAGTTGAAGCTTTACAAAAGAGTATGCCAACACCTCAAGGAGTGGATATGTCCAAAATGCTGGAAACATTTCTTTCAAAAATTCCCATGCGAAGGATGGGTGAGCCTGATGATATAGGCAAAGTTGCCCTGTTTTTGGCCTCAGATCTATCATCATATATGACTGGTAGTCAAATTGTGGTAGATGGAGGGGTACTTCTTTCTTAAACCTTGAAGATATAGCCAACAATTAAACCAATTCCAGTGGCGATTGCTCCAATAATGAAAAGCTCTACTGCAGATCTTAATGGTTTGACTTTAACTAAATGACCTTTGGTATATCCTAAAATAAAAAGTCCGATAAAAGCTGCCATGATTGCTATAATTCTTGCTTGAGGTTGATTAAAGAGAACGGTGGGGATTATCGGGACAATTCCTCCCAAAAGATAGCCCAAAAACATAACTGTTGCCCCAACTATTAAACTGTCGGTGTGTTTTCCACTCTTATCCATCTGGTGGACTGCTTTTTCGGAGGAATACTGTCCTGCTGCCATGGAGGTTGCCTCAACTGTGACTGCCACCAAAGAAGCCAAAATAATTATTGCCTTATCCTCAACCCCTGTTGAGATTCCCACAACAACACCGGTGGTTGAGACTAAGCCGTCCTGTATCCCAAAAAGCCCGGCTCTTAAGTAATCTTCGTGAATAAAATGATTCATAAACTTTAATTGTAGCATAAGATAATTTGACCCATTCGGTTTTACTCAGGGTCAATACTGAGTGTAATCGAAGTATTGACATATCCCCTATGGGGGGATATTATATTTATATGTACAGACCAAAAGATACACAGGAAAGAATTCTTCACAGGTTAAAAATTGCCCAGGGACATCTCAAAAAGGTCCTTAATATGGTGGAAAGCGGAGAATATTGTATTGACGTGATTCACCAATCTCAAGCTGTCCAGAGAGCTTTGGAAGAAGCAGATTCCTTAGTTTTGGAAAATCATTTAAAAACTTGTGCTTCAAATGCGATTAAAAAGGGTAACCAAAAAGAAGCAATCTCTGAAATCATAAATGTTTTTAAAAGACAAATCTAGGAGGTGATAAAAAATGCTAAATGTAACAGCTTTTGCCAATGCTGCATCTGCTGTGATGGTAGTATTTTATATAGCTTGCGCCCTATTATCTTATGTGGCACCAGATCTACTTTTTGGGCTGGCCAGATCTTGGATGCACACAGTTAATCTGGAAGCAGTCAAGGCTACATTTGTACCAGATTTAGGATTGTTGCTTTATGGTTTTATAACAGCTGTTGCTCTGACTTGGGTAACAGCGTACGCAGTTGTCTGGCTCTATAATCGCTGGGCAAAGTAAATGGATAAAAACATTCAAACTGCACAAACACTACTAAAGTTGGCTAATATAACTGTTAATGGTCATAAGCCATACGATATACGGATTCATAACAACAAAACATTTGAGCGAGTATTTCGTGATGGAAGTTTGGGGCTGGGTGAATCGTATATGGATGGTTGGTGGGATTGTGACAGGCTGGATGAATTTTTTTACCGTATCTTATATGCCCGCTTAGATGAAAGGATTAATATGAATTGGTCAATTTTAAAGCAAGTTTTGATGGCTAAAATTTTAAATAGACAAGTGGGGAGTAAAGCATTTGAGATTGGCAAAAAACACTATGATATTGGTAATGATTTATATATTTTAATGTTGGGAAAAACCATGGTCTATTCTTGCGGCTATTGGAAAACAGCCAGCAATCTAGATCAGGCGCAGGAGGATAAGTTTGATCTGATCTGCAGAAAATTGGGATTAAAAAAGGGGATGAAAATTCTTGATATTGGTTGTGGATGGGGAACGTTATTAAAATATGCAGCCCAAAAATATGGAATCCAGGGACTGGGGATTACTATCTCAAGGCAGCAGGCAAAATTTGCAAGAAACTTATGCAATGGATTGCCTATAAAAATAGCATTACAAGACTATCGAAGCATAAAAGATAAGTTTGATCGGGTTATTTCAGTAGGAATGTTTGAGCATGTAGGAAGTAAAAATTACTATAAATATCTGGAGGTTGTAGATTACTGCTTGAGAGATGATGGCTTATTCTTATTGCATACCATAGCAGATCATAAATCAACTGGTGTGAATGATCCCTGGATAGACAAATATATCTTCCCCAACAGCAGTTTACCCTCTATAAGTCAAATAGCACCTGCCATGGAAAAATTTTTTGTGATGGAAGATTGGCATAATTTTGGGGCTGATTATGATACAACACTGATGAGTTGGTACAAGAATTTTGAGAAAGGTTGGTTACAAATAAGCAATAATTATAATGAAAGATTCCACAGAATGTGGAGATATTATTTACTGTCCTGTGCCGGTGCATTCCGCGCCCGAAGAATACAGCTTTGGCAGATTGTATTTTCAAAGACAGGGGTAGAAAGAGGCTATCAATCCGTCCGCTAATTTAATATGCATTATTTAATCGGCTCATTACTACTTTTATCTTTATGGGCAGTTATTTTTATCATAAGAAAAGACTTGAGGAAGGAGATGATGGTGGCAAGTTTAATTACTACCCCTTTGGCCTTAAGCGAACTTTTCTTTGTACCGTCCTATTGGATCCCCGATGCAATTTTAACCCCTAAATTGTCTATTGAAGATTTTATTTTCAGTTTTGCTGTAGGTGGAATTGCAGCTGTTTTATATGAGCTTCTGATGGATAAAAGGATATATCATCAGAGACTTTGTAGTTGTTTTCAGGAAAAGAAAGTTTATCCATTAATTTTAGGAATTGGCATTTTGGCAGTATTGGCAAGTTATTTTCTATTTAAGATCAATTTTATGTATGCAGCTTATATAGGCATTTTAGTTGATATCATTTTAATGACAATTGTCAGACCTGATTTGTTTTCTAAAATAATATACTCCTCAATTCTTTTCGGCTTGTTTTATACTTTATTTTTCGCAGCATTCTCATACTTGGTGCCGGATTTCCTGAAACATTGGAATTTTTCCGCCCTTTCAGGTTACACTCTATTAAATATTCCTGTGGAGGAAATTATCTGGGGGTTTGGTATTGGAGGATTACTTGGACCTATTTATGAATACTTGCTGGGGTTAAAAATTATCCGGAAAAGTTATGTTTTAAAAAGGGAAAATAACTGATGACTTTGGACAAAATACTAATCATAATATCTGGTATTGCTGGAATAGCCTTTACCTTTTGGTTGTTTCTCATGAAAAAAGAAAAGGAGGTGGCAGTGGTGGACGAAGTTGATATTAAAGTGGAAGGGGGTTATTCACCTGAAGTGATATCTGTTCCTAAAGGAAAGATGACAAAAATTAACTTTTTAAGGACAGACCCAACTGATTGTTTATCGGAAGTAGTCTTGGGGGATTTTAAAATTAGGAAAGAGTTGCCTTTAAATCAAAAAGTAACTGTGGAAATTACACCACAAAAGGTCGGGGAGTTTGGATATTCGTGTGCGATGAATATGTACCATGGAAGGATAATAGTAAGGTAGTGGGTTGTAGTGAGTAGGTGGTAGTTATGAATTCATACAAAGAGTTAACGGTTTATCAAAAAGCAGTGGAGCTTTCAGTTTATATTTATAGAACAACTGAAGGGTTTCCAAAGAGTGAATTATACGGATTAACAAACCAAATTAGAAGGTGCGCAGTATCTATACCGTCAAACATAGCTGAAGGACAAAGACGAGGACACAGAGCTGAATACGTCCAATTTCTCAGAGTTGCTTTTGGGTCTGGTTCAGAGTTAGAGACACAGCTTTTAATTTCATATAAAGTTGGCTATTTAAACAAAGAGGGTTTTGAAGAGTTGAGTGAAAAACTAGATGAAATTATGAGAATGTTAAATAAACTAATTTCTGTTTTAGTTAAACCTAAATAAGATGAAATCTACAACCTACAACCTACAAACTAAAACCTTTCCTATTAAAGGCATGCATTGTGCATCCTGTGTGAGGGTTTTGGAAAAGTCCTTAGGCAGGGTGGAGGGAGTCTCTAATGCTGTGGTTAATTTAGCCACAGAACAAGCTGCAGTGACTTTTGATCCTGCTAAAGTTACAGATCAGGATTTGGTCTCAGCTGTGGCAAATGTTGGCTACAAAGCCGGGTTGGAGCAGGAGCTAAAAACAGAGGACGAGCAAAGACAAGAAAAAGAAAAAGAGTTAAGAAATCTTCGCAATAAAGTTTTTTTAGCTTTGGGACTGGGCTCTTTAATTGTTTGGGGTTCTTTCCCATTTTTAATGCAGTTTTCCCCGCCTATTTTACAAAACTTTTTTATTCAGATGATTTTGGCAATTCCAGTACAGTTTTGGGCAGGTCTGACTTTTTACCAGGCTACTCTTCCTGCCCTGCGCCACCGGACTGCCAATATGGACACACTGGTAGCAATCGGTACGACGGTGGCTTTTTCCTATTCCGCAGTGGTGACAATTTTCCCTCAACTGGTGGAAAGTATTGGAGTCAGACCCGAGCCCTACTTTGATGTTTCCACCATCATTATTGGTTTAATTCTTTTGGGCCGTTATTTTGAGGCCAAAGCTAAAGCAGGTACCAGCGAGGCTATCAAGAAACTGATTGGTTTGCAAGCCACAACTGCCAGAGTAGTAAGGAATAATCAGGAAGTAGATCTTCTTATAGAACAGGTGGTGATGGGAGACATTATTAGAGTTCGTCCAGGAGAAAAAATACCTGTTGATGGGCAGATTGTGGAAGGTCAATCATCCATTGATGAATCTATGGTGACCGGGGAAAGCATTCCAGTTGATAAACAAAAAGGTGATATTGTGATTGGTGCCACTATTAATAAAACCGGTACCTTTTTATACAAAGCTACCAAAGTAGGTGCCGATACTATGCTTTCCCAAATTATTAAGTTGGTGCAGGAAGCTCAAGCCAGTAAAGCCCCAATACAAAGGCTGGTTGATTTGATATCTTCATATTTTGTACCCGCTGTAATAATACTGGCTATCTTAACATTTGTGGTTTGGTATGTTATTGGCCCTGTTCCTGCTTTGCTGTTTGCCATGCTTAATTCCATTGCAGTTTTGATTATTGCCTGTCCTTGTGCCATGGGACTGGCCACCCCCACAGCCATTATGGTGGGAACCGGCATTGGGGCTGAGCATGGGATACTTATAAAAGATGCTGAAAGTTTAGAGACTGCCCATAAAATTAATACTGTCATTTTTGATAAGACCGGAACATTAACAAAAGGCAAACCTGAAGTGACAGATGTAATTTACAGTTCACAGTTAGTGAGTGATTCGTTAGTTAGTAAAAACAGTGAACCAAGTAACCAACTAACCAATAACATTCTACGTTTGGCTGCTTCGCTTGAAAAAGGTTCAGAACATTCTTTAGCGGAGGCAATTGTTAACAAAGGTGAAGCAGAAGGGGTGAAGTTTAAGGAAGTAAAAGAGTTTAAGGCCATTCCAGGACATGGAGTTGAGGGTATTGTGGATGGGAAAAGAGTAGTTTTGGGAAATAGAAGATTGATGGAAAAAGAGGGAATAAAGGTAAATGAAAAAGAGGTGGAAAAATTGGAAAGTGAAGGAAAAACAGTAATGATGTTGGGGGTAGATGGTAAACTGGCAGGGCTGATTGCCGTGGCAGATACTTTAAAAGATAGCGCCAAAGAGGGTGTGGAAAAGTTGCAGAAAATGGGAATAGAGGTGGTAATGATTACCGGGGATAATCAAAGAACAGCCCAGGCAGTAGCAAAGCAGGTAGGCATTAAAAAGATTTATGCAGAAGTATTACCACAAGATAAGGAGAAAATTGTAAAACAACTACAAACTACCAACTACAAACTACTAACTAATATTGTGGCTATGGTGGGGGACGGGATTAATGATGCCCCGGCTTTGGCTGCCTCAGATGTGGGGATAGCCATGGGATCCGGGACTGATGTGGCAATTGAGTCGGCAGGAATTACTTTGATCAATAAAGATTTAACATCTGTGGTATCGGCAGTGGAGCTTTCAAAGAAAACTATGAGGACTATAAAGATGAATTTATTCTGGGCTTTTGGATATAATATTATTTTGATCCCTGTGGCTATGGGAATATTGTATCCAAATTTTGGAATATTACTTAATCCTATTTTTGCATCAGCAGCTATGGCTTTAAGTTCAATATCTGTTGTTAGTAATTCGTTACTACTAAAAAGAGTAAAATTGTAATTACTGTTCGAACGATTAGCGAGAACTTACCTTCACGATTATAGTAGTTTCTAAGGTAACTTCTCTCCGCCAAAGGCGGATCGAAGAATAAAATTATGGATTTGTGGCTGATATTTTTAACCGGTCTAACTGTTGGGGGTTTAACCTGTCTGGCTGTACAGGGTGGATTACTTGCATCCATCATTGCAGCCCGTGAAGAGCAGGATTTTCAAGAAGGTAGTGGTCGAAAACATAACATTTGGCCGGTGGCGGCATTTTTGACTACTAAATTGGCAGCCTATATCATTTTAGGTTTCATTTTGGGAGCTTTTGGATCTGCTCTTGCAATATCCGATAATGCCAGAATTGTCATGCAGCTTTTGGCAGGGGTTTATATGATAGTAGTAGCTTTAGACCTTTTAAATGTACATCCGATTTTTCGCTATGCCATTATCCAGCCTCCCCGCTTTTTAACCAGAAAAATAAAAGCTGCATCCAGAAGCCGTGATTTCCTGCCTGCCGGCAGGCAGGTCTTTGCGCCGGCACTTTTAGGAGTCTTGACAGTTTTTATTCCCTGCGGGACAACTCTTGCTATGGAAGCTTTCGCTATTTCATCTGGCAGTCCAATTCTGGGAGCAACTATCATGGGAGTGTTTACCTTAGGAACAGTACCTTTGTTTTTTGGCTTAGGATTTTTAACAACTATTTTAGGTGATACTTTTAGAACCAGATTTTTCAAGCTGGCAGGAGTATTAGTGATGTATTTAGGAATAACCACTTTTAACAGCAGTTTAGTTCTGGCCGGTTCACCAGTAACCTTAGCAACAATTAGAGCAGCAATCCCTATTTATATTGATTTATCCGCAGGTTCATATGCTGCGGATTCTTTCGTCAGCATTGATAGGGGCGTCCAGGTGGCTGATATTACAGTTTATCCCACCAGTTATACCCCCAACCGTCTGCAGGTCAAATCTGGTGTGCCTGTCAGATTAAACTTAACCCCAACAGGAGGTTTTGGTTGTACAGCAGCTTTTCGAATTCCCCAATTGGGGATCTCGAAAACCCTGGCTCAAAATCAGACTACACCAGTGGAATTTACTCCCGCAAATCCCGGTAAACTGACCTGGACCTGCTCGATGGGGATGTATTATGGAACCATAGAAGTGATTTAGGATGTATGATTTAAGATTTATGAGCAAGACAACAAAAAAACTATTTAAAATTACTGATATGCATTGTTCATCTTGTGCTCTAACCATTGATATGGATTTGGAGGATGTGGAAGGGGTAAATTGGGCCAGAACCAGTTATGCTAAAGCGGAGTTGGAAGTAGAATTTCATCCGGAAAAAATTTCGGAGCAAAAAATTATTGAGACTGTTAAAATATCCGGCTATACTGCTAAACTATAAATAGAATGTTTGACCTGATTTCTGTGGGTGATGCCACTATTGATAACTTTGTCCAAATTCATGATGCGGAAATAAAATGCAATATTGATAAAACGCAGTGTAAACTTTGCATAGATTATGGAGATAAGATTTCTGTTGATAAGCTAACTCACCTGGTGGCTGGTAATGCTGCTAATAATGCAATTGGAGGAGCAAGACTAAAATTAAAAAGCGCCATCTATGTAAATGTTGGTTCAGATCCTTCTGGCAAACAAATAGTAGATAAGTTAAAAGAGGAAAGTGTGAGTACTCGATATGTTGTTATAAATCGCGGGATGGAGTCTAATTTATCTACAGTTATAAATTTCCAGGGAGAAAGAACAATCCTTGTTTATCATCAGGCTTGGAAATATAAACTGCCTGACTTAGACCCTGCAAGATGGATATATTTTACCTCTGTTTCAGCATCATTTACGAATTCGAATTTGCTAAGTGAGATAATACTCTATTTGGAAAGAACAAGAAGTAAGTTTCTGTATAATCCTGGGACTTATCAGATGAGAGCAGGAGTTAAGAAAAACCCCAGACTTTTATCACTGACAGAGCTTTTTGTTGTAAATGTCGAAGAAGCAAAAAGGATCTTGGTAGGGAAAGATGATGCCGATATTTCAATAAAGAAGCTTCTAAAAAATTTAGCCGATTTGGGACCCAGAATGGTAATTATCACGGATGGGGAAAAAGGCTCTTATGGTTATAATGGAGATAATTATTATCATTTAGGTATTTTTCCCGCAAAACTTTTAGAAATGACTGGTGCAGGAGATGCATATGCTACAGGAGTATTGGCAGGGCTTTTTTACGGACAATCACTGTCTGAATCTATGCGATGGGGAGCAGCTAATGGAGCATCTGTGGTGGAACAAATTGGTCCTCAAGCAGGCCTTTTAACTTACAATGCAATGCTGGAAAAATTAAAAGCAAATTCGAAAATTGTGACAAAAGAGATCTAGTATATGGTATAATTTAGCCATGAAAAAAGCTGAAAAAATAGGCGATAAGTTATATGCAAAATATGGTAAACCTCTCGAAGATGAGCATTGGGGGGAATTTATTGCTATTTCTGAAGATGGAAAAATAGCATTGTCTGCTAGTCTTATAGATGTATTTAAAAAATCCGAATCATTTACCACTCAAAGTCATATTTTTAAAGTTGGAGAAAAAGCGGTCTATAAATGGCTAAGAATAAAAGCATAAACTCTGTCCACTTTCCATATATCCCTGTTAAAATTACTGTATCAGAAAATAGTTATGGTTTAGAAGCCCTAATCGATACAGGTTTTAATGGTCAAGTGATATTACCTCCGAGCCTAATGACCAATGGTCAATTACCAAAGAGGTTTGTAACTTGTAAACTGGCGGATAACTCAATGGTGGAGATGTCAGCTAATAGAGGTTCCATAAAATTAGGTGGTAAGAAGTTCAAAGATGTTCTAGTAATTATTATGGGTGATGAACCTGTAATTGGCCGGGAGGTGATTAAACACTTTAAAATCATTTTAGACCATGGGCGTAAAATTATTTTGGAAAGGTAAAATGCAGGAAAAATTAAAAGAAAATTCCAAAATCATTGTAAAAGAGATATGAAAAAGTACAACCCAACTTTTAAAGTTACAACTTCTGATAAAAAGAAATATGTACTACCAGAATATAGGGATTTTGAAATTTTGGATAAATGTAAAAGATTAGAAAAATCAAAATTGATACAAGAAGATAAACATCTAGTAAAACTTATAAAAACACAATTGATAGATGATTGGAGAAAACCATTGTTGGTGGCTTAGTTTTTGATCATATGAGCCAGAGAATATTGGCAAGTGGCGTCGGCTTTTTTGTGAGGATTAAAAATATTTTTGGGATCGAATATTTCTTTAACCTTTTTAAATAACTGATAAATATCATTACCGTACATCTGAGGTAGATATGGGCCACGGATTAAGCCATCGTTGTGTTCTGCAGACATGGATCCCTTATATTCAAAAACTAATTTAAAAACTTTTTCCATCAGTTCAGGAATAATGCTTCTTACATCCGCCTTTGATAAATCCATCAAAGGAATGATATGGAAATTGCCGTCACCAATATGTCCTGCCAGGGTATAAACCATCTTGTCTTTGTATGGGGCAATAATTTCATTAAGTTTTGGTAAGAACTGCGGTAAATATTCGGGATTTACTATGATGTCGTCAATAAAAGA
>CAYNFQ010000022.1:0-8349 GCA_964396715.1 uncultured Gammaproteobacteria bacterium
CTGGTAATTTACTTGTTTTTGCTTCATGGATTGCTTGGCGTATCGAATATCTTGCATAAGTTCCAAACCTAGCTCCACCAGAAGGATCATATCGTTCTGCAGCTCTCCTCAATCCGCTATTACCTTCTTGAATTAAATCTAAGGCGTCAGGAGATTGAAGAAAAAGATGTTTTCTAACCTCTGCAACTACAAGGCGTAGATTGCATTTCAAAACAACATCCAGCAAAGATTGAGATTCTGCAAATACAGCTGCCATTTTATCTCTTTCTTCTTCTTTAGTATTTGCCACAAATCCTTCTGTTAATTCTTCAATCGGCCTGCCGTTTCTTAAAGCCTCGAATAAAGTTTGTTCTTGTATTTTATCCAAAATAGGATAACGACGAATTTCCCGTAAATAAATATCTAATTCTGTTTCATTTTGAGCATCTCTGGGGGATACTGTAGCTGAAAAAACAACAGTGCCACGCGATTGTTCTGGTCTTTGTGATATCTGCTTGCTATGTGAAGGGGGGCTGTCCGCTGATTTAACCTGTCTAACTACTCCTGGTATTACATCTTCTAAAGCAGTAATCTGATATTTTGGTATATTAACTATGGGAACCGGTATTTCAGATATCCTTATCTGATTTATTGGTAGTGTACTTATAGCGGATTCAGTTTCGTGATTTTGCCTTTCCCTTTCCATACTTAAACTTCTAATACTAAATGAAATTATAGCATTTTTCCTAAAACCACCAGTCTTTTAAAGTTTAAGCCCGGGGGAACACAGGTCATCAAAGAGATAAATCTGTTCAAAGAGTCTGGGGCAGATATGACAGACAAATCAGAAGGATCAACGACTTTTAATTCAACTACCTGATAAATATATTTGGTATTATTTGCTTCCACGATAATTTTATCTCCCTTTTGCAGATCCTGCAGCCTGCCAAAAATGGCGTTTTTAAAACCAAACAAAGGACTTAAGGCAGAATGTCCTGAGATAAAAACATTGCCCTTTTCCCCGGGCAGAGCAGATCCCGGCAGATGCACCAACCCTTTTGACAGCTCGTTGCTGTCCACCAAAACTTGGGCCTGATCAATTTTAAGGCCGGGGATGGTTAAACTGAACTTAACATAAGGGGCTTTGGTTTCACGCAACAGAGTAGAAACAATTGCCGGAAAATTATCTTTATTCTGAATGGACACGCCTAAAATCTGTGCATCTTGACCCTTTTTTGGGCTAATCAGCAGATCATTACTCTGATTTTGCCTGATTTCCCAAAGTTGAAAAGAAATAATCGGCAAAATTACTTGTGCCAGTAAAAAGATCCCTATTGAGAGTAGCCCTAAGGAGATCAGTTTCATTTCAATCCTACCTCAATTTTGATATTTTGACTGATGATGGGAATTCTTTGCAAAAGGGACGGCAAGTTAGGTTTAATTCTGATCTCAGATCCCAAGACATTTTCCATTTGTTTCAACTGCTCTGCCACCTCAGCAGGACTTTTACCCCGGATTTGTTTCTTAATCTGCTCAGTATCAATTTTTGGCACCAGTTTTGCTTTAAAACGGGCCAGAAATATCAGCTTGCCATCCTTTTCCAGCTTGGATACGTCAGACTGTGTTTCTGTTTCAGACAGGTTTAACTCAAACCCTTGGGGCACTTGAGTATCCACCAGTTTTGACACAATCAGCCTCAAATCTTTTTCCTCAAAAGCAGTCCCCCTGTACCTTAAGTTTAAGTTCAGGGAAAATTCGGAGGCCTGATCACCGATATTTTTACTATAGCTTTTTTTGATAACTTCCTCTGCTAAAGCCTCTTCCAAAATCTTTTTATCCGGTAATTTTTCCTGAAGTTTTTGCTGCGCCTGTCTTCGCAATTCCGATGCCAAAGATGCCAACAGTCTCTTTTGGTCAGTATCCGACACAACACTGACTTCTCTTGATGTACCTCCGGAAAAATTGCCTTCTGATTTTGCTACTATTTGAGAAGTTGGAATATTGGGAAATGTTAAATTAGTGCCTGATGGCAGATTACCATCAGCCCCAACCTGTATTGCAGTTACTTCAACATTTTTTGTACTTTTGGAATCCGCATCCGATGGTGTTGCCGAAACTGAAGCAGTATTATCCAGGGTAAACTTCAAACCATCCGCAGTTGTTAAAGTTGTGCCTTTAGAAAAACTTCGACCCTCATCAGTATTATTAATAATTTTTACTGTACCTCTGGCAGCATCTCCTACTTGTTTCTTGCCTGTTGTGCTATCCTTGGCAGAACCGGCAACCTCTGTATCCACAATTTGCCCCGGGATGATTTTCCCCGCCTCATCCACCTCCTTTCGCGTCGGATCAGCTGTCACTTGAGTATCTTTCTCTAAAACCCTTGGTTCAACAAAGATCTTTATTTCCGCCTTTGGTAAAAACAAAACTGCCCCGATAACAATTGCCAATGCTCCGATTACTCCCAAAATCACAGTCAAATTTAAAAAGGAAGTTTTTGGGAAAAACTTTCCAGGGTGAAACCACCTTTTCTTTGGTAAAGCAGGGGTAGCTTCTTTATTAAAATCATCAACCTCCAAAAGATTAGACTGCTCAGGAAGCGCAAGCTCCTGCTGGTCTGTTTCCTCATCCTGCGGCAGACTATCTTTGAATCCTCTCTTATCCATAGCCTCAGCAGAGGAGGCTTCCTCTTGCTCCTGCTCTCCCTCCGACACGTCTCCAACCACAAAGCCAAAATCTTCCCCCTTTTCAATTTCTTCCTCTTTCTGCTCCTCTTCAATAATTTTAGATTTGGCTGCAGTTTGTTTTACAGGAGCTTCCTTATAATAAACAGCGCTATTAAGCTCTGTGGCGCCTGCCAGACAGACGCTTTTTATTTCAACCTCATCACTCAAAATATCAATCTTGGGAAGATGCAGAAAATTTAAGTTAGACATCCAGGGAAAAGATAACAGCTGGTTTTTTAACTGTCCCAGCTCCTGCTGATCCAATCCGTAAATCAAAATTTTTGAGGGGAGGGTTTCCACTGCGGTAAAAGCCAACAGGGCCTTTTCTATATCCGTACCGCTTGAGTCTCCTCTAACGATAATTTTTACCCCGTCCAGTTTTCCGGCCCGCACCACCGTCACGGTCAAATGATGTATCTCAAAACCCACCAAAATTGCAGTGGTGGGAACTCCCTCTCTCTTTTCCAGCAGGTGGATAACGGCATTTGAGGAAGAAACATAAGCCAGAGGAGAAAGTTCCAGCTCTTTCACCAGATCCCTTAACAGCTTTAAGTGATCATCCTTTAAATTATCATCCACCAACCAGGAGTTGGGTACCCCGAAAAGAATTTTCTGCGGTTCAATCTCGCTGATCCCCAACACTGCATCTAATAGCCGGTCGGTTGTAGCAATAATCTCGGATTGGGAAGAATAAGAATCGGATGCAGTTTGAAGAATTTTTAATTCTTTATTATCTATAGCCCAAAGAGCGGCTGTTAATTTTTCCAGTCCAATATTGAGTGCAAAAAAGTATTCAATAACTTCTTCTTTTTTATAAGTCGGCAGAAAGGCAGCAAGTTTATCTATAAAACCCATATTAAAATTGCTTGTTAAACAAGCCTTGTGAATTTATAACTAACGTACATCAATTTATGAATAATTTTACGTTAGTTATAGTCCAATCGCACAATATTGTTTGCATTTTCAAATACGATTGGTATATCTTAACACAATTTCCCCTCTTACTCTATCAGAGCACGTATTCTTCTAATACCAGAAGAGACTGCTTCTTCTTTAATAATTTTAATTTTACCTATTTTACCTGTATGTTCCACATGTGGTCCTCCGCAAAACTCCAGAGAATAATATCCACCTCTGTCTCTTTGGTCTTTGGCATCCGGATCCAGATTAAATCCAGGACCCACTCCATAAATGGAAACTTTCATAGCATATTTTTCATCAAAAAGACCAATGGCATTCATTTCTTTGGCTTTTTTCAGATCCACTATCATATGATCCACCTTTAAATCCTGCTTAATTCTTTCATTAATAATATCCTGCACTTTTTTAATTTCTTCATCTGTCATTTTTTTATCATAAGAAAAATCAAAACGCAGTCTTTCAGAAGTTATATTAGAACCCTTTTGGAAAACTTGTGGGCCTAACACATCCCTTAAAGCCTGGTGTAAAAGATGGGTGGCTGTATGATATTTGGTAACTATCTCAGAGTGATCGGCCAGTCCCCCTTTAAATATTCCTGCTGATGAAGTTCTGGAAAGTTCTCTATGCTTTTCAAACTCTGCCTTAAACTGTGCGCGATCAATTTCTTGTCCTTTTTGTCTAAATAACTCCTCAGTCACTTCATATGGAAATCCAAAAGTTTGATATAAATCAAATGCCCTTTTCCCATCAATTTTTTCAATCTTCTCAACTTCTTTAAGCCCGTTTGCCAAAGTCTTGGCAAATCTGAAAACTTCTGTAGAAATTACATCAGCAATAATCCGTTTGTCTTTTTCTGAATTTAAATAGATTCCATCATAAATACTTAATATTGCATCACAAACTTCTACTATATCCTGTCCATCAATTATTTTTTCTAATTTTCTCATCTTCACCACTGAACGTCTGATCAACCTTCTTAAAACATATCCCTGTAACTTATTAGAAGGCTCCACTCCCTGCACTACCAAAAATGTGGCAGCTTTTAAATGATCAGCTATCACTCTAAAGGGTTCCGGATTTTCATTATATTTTTTACCGGTTGCTTGTTCGATTATTCGAATAATTGGTATATATGAGTCTGTTTGAAATACATCAGCAGTACCCAAAGTAGCCGCTGTTAATCTTTCTAAACCCCCGCCAAAGTCTACATTTTTATTTGGTAATTCTTTTAAAGAGCCATCTTTTTTTTGATATTGAATAAAAACAGAGTTGCCAATTTCCAAAAACCTGCCGCAATTACAATTAGGGTGGCATTCTTTGCCATACCTTTCATTATGTGGAGTACCAAAATCATAAAACACCTCAGAATCTGGACCGCCAATTTCTCCCTCTGGCATTTTGTCCGGAGTACCCGAACGAGACCACCAGTTTTTATCTACTCCATAAAAATAAATATGGTCTTCAGATACTCCTAGACTTTTGTATATTCCATAAGTTTCATTATCTTTTGGAACTGAGTTATCCTCTATAGTCCCAAGCGAAGCCGAGGGATCAAAAACAGATACGTATAATTTTTCTTTAGAAAGATTTAACTCTTTTGTTAAAAATTCGAAGAACCAAGGAATTTGTTCTTCTTTAAAATAATCTCCTAATGACCAATTTCCTAACATTTCAAAAAATGTGGTATGTCTGTTATCCCCAACCTCTTCAATATCTTCTGCCCTAAAAGAAGGCTGGGAATTAACTAATCTTTTTCCTTCCGGATGCTCTTGGCCAAGTAAATATGGAACTAAAGGCTGCATGCCGGAGGAGGTAAAAAGAGTAGTTGGGTCATTTTCCGGAACAAGCTTTGCCGGCGCAATTTCCTTATGTCCTCTACCAACAAAAAACTTAATATACTTATCCCTGATATCTTTGGAACCCATGAAGCTAGTATAACGTACTAAAGGACTTTTTTGTAGAATCTTTTGGGTTTTGGTTTAGACTGTTTTTTAACAAGGTTGCTGAGCGCCAAAACACCACTATTGATTGATGACGTCAGTGCATTTGACACAGCTCCCACAGGTTTTTCAATATCTTCTGCCAAATCCTCACCTGTTTTCAAGACTTTATTTAGCTTATCCAAAGCTTTTTTTAAATCCCTTAAAATAAAAAACACCTGAAAACCGGTGATAGCCAAAAATATAGACAGAAGGAGTATTAAAAATATTAAAGCCGCTTGCAGTAAATCCATGGGTTTAATATAGAGTAACAAGTGACAAGGCACAAGTAACAAGTTACCTTTTCAGAAAAACAGTTCTTTCCACCTTACTTTCTTTTCCTCCTTTTGAGGTTGATACAATAACAATGTTATTCACATTATCCGAAAGTTTTATCTCCTGAAAAAATTTCCCAGCCAGATCAACTTGTATTTCCTGATTATTAACAGTCACTTTTGACTCCGGATCTGTCCTGCCTGAAACTGCAATGGTGGGGACATTTGTGTTTGCCTGATCCGGGGGCTGGGTAACTTCCAAAAACGGTGCTCCCACCAAAAAGCGGTATTCAAACCAAAGATAAACAAAAAAAATCAAAATAAGAATTAAAATAACACTACCTAGTGCTTTGGCAGGAGTTATTTTAAATTTTCGTTTGTCCAAAGGGTTGGCAAAAGACTCCAGAATCCTGGGGGGATTTTTACCCTCTGAAAATTCTCTTCTGAAAATTGCCAAAAGTTTCTCGCTGTTAAGGTTTAAAAACTTCCCGTAATTTTTGATAAATCCCTGTATAAAGGTAGGCGGAGGAAGTTTTGAATATTCACCTTTCTCCAAAGCTTCAAGCAGTTCTTTTCTGATTTTGGTTGCCTTTTCTATCTCATCCAGAGTATAAAATTTTTTTTCTCTTTCTTCCTTTAAAACTTGTCCAACAGTTCTCATGTAAGGATTCTACCAAAAAAGAACCCATTGACAAAAGGTAAGTTTAGTTTTTAATATACGACTAATGCCTGATGCTAAAGATTCTGCAACCCAAAACCCCAATCTTCCTCCACCAAGTGGAGATCCGAAAAAGGCAGAAAAATACGTTGATCAATTGACTGCTCTTTTGGAATCAGACAACTTAACTATCTGCCATACCGATCTTGCCAGATTTGACCCCAGCTCTCTGCAGGATCACTTCAGCATAGATCTTAAAGATTATCAGGTAGAAATCAGCCACAGTAAACATCCGCAGTCAGGCAAAGATTCCTATGTAATGTTGTTTAGTAATCTAAAGAATATTCCCAATGGTGAGCGCGATAAAATTATTCTGGCTTATATGCATTTAGACGATAGCCAATTTATGAATTTCAGGAAAGCATACACTCAGCAGGTGGACAGAAGACGAGCTCTGGAGGAAGAAAGAAGGCTAAATGCAGCTTTGGCTCCCATAGATCAAACTTTGCAGGAATTATCCACAGCCCAAAATCTGGAAGATTTTAAATCTGGTCAAACTCAAACCCCGGCTTTGAACACTCCTGCTTTATCCTAAAGCTTGTTTTTCAACAAATGATCAACTACCATAAGCAGCCCGTCGTCTTCCACGCTTGGGATAATTAAATCTGCGATATCTTTTAATTCTTTTGGTGCATTTTCCATGGCCACTTTAAAACCACAAACGGAAAGCAGCGGATAATCATTATAGCCATCTCCTACTCCAATCATCTCCTTTGGATCTATATTTAATATTTTTGATAATTCCAAAATAGCCAAGTGCTTGGTTGCTTTCGCAGAAGTTATATCCAAAACATATGGTGACCCTTGTTTTCTACTCCTGACAAAATGTAACTCCGGGTAAAGATTATTTAATTGTTCTTCTACTTTTGCCGGATCATCTATTAATGCCACATCAAACAGCACCATTTTTAAAATTTTGCTATAGTCTACATCTTTAATGCCAACAACGTTAATATCTTCTCTATAAGCAGTTGGTTTCGTTTTGGGTTTAAATACAAAGTCTTCACCTTCAATGCCAAAATTATAACTTTTATCCGAAAAATATTTTATTAAGGAAATTGCAGAATTTTTGGGAAAGTATTCTGACCAGATAGATTTATTTGTTTTTGGATCTGTTATCCGGGCACCACCGTTTACTATTTGGGGAGATGAAAGATGCAAGCTTTCACAAATCTCTTTTACAATTCCCTGGTAAAGTCTGCCTGTAGCAATAGAAAAAACAATACCCTTCTTTACTAAATTAATTATTGCATCTTTTACTCTGGGAGAAAGATAAAAATTCTCATCTACCAATGTACCATCAAAATCAACAATTAAGGCTTTATATTTTTTATCCAATTTTAAATATTCCCTTTCTTAAGATTTTATATGTTCCATCAATATTTAGTTGAACAAGTGTGGATGGTTGTTCGTCAATTTTTCCACTATCCACATAAAACACCTTATCCCCGAAATATTTTTTTGCTTCCTCAATAGTTTCTGAGGGTTTTTCCCCTTCAAAATTGGCAGAAGGCGCAACTAACGATCCTGTTTGTTGTAAAAGCTCCAGGAGTTTTTTATCTTTAGGCATTCTGAAAGCCAAAGAATTTGTTCCCCGATGAAGATATTTAAATTTTTCACTCTGGATGGGTAAAATTACCGAAAGAGGATTGGGCCAAATTTTCTGTAAAAATTCTTTTTGTGTATCTGTCAGCGAAATATTAAAATGATTTAAATCATTTAAGTTAGAAATTAAAATTATCATTGGCTTA
>CAYNFQ010000023.1:0-6717 GCA_964396715.1 uncultured Gammaproteobacteria bacterium
ACTACCGGAGATGTCCATTCTAATGTTAGAATAAATACACCAGGAGGACCATGAAACATAAATTTCAAACCTGTCTGCCGTCAGGCAAGATTTCAAATTTCAAACCTGTCTGCCGTCAGGCAAGATTTCAAATTTCAATCGCAATTTTGTCTTTATTGTTAATCTTTTTGGTTAACCCCAAGGTGGTACTGGCCTCCAGCCAGGGACCAAATAGCCCTCAGACCATAGTTAATGGTACTAGCGGGATAAAACCCTTTACTAATCCCGGCTTTGCTGTATCAAATGATAATAACTATGCCACAGTCCTGCTTGGCGGTTATGAAGACAGCAAATACCTCACAGCCACTAACTTTGGCTTCTCTATTCCTCAAGGCTCCACCATTAATGGCGTGATGGTGGAAGTAAAAGCATCTGGAGATCACAGTCAGATTTGGAATAATGGGGTCTTTGTACTAAAAGGAGGGAACAAGACAAGCAGTACTGCCAAAATCACTAAAAACTCTCTTGGGCTGACAAATGCTTACTTTGCTGAAGGCAGCAGCACATATCTTTGGAATACCAGTTGGACAGCTGATGATATTAACTCTACCGGCTTCGGAGCAGCATTTTCCTGTTTTAACTTAGATGGAAACAGTCATACCTGTTATGTTGATCACATCAGAATCACTGTTTATTATACACCCTCTTCTTCTGCCACTGTCCCTGGAGCTCCTACTAATGTTTCCGCTGCTGCAGGTAATGCCCAAGCTACAGTTTCCTGGACAGCTCCCGGCTCTAATGGGGGATCTGCTATCACAGGTTATACTGTTACTTCGTCTCCGGGAGGTTTTACTACCACCTCAACTGCTACTTCAGCCACAGTTACAGGACTGGCTAATGGCACCAGTTATACCTTTACTGTTAAAGCTACCAATTCAGTTGGGACAGGTCCGGCTTCTGCTGCTTCTAATTCTGTGACCCCTACTGCAAATACTTCCCCCACCCCGCCCTGTGGAAATTATGGTGATGTTAACGGGGACGGCACAATTACTGCCTCTGATGCTACTATAATTTTGTTTTACTCTATAGGCTTTCAGTCCCTGACAGCAGACCAGCGAAGAAGAGCTGATGTGAATGGTGATTTAATGGTTGATGCGACCGACTCCGGAGTAATCTTGCGCTATATTGCCGGGTACATCTCTACATTCCCCGTGTGTGAAACTTTTGATTATACTTTGAGCGTAACGCAACATGAGTTTATCATTGCTCCGGGCAGTTCTGCATCTGTCACTGTGGTAAAAACTTTGACACCAACATCCACTATTTCTAAAAATGTCACCTTGTCTATCAGCTCTGTCTTACCGGCCGGTGTCACTGCCTCTATCTTGACCAATAATCCCTGCAGCCCGACCTGCAGCAGCATCTTCACCTTAACTGTTGCTTACTCCGCCACGCCAGGCAGATATCCAATTGTGATCTCTGCTACTCCTGCCAATGTCGCCGGCGGCACCACCATAATTAGTCTGGTCATCCCGCCTCCTGCTCCCACTATTGCTGCAAATATACCAAATAACTGTATTAATCCTGATGCGGGTTATAGCGGAGGCGGCATCACTATCTCCTGGAACAGCGCTAATAACTCAGGCATAGATTGGGTGGATATAGATGATGATAATTTATTTGATCAGAGCCCGGAAATCCTTTATTTTCATAAACAAGTCTCAAACACTACATCTACCAAAGCCCCTGAAGGCTTTAGCTTGGCTACCGCCAGTACGCCCCTGGTGTTATCCCCAAGTAAAACTTACTATGTTAGAACTTTTAACAGCCAAACCAGAGTTCATAGCCAAACAGCCACTTTTGGCCCAATTTCCGTCTGCGCTGTTAATTATTCTCTTGCCTCCTCCGGCAACATTACCTTAACACAAGGTTCATCAGGATCCTCAACCATCACCAACACCCTGATTAGCGGCCCTTCTCCATCAGTCACTCTCTCTGCCTCCGGCTTGCCTGCCGGGGCCACTGCCTCATTTAGCAATAATCCCTGCAACCCTACCTGTTCCAACACCTTAACAATAGCTGCCTCTGCCACCACCCCTTTAGGAAACTATGATATCAGGGTCAGCGGATCTCCAGCCACCACAGGTATTGGGTCTGTCACTTTAAAATTAACTGTTAACGTAAAACCGGTCATACCCCCTGTAATACCCATTGTCAGCTGCGGCTTAGGAAACCCTGTCCGCTCAAAAGGTCTGGTCACCGCTCCTGCAGTTTCCGGCAAGTTTTCTTCATCAGGAGGCTGCATAACTGATCCAAAATCAGCTTTTGTCCCTTTTAAGATCCCTACCTTTGATGATTTAAAATCCCTCTACTACACCCAATCCAAAGCCCGCAAGGTCACAGAGCTTAAAGGTAACAATAATGATTATGTTTATTACACCAGCGGAGACTTAACCCTTGACAGTCCTTCAGACATTACCGGCAATCAAACCGGGGTAGTCTTTGTGAATGGCAAACTGTTTATTACCAAAGATATTAAAGGTAATAACCCTAAATCCGGACTGGTTTTAATAGCCAGAGGGGATGTGATTGTTGATCCAACAGTTATTCAAATAGATGCCGTGATCATCTCCTCAGGCGTAATCTTTACCGCAGGCGCAAATTGCGACTCCAGCAGCATCCAAACTAACCAGCTGACCATTAACGGTTCACTGATATCTTTGACTGAAACAAATCCCATCCGCTTTTGCAGGCAACTGACCGATAATACTTTAGCTGCTGAAGTAATAAAAAATCAGGTCAAATACCTGGTAATTTTAAAAGATCTTCTCTCTGACACTTACCAAAAATGGGCAGAAATTCCATGAGAGCTTTCAGCTATCAGTCATCAGTCGTCAGACATGAATACGCATAAATTTAGAAAACTTACTGTTTGGCAAAGATCAATTCAATTTGTGTCCTTAGTTTATAAAATCACTGCTAACTTTCCGAAGGAAGAGAAGTTTGGACTAGTAGATCAAACTAGAAGAGCTGCAGTTAGCATATGTTTGAATATAGCTGAAGGATCTGGTTCCGGTTCTGATCCAGAATTTACAAGATTCCTAAGGATGTCACAAAGATCAGCATATGAGGTGATTGCAGCATTAGAAATTGCTATAAATCTTAAAATGGCGGATGATAAAATTATTACCGAGGTCATTGACGAAGTAGATCAGATAAGCGCTATGATTTCTGGATTAATTAAAAGTCTGAAAGCTGATAGCTGAAGACTGACGACTATGAATAAAAAGGGGTTCACCCTAATTGAACTGTTGGTGGCAATCAGCATTATAGCTGCGCTTTCCGTCATCGGACTAACCACCTATCGGGGAGTTACTATCAAAACCCGGGATAGTATCAGAAAAAATAACCTTCATCAACTGGCAACAGCTTTAGAACTCTATTTTCAGAAAAATGGTAGATATATCATAACTCAGAACTCAAATTGCAACCAAACCGATATCAATACCTTCTATAGCACAATCGGCCCTTATGTTTTGGATAATGCGCCAAAGGATCCGAGTGGCAGCAGCTATTGTTACTATTCGGAAAATGCGGGTGCTGATTTTAGGCTCTATGCCAAACTGGAAAATTGTGCCGATTTGGGTATTATTAAAGGAATTAACTGTAGCGGGGCAGCTTGGAATTTCACTTCCGTATCTGATAATTTAACTGCAAAGCCAGCCCCCTAAATAGCTGTTCATTTGCCAAAATTTCTTTTCTGATTTTGGTACCAAGCGATTGCTTTCCTGAGCTCTTTCTCATCAAAATCCGGCCACAAAGTTTTGGTAAAGTAAACCTCCGAGTAAGCTGTCTGCCACAGCAAAAAATTAGATAACCTGCTTCTGCCTCCGGTTCGGATCACCAATTCCGGATCAGGAGTACCATTGGTGTATAGATGCCTTTCCACAATTCTCTCATTGATTTTGCCCACCTTAATCCCCTGTTTGACTATATCTTTGATAGCCTCCACCAGCTCTTTTTTACCCCCGTAATTGAGGGCAATATTAAGTTTGATGGACTCATTTTTAATATAAGTTTTTCTGATCTTGTCAATAATATGTCTTAAGGTTTTTGGCAGGCCTCCCAGCTCCCCTAAAATAGTCACTCTAACCCCATTTTTTATCATCTTTTTTAGCCTGCTGTGATAACCTTTTCTGAAAAGATTGAACAATCCCAGTACTTCTCTTTTGGCCCGCTCTTTAATATTTTCTGTTGACAGGGCAAAAACAGTGATTGTTTTAATTCCCATTTTTTCTGCTTCATCCACTATTTTTTCCAAAGTTTCTGCTCCTTTCTCATGGCCTTTCATCTCAGACAAATTATGAGCTTTAGCCCACCTCCTGTTACCATCCATGATAATGGCAATATGGGAGGGGGTATTTTCTTTATTAATCCTATTCATAAGTTAAATTTCAAAGCTCAAATGTCAAATTTCAAATGAAATCTTAATTTAAAAATTTAAAATTTAGTCATTTGATATTGATTTGACATTTGTAATTTGGATTTTGACATTTATTTATTCCTTTCCACCATATAATCTACTATCTCACTTAGTAATCTTCTCGTTCGTATATTATCAGTCAGCTTGGGTATTATACTCCTTGCTTGATCTGCATATTTTAATACCTCAACCTGTGCCTGCTCTACTGACTCCACTTCTCCATCCAAAATATCATCCCGAATTTGAAAAGCTATTCCCAAATTCTCCCCAAATTCTTTTATCCCGCGAAGCCTTGGCGAAGTGGGACCCAATCCAGCCAATATTGCTCCCAACTGCAAAGGACCGGCAATGGTATATCTGGCCGTTTTTAAAAGGTTTATAAGTTGAATTGTGTTCTCATTCCTTTCCCCTTTCCCCTTTCCCCTTTCCCCTAAATTCACATCCAGCATCTGTCCCAAAGCTGTATCCACCATTGTTTTTGAAAATAAAGCTAAAGCCATATTTTTCTCTTTGTCAGGAAAATCTGCTTCAGAAATAATCCTTGTGGCCAGAAAAAACCCTGCATCTGCCAGACAGATAGCCTGGGAGATTCCATAATGGTTACCTCCCAAAGCCTGGTACAAAGAAGGTGAGCCTCTTCTTTCTATGCTTTGATCAATAATGTCATCATGCGCTAAAATTGAGGTGTGGAATATTTCATAAGCAGCAGCTATCTTTAAAATGTCTTGTCCATTTGACATTTGCCGCCTTTGGCGAGCCTCGTCTTTGACGGGAGATTTGACATTTGAGATTTGTAACTCATACCCTAATCTGACTAAAAAACCCCTTAGCTTTTTACCTCCTTTATTGCTTTTGATAAACTGATCTACTAGAGGAAGCAGGCTTGGACTAATATAATTTATTTCATCACGCCACTTTTTTAAAATTAAATCTGTCTCTTGTTCCAAACTTTGGGCATTTCTTTTTAATCTATGTTGCAATTCCATGGCCAAAATCTTAGCATATCTTCCCTTTTTTTGATATTACTGGTTTCTATTTTCATCGCTAAGCTTCCGATAAATCTTAGTCCCTATAGCATCTGGATTAAATGTATTCTTCACTCTTAAGACAATACCTGATCCTAATAAAGGTGCTACTGTTTTAGTGTATAAAACCCGAGCGCCCTGCATGGCCATTTGATGAGCTTTAATTTGACTCAACTCTAACAATAACCTAGCATTAGGATCTTTTCTTGGATCAGCAGTGTAAACCCCATCAACATCAGTCCAGATCCAAACTTCATCTGCTTTTAGCGCGTTGCCCAAAATTGAAGCAGTATAGTCTGATCCTCCCCTGTCCAGAGTAGTTATTTCACCATACATTGTTGATCCGATAAAACCAGTGACCACCGGAATTATACCTTCTCCAATCTTAGGCAGAAGAATATTTCTTGCATGCTGGGTTGTTCTCTCCATATTAGGGGAGGCAGCACTGAAATTATTATCCGTTTCTATAATCTCAGTTGCTTCCACAACTTCAGATAATATTCCTTTTGAAACCAAGGCTGCTTGTACAATTGGAGCATTTAACCTTTCCCCATAAGACAAAATTCTGTCCATGTGCTTGAGAGTTAATTCATTTAAACTAAGTGCAAAATCATACAGATCAAAAAAAAGCTCCTCTATCTTATGTTCTAAAGAAATCCGTAAAGGATGGTTAAGGTCTAATCCGCTTGCCACTTCGTAGTGACGGTACCAAAAGTCTTCCAGAGCTAGTTCTAACCCTGATCTATTGTTTGCTTCAATTAAATTACCCATTTCTACTAAATTGTTGGTTGCACCTCTAATTGCGGAAACCACTACAACTAATGCATTATCTTCTCTTTTGTATCTATCAACTAAATTCACTACTGCTTTTATTGGTCTTGCACCGCCAACAGAAGTACCACCAAATTTCATTACTAATAATGGCTTTGGTTGTTTGACATCTTCGCACACATTTTCTCTTTCTATATTAATATTCATATTTTTTGCCCATTAAAAAACCCCTCTTGTGAGGGGCGCTTCTTTATGGCGAATTTAGTATTTAAATTACGCCAATAGAACCCCTCCATTGATGGGTTTCTTTGCTTTTTTGCTAACAGTAACTAAACAAAGGGTATCATTCATAGTTATAATCAGATTATTACAGAATTTTATTCTTTTGTCAACATTTTGTGGTGTGTTAAGCGAACTCTAAACTGTTACACATAAACGAACTCTGAATTTTTACACTAT
>CAYNFQ010000024.1:0-5311 GCA_964396715.1 uncultured Gammaproteobacteria bacterium
AGTGTAAAAATTCAGAGTTCGTTTATGTGTAACAGTTTAGAGTTCGCTTAACAATTTGAAGCTAACTGTTAGTCCATCTGGAAACAGGAGTTTGCACTCTGCCTAATTTCTGCCCCAGCCGCAAAACCAGGGTGAGCAGTTGGTAATAAATTTTTCCGTGGTAATGCTCGGCGCTTTTGATAAGCAGTTCATTTGCTTTTGCCTGACCTATTTTTTTGGTGGAAGCGCCGTGGTGGTGGATAAATTTAGCAGTGGGCACAAAATATCGTGGTACTCCATACTTTTTCAGCCTCCTTGCATATTCAATATCCTCAAAAAAGATAAAAGTCCCCTCATCCAAAAATCCCACCTTATTTAAAATCTTTTTCGGAATCAGCAGACAGGCCATAACCAGCCCTTCCACTTGAGCAGGTGTCTCACCTTCAGGTTCATACATAAAATAAGAACCTTTTTGCGCCAGAAAATATTCCTTAAAAGCTCCGATTAGGGTAGGCAGGTGAAATGCAGAATCCTGTTTGGTCCTGTCAGGAAAAATTAATTTCCCGCCTAATACTGCTTCGCCACCAAACTCATTTGCAGTTTTTACCAGCTCCTCCAAACCATGAGGTAACACTTCAATATCAGAGTTAAGCATTAAATAATATTCACCCAAAGAATATTTAATTGTTTTGTTATAACCTTTGGCAAATCCTTCATTTTCTTCATTTTCCAGATACTTTATCTTTCCTAAATATTCTTTGATTTTTTCATAGCATGGATCAATCCTACCGTTGTCTAAGACGATCACCTCCATAGTCTTTTCATCAAACCCTGAACCCTTTTTAAAAATGCTCTCCAGAAGTTTATGGGTTAAATCAGCAGTATTATAATTCACAATCCCGATGGATAATTTAAGCGGGTACTGTACATGTTCAGGTGCGTCCTTGGTTAAGGTCGGACCTTGGTTGAGGTGCGACCTGAACTCAACTCCCAGATAAAAATCCAAAACTCCCTGCCTTTGGGCAGGCCTGCCAAATATAAATAATTTCAAAGCTTCTCTTACAAGGGCAAATTTTGTTCTAAATTTTCCATATTTCATCCCGAAAATAAGCCTGTTTCTGGTATGGTAATAGTCAGTAATAGGGGAGCCTATTCCTGTGGAGCGGGAAACCTTGTGGTAGATAGAGACTTTTCCATTGTAATAAATTTTCCATCCATTATCTTTGGCTCTTTTTATAAAATCACTGTCTTCAAAGTAGAGGAAATATTTTTCATCAAAGCCGCCGATTTTTTCCCAGCAATCTTTTTTAATTAACACACATGCCCCGCTGATGATATCCGATTCCTCAACATTACTGTATTGTCCCTTGTCTACCTCATCTATCCCGCGGTGGATGGAGCCGATATTATCCCAGTCAAATCTTCCCCCTGCATACCAAATCACCTTTCCCGCCTCGGATGAAGAATATCTGTCTTTCTGAAATTCAAATCCTTTGGCAAAATATATTTTAGGTGAAACAAGACCGATCTTTGGAGCGGATTCCAAAGTCTTAACAAGTTCATCCAAAAGATCCGGGTCATTTATTAAAGTATCATTGTTTATAATAAGGAAGTAATCCGCCCCCCAGGTCTTTGCATATTCAATACCCTTATTATACCCTCCGGAAAATCCCAAATTTGCTCCAGCTTGAATAATATCAACTTCAGGAAACTGCTTATCTATCGCACTGACACTCCCATCAGATGAGGCATTATCCACTACAATAGGGTATAGGGTATAGGGTATAGGGTATAGTTTTTTAAGAGATTTTAAAAACTCCAAAGTATCCTTTTTACCATTATAATTAACTGTTATTATTGCAATTTTCATATCACTGATAATCCGTCCAAATAAGCTCTGGCTCTTTTGGTTTTACCCAAAAGTGAAAAAGCTATAATTCGTAAAATGAAGCCTAAGATCAGGAATAATTTAACAATTGAATAATAAGATTTATAGTGTTTTGCGAGGTAATATTTAATTCCCTTTAACTCATTTAAAAAGCTTGAGGTTAAATCAAAATGAGATGAGGCGCCATGAAGATGGATAACTTCTATCTGGGGAACATACCAGATCTTATAACCTAAATCCCAAATCCTTTTACACCATTCAATTTCCTCCATATGCATAAACAAATTTTCATCAAAGCCGTGCGTTTTTTCAAAAATCTCTTGCTTTAACATAAAAAAAGCTCCCATTACCCAGCCCACGGGATGCGCTTTGGAAAAGAAGCCTTTATTCTTAGGATGGAAAGGGGGGATTAAGATATTTAGCATGGGAATAAAACCTAAACCCAAAATCCAGGCAATAATATTGATTGGATTTGGCAAATTACCGGCAGATGGCTGCAGATTGCCTGTTACATAATTTAATCTGGCACCTAAAAGATCGCAATTTAGGTTCACCTTAAAGTAAGCCAAAGCTTTATATAAACTGTCTTCCTCCAGATAAACATCTGAATTTAAAAGTAAAATTAAGGGATTCTTTACTTTTTTCATAACAATATTGTTACCTTTGGAAAAACCGGTATTTATTTTGGAAACAATCAGTTTTACCCATGGGTAATCTTGTCTAACCATAGCGGCTGATCCGTCCGATGAAGCATTATCCAAAACAATCACCTCTATTTTGTTGTTCAGTTTTTTCTCACAATATTGCCTAGCTTTCTCCAGCTTGTCTAGACATCTTTTAGTGATATCTCTGGTGTTAAAACTTAAAATGACGATCGATAAATTAATATTTTCCATTTTCTTTTATCGTCATCCTGAACTTGATTCAGGATCTATTTATATAGATTCCGTATCAAGCACGGAATGACAATTTGACCTTTCTATAATGTTCCAATATTTTTATACCAGCTAAAATAAAATCTCTGAAAATAGGGGGGTACTTCTGATAAAAATGTTTTTTATAAAAAATTCTCATGGCAGAGGTACCGTGAGAGACGGCAAGAAGTTTTTTTTCTCTGTCCACCACGTTTGCGGCTGTTTTCCAAAGACCGGAGGATGAACCCTTGTAATGAATTATTTTTACTTCCGGATAAAAATAAATTTTCCAACCTTTCTCTCTTAAGGAATAACAAAACTCAATATCTTCACCGTTCCAAAAATAATCAGTATCCCACCAATTGATTTGCTCTCCGGCAATTTTTCTGACCATTAAAAAAGCTCCGGTTAGACAATCTATTTCATGAGTTTTACTGATATCCAGATAGCTGGCAGTGTATCCAGAAAATAAGGGAGAGTGAGGGAATAATTTAGATAAACCACTAAAATAATAAAAAGCATTCCATGGAGTAGGGAAACCTCTGTGGGAAGAGTAATCCAGCTTTCCATCTGGTAATTCCACACGGCAGGTAAGAGCGCCAATATCCGGATTAGACTCAAGAAACTTAAGTGACTTACTTATGGCATTACCAACTACAACTGTGTCCGGATTTAAAAATAAAATAACAGGAGCTTTAGCCTTTTTTACCCCTACATTATTTCCTTCAGAAAATCCCAAATTTTCCTCATTTTCCACTATCTCAACCGTATTCCCACTTCCTAAGTGGGAAGCTAGTGCCTTAACTGCTTCTACAGACCCATCTGATGATGCATTATCCACCACAATAACCTGCCATTTATCAGAAGCCTTTTTATTTTTGAATACAGATTCCAGACAATTTAAAAGTAGCTCCTTAACATTATAGTTAAGGATAATAATAGAAAGATCCGGACCTGAATCAGCCATGTAGTTAATTGTATAACAGGAGAATTATGATTACCAATCTAGCGTTTTTTGCTTTCTCTGGTGGAATTGGTAGATTTTGAAAAAAATAACACAAGCATCACCATAAGCATAGCTGCTATTAAAAGCAACGTATAGGCAACTGATACGCTAGTTAGAAAATTTTCAGCATTCATAAAATTTTAATTCTTTCTGCTAACCATGAACAGAATATTAACCCTAATATACCAAATGGAATATTTTTAAGCAATAGTTCAAAGTACTGTGATGAGGGTATGCCAAAAATTCCAGGCGACACAAATGCTACTGCAAAATAAGCAGCAGATAAGTTAATTACGGTTTGATTAGAAACTTCCAGAAACGTTTTTACAGAAAACCATCTCATCTTACTTTATGCCTTCTTTTAATTCTTAACTGGGCCAGGGATTTTTCTAAATTGGCCAAAGTTTCTGCATATTCTTCATCTGATAAAGTTTGAGACAGGGCTTGTTCTGCCCGCTTTTTAGCTTCCTCAACAGCTTTCTCGTCAATATCAGCTTCATTCACTGCCAGATCTGTCATCACAGTTAAAGTATTGTTAGAAACCTGTAAAAACCCATCACCTATTGCCAAAGTATCCACTTTCCCGCCTTTTTTGATAACTAATTCCCCGGGTTCAAGTTTGGCCATTAAATTAGCATGATTGGGGAGTATACCAATCTGTCCTTGCTCTGTTGAAACATTAACCTGCGAAACCTCCTCATCAAGAAGCAGTTTTTCCGGAGTAACAATTTTTAAATGCAAAGTCATGGAATAATTATACAACTACAAATAAGTTACGGCTACCCTCTGGTAAAATCAGCTCTCCGCATTTTTCAACAACAGGTAAAGCTTTTTCCGGATTAATACCAACCATTTCCGGAAACCAGATATCAACTGGATAATAAAGACCATCTTTAGGCATTCCGGTTGTGAATGGTTTATCATTTAACAGAAAACCAATCGGGTGGTTCCCAGCCTCATAAAGTTCAAAATGATGTATGCCAAACTTCTTCCTTAAGATTCTGGTTTCAATTTCCGTTAAAGACGTCAACTCCTCAAACTCCCCGGCCAGATGAGCCCTGCGAAAGGCGCAGCCTCTGTCTCCCAATAAATAATCTCCATGATCCGCTCTGTCAAACCCGACCGATTCTGTTAACTTAACTGCAGAAGCCATCCTTTTCTCTGCATTACCTTTCAGGAATGCCGCTACCCCATCTATAGCACCTAACCAGGCAGGGGCAAGAGGGACAGTTTCAGGAACATAACCGTTTGGGGTAGCCCCGAATCTTTTGTCTATACATCTGATTCTTGTTCCCGGCACTGTATCTCTTATGTCTATGTCTGCAGAATCTCTTGGAATTTCAATAACCTGCCATCCCTTATTTGTAGGAAAATACTGCTTTAAATCAATTCCTGCTAATATCTCTGCCATAAATTTTATTTAAAAAAATCCGACCCCAAAAAAGGGATCGAATGTTAAGATTATATTCTAGAGTCTGGTACATAACTAGATTTGGGTTATCCCAACAGTCCAAAATCTTTTAA
>CAYNFQ010000025.1:0-3651 GCA_964396715.1 uncultured Gammaproteobacteria bacterium
GTATACAACTTATTGCTTTTTGCAAAAAGTGTGGTATATTTCAAATATTACCCGAAGATTATGGCAACAATTAATCCTGAGTTTGCAAATCTGCCGGCAGCATATCTTTTTTCCGAAATTGCAAGAAGAACGCGTGAATTCCAATCACAAAATCCCGGAGTTGAAGTGATGAGACTTGGGATTGGTAATACCACCGAGCCTCTAACTCCCAAAACTTTGCAAGGTTTAAGATTAGTGGTAGAAAAACTGGCAAGTGTGGAAACCTACACTGGATACGGAGATGAGCAAGGTGACGCAAGATTACGACAAGCGTTGGCTGAATGGTATCAACAAAAAGGACTTAGGGTCCAACCTCAAGAAGTTTTTATCAGTGACGGTGCAAAAACTGATTCTGCAAACGTTTCTTCAATTTTTGATCGGGATAATATAATAGCAGTCCAGGATCCTGTTTACCCTGTTTATGTAGACTCAAATGTTATTGCGGGAAGAGTCGGAAAACTTCAGGATGGTATTTATGACAATCTGGTCTATATGAGAGGCACTGAAGAAAATGGTTTTGTTTCCCCTCCACCCCAGACAAAGGCAGACTTAATTTTTCTTTGTTATCCTAACAATCCAACCGGCGCTGTTGCTACCAAAGATCAGCTACAAGCATTTGTAAATTACGCAAGAACTCACAGATCGGTGATTGTTTTTGACGCCGCTTACTCTGCTTATGTCTCTGATCCTAACTTACCAAGAAGTATTTATGAAATTGAAAGCGCTAGAGAATGTGCCATAGAAATAAACAGCTTTTCTAAATGGGCTGGTTTTACAGGTGTAAGATTGGGTTGGACTGTTGTACCTATGGATTTGGTTGTTGAAGATACAGCCCCGGAGCAACTTAATGCAGCCTGGAACAGAAGACAAACAACGATGTTTAACGGAGCCTCAAATATAGCCCAAGAAGGAGGCTTGGCTGTTTTAACAGAAGAGGGGCAAAAAGAATGTCAAGGATTGGTTAATTATTATATGGAGAGTACCCACATCATCAGACAAACATTGGAAGACTTAAGGATCAGGACATTTGGCGGTATTAATGCCCCGTATGTTTGGATGAGGACTCCAAATGGATTAAACTCCTGGGAGTTCTTTGATAAATTACTGTCTGAAGCTCATGTGGTTGGAACCCCGGGGGTAGGATTTGGACCGGGTGGTGAAGGATATTTTAGGTTGGCCGGCTTTGGCCACAGAGAAAATATTCTAAGGGCTACAGAAAGCATTAGACAAAACTTAAAAATCTAAACATGACAGAAAAATTATTACCTTTTACCCAAGAACAAATTGAAGGAATAGTCGCACAATACCCTACTCCTTTTCATATTTATGATGAAGGCGGTATCAGAAGTACGGCTCAAAGATTAAATAGAGCTTTTGGATGGGTACCCGGGAAAAGATTTCAAAACTTTTTTGCAGTTAAAGCCCTACCTAATCCTCATATTTTAAGGGTATTGCAGGAAGAGGGCATGGGAACTGACTGCAGTTCTCTACCTGAACTGATGCTGGCTGAAAGAGTAGGTATTGTAGGTGAGGATATCATGTTTACCTCTAACGATACTCCAGCTCCAGAATTCCAAAAAGCCAATGATTTGGGAGCAATCATTAACTTGGATGATATTTCTCACATCTCACATTTGGAGAGAGCAGCTGGAATGCCTGATCTGATTTGTTTCAGGTATAATCCGGGGCCTTTAAGAGAGGGTAATGTCATAATCGGTAAACCGGAAGAAGCCAAATACGGCCTTACCAGAGAGCAACTTTTCCAGGGCTATAGAGTAATGATGGATAAAGGAGTTACTCGGTTTGGTTTACACACTATGGTTGCCTCTAACGAATTAAATCCCGACTACTTCATAGGAACAGCCAACATGCTTTTTGATGTGGCTTTGGAATTAAACCGAAGATTGGGAATAAAATTGGAGTTTGTTAATCTTGGCGGTGGGATTGGTATACCTTACAGGCCGGAGCAGCAAGAAGTTGACTTGGAATATGTTAGTTCGGGTATACAAAGATCTTACCAAGATAAGATCGTTCCCGCTGGCTTGGATCCTCTAAGGATTGTCATGGAATGTGGCAGACTCATCACCGGACCCAATGGGTATTTAGTCACCAGAGTTTTACATTTAAAAGATACTTATAGACAGTACGTGGGAGTTGATGCCAGCATGGCAAACTTAATGAGGCCGGGAATGTATGGAGCATATCACCATATTACAGTTTTAGGGAAAGCAGATGCCTCTTCCGACCAAGTTTATGATGTAACAGGGTCTCTATGCGAGAATAATGACAAATTCGCAATTCAAAGGCCTTTACCGGAAATAGAAGAAGGTGACCTTATTGTTATCCATGATACTGGAGCTCATGGTCATGCCATGGGGTTTAATTATAATGGGAAGCTTAGATCTGCAGAGCTTCTTTTAAAACCAGATGGAAGTATCCAACGAATAAGGAGGGCGGAAACTCCTGATGATTATTTTGCTACTTTAGATTTTTCAGGATTATAAACTTCCGCGGACTAAGAGTCCGCGGTCCTGCCTGCCGGCCTGCCTGACGGCAGTCAGGGCAGGCAGGTTTTCTCTTTTCAAGTTTACAAGAAACAAGAAAACCCTGGCTAAGATTTACACCAACCCCACGGAAGTATGTAATCACACCTCAGTTGAACCCCGCTTTAAGAAAGCGGGGTTTTCTTGTGATTATAAACACCACTCCAAGGAGAACGAGTTACCAATCCAGCAGATAATATCTAGGCTAATTTTTGAAGAGTTTGATCCAGAGTGAGAAGTGGTATTTTTTTGTTTTGCGACAAATAAAGGTAGCAGGCATCATAAGCAGACAGATTATTCTCAATACTTAAATTAAACACCCCTTTTAGATCAATTTCTACAAACGCAATCGTTAGATTTAAAAAATCCTCAATCAGGTTATATGCTTCCTGTTTGTTTAACCTTTTACCCATAGCATTTTTTAGCCCGCTTAAAACTTCGTAAGATAAAATTCCTGGTGCGGCAAAATTAACTTTACCTTGAATATAATTTTGAAAAACTTGGGAAACAGGTTCGGATCGCTCATCCGGTAATAGATAGGCCAATACTAAAGAAGCATCAACAATATATGTTTTAATATTTTCTTCCGGCATTGATTAATTCTTTATAATCTATAATACCTTTAAAAGGTTTGGGTCTGTGTTTTAATATCGCTTCAATAACTCTTCTTCTCTGTTCCAGCTCTTTCTGTCTATTCATTCTATCATCAACGGCCTTTCTGACCCAATCTCCCACAGAGGTATTTTGAGATTTGGCAATCTTAGTTAATTTATTCCAACGATCTTTATCAAAAAGTATATGAGTTCTCTTATTTAACATACACATACACATTAGCATACACATATTGTTTTGTCAAGTCCCCAAAACGTTTTAGAGATAAATTTGAAGCTAAAATGCCCTCTTGACAAGGCAAGCTGGTAAGCTTTATGATTAAATTATCCTTAAAGACATTTAGTAGATGGCTTAAAGGATTTTAATCCTGAGAGAGCGCAAGCGAATCGAAGGACTGCTCGCAGGAGCATCCCTGCTTTGCACGTTTAAAGCCGGAATATTTTTCTTCACTGTTTTG
>CAYNFQ010000026.1:0-2688 GCA_964396715.1 uncultured Gammaproteobacteria bacterium
CAGTTGCCTTTTTACTTGTCAAATCAACTTAAAAGTAGTTTTGCACCAAACTCAAGTCCACGTAACTGGAGATTCCTTGCTCTCTGTAGTAAAATATACCGATCAAATATGAAGCAGATTATTCTGGTTCTTTTGGCAATTGTGATTATCATAAGTTTAATAGTGGCTGCATTCACCCTTGATCAGATCAGCAGAGAGGAGCAAAGGCTGAAATCAGACCTGCAATACCGTTCTACTCTTTTGGCCGAGAGCTTAAAGGAAACAGTGGAACCGAATTTCATTAATAAATCAGAGAATTACCTGCAAAATGTAGTTATGAGATTTAGCGCTAAGGAAAGATTTGCCGGACTGGGTATCTATGATAATAAAGGCAAAGCTATAGCCATCTCCTCTGTTATTCCTGAAGCTACCTCTGCCGCACAGGAAGTGATTGCCAATGCCATGGATGAGGATAAAGCCAATGGGGGTTTTACCAGTTTCCAGGATCAAAAAGTCTATCTTCTGGCAGTACCTTTGCATGATGAAAAAAGTGTGGTAGGTGCTTTAATGATAGTTCAAAATGCCGGCTATATAAACGACAGGCTGACGGAAATCTGGAAAAATAATCTCATCAGACTGCTGGTACAGGCAACTCTGCTTTCTCTGGCTGTTCTTCTTTTGATCCGCTGGATTATCTATGCACCCATCAAAAGTCTGGTGGAAACATTAAGATCGGCCAGATCAGGCACTTTAAAACAGGGGCCAAAAAGATTAACGAACTCTTTTCTTTTTGGCCCCCTTGTCAGTGAAGTTAGCAGTATCAGAAGAAGTCTGACAGAAGCCAGATCCATCGCATCGGAGGAGGCCAGAATGAGGCTGGAGAAACTGGATTCCCCCTGGACATCCCAAAGGTTAAAAGAGTTTGTAAAAGATACCTTAAGGAACAGGTCTATTTTTATGGTTTCCAACAGGGAGCCTTATATCCATACCAAAAATGGAGGCAAAATCAGCTATTATATTCCTGCCAGCGGCCCGGTTACAGCCATTGAACCTGTGATGCAGGCAACCGGTGGAATGTGGATTGCTCAAGGTTCAGGAGACGCAGACAGATTAGTGGTTGATAAACAACATAAAATCAAAGTTCCGCCTGATGAGCCTAAATATACTCTAAAAAGAGTTTGGCTTACCGAGGAAGAAGAAGGTGGCTATTATTACGGCTTTGCCAATGAAGGCTTGTGGCCTCTTTGCCATATAGCCCACACCAGGCCGACATTCCGGAAAGAAGACTGGGAGCAATATAGAAAAGTCAACCAAAAATTTGCAGAGGCAGTACTTTCAGAGATAAAAGAGCTGGATAGGCCGATTGTGTTAATCCAGGATTTTCATCTTGCCCTAGCGCCAAGAATGATCAAGACCCAAAAGCCCAGTGCCACAATCGGGCTTTTCTGGCATATCCCCTGGCCCAATCCGGAATCTTTCAGTATTTGTCCCTGGAAAAAGGAAATTCTGGACGGAATGCTGGGGGCAGATTTATTGGGATTCCATACCCAACTTCACTGCAATAATTTCATTGAAACTGTGGGCAGGGAACTGGAATCTTTGATAGATTTTGAGAGGTTTACAGTCACCAGGAACAACCACTTGTCTTTTGTCAAACCATTCCCAATCAGTATCGCCTTCCCCAATGGTTTAAGTCAAAATATTAACTATAAACTTGAGGCCGAAAAAGCATTAAAGAATCTGGGGATAAAAACAAAGTATATCGGGCTGGGCATAGACAGGCTTGATTATACCAAAGGGATTTTAGAACGGCTTAAGGCAATTGAAATTTTCCTGACCAAATACCCCTCATACAAAACGAATTTTACCTTTATACAAATCTCTCCTCCCTCAAGGACCAAAATAAAAAAAATGCGTGAGTTTGGCCAAGAGGTAGAAAAAGAAGTGGAACGGATCAATTCGCTATTTAGAATGAACGGTTGGAAACCAATCATATTTTTGGAAAAATACCACAGCCATGAAGAACTCCAAAAATTTTACAAACTGGCAAATCTTTGTCTGGTGACATCTTTGCATGACGGTATGAATTTGGTAGCCAAGGAATATGTGGCAGCCAGGGATGATGAAAAAGGGGTGCTTATTTTAAGCCAATATACCGGAGCTTCCAAAGAGCTGAAAGATGCCTTAATCGTAAATCCTTATAATGGAGAACAAACAGCCGATGCCATCAAAGAAGCGCTGGAGATGACGCCAAAAGAGCAAACTGAAAGAATGCATGATATGAGGGAAGTAGTTAAGAATAATAATGTCTACCGCTGGTCAGCAGAGCTTTTGAAAAGTATAGTTAATTTAGGATAATTAATAATGGATTTATGGAAAAATTTAGACAAAATTACTGCCCAACTACAAAATAGCCCCGCAAAAGTTTTAATGCTGGATTTTGATGGCACTTTAACCCCGATTGTTAAATCTCCTGAAAAAGCCTATTTGCCAACAAAAACCAGAAGTTTATTACAAAAGCTTTGCCAAAAGCCCGGCTTTTATTTGGCAATTATCAGCGGCAGGAAACTCGAGGATGTCAAAGAAAGGGTTAAATTACCTAATATTATTTACGGAGGCAATCACGGACTGGAAGGAGAAATTTTTGGGAAAGCATACTCTTTTCCCGTCACCAAACAGATAATGACAGCCCTCAGAAATATCCGAAAA